>VBFZ01000176.1:0-10093 GCA_005880805.1 Chloroflexota bacterium | reverse complement strand
TCTGGCTGGACGACGCGCGAGCGCTCTGGCACCGCTCCTGGGACGGGATGCGCTGGTCCGAGGACGAGTCGCTCGGCGGCGAAGTGGCCTTCGGTCCCACGGTCACCACGTGGGAGGTCGACCAGCTCGAGGTCTTCGCAGTGTTCCCGGACGGCCAGCTATGGGATCGCTACTGGGACGGCCAAGGCTGGCATGACTGGGAAACGCTCGGCGGCTCGCTCGGCGGGCCGCCCGCCGCATCTTCCTGGGGAGCCGATCGCCTGGACGTCTTCGCGCCGGGAACCGACGGCCGCCTATGGCATCGCTGGTGGGACGGAAACCGGTGGGTCGATTGGGAGCAGCTGTAGCGCGGTCAGATAAGTCGCAGCTAAGAGGCCTCCGCTAAGGTCTCCAGGACGTCCCGCCCGCTGGAAGTGCCCCCACCGGGCGGGACGTATCCATCTCCTCGCCGGACGTCCATCGGATCCCGCCGGGGAGTCGCCCATGGATCGCTCATCGGCGCCCTGGCGCGTGCTCGAGGTGTCGAGCGGCGGCTCGGGCGAAGACCACCCGGTGGCCCACCGGGAAGCAGCGGAGGGTGGCTTCCTCGACGGCCAGCGGCAGCTGCTGCTCGGGATTGCCGCGGTCACCGTCCTGCTGATCGGGATCACCGCGGTGGCGCTGGCGTCTCAAACTTCCGGCGGAGAGTTGTCGATCGCGGCCACCGCCTCGGTCGCGCCGGGCAGCCCCGATCCGCGGACCGGGACAGCCGCGTCGGACACACTGGTCGTCGACATCACGGGAGCGGTTCGCAAGCCTGGCGTCTATCGGCTGCCGATCGGGTCGCGGATCGTCGACGCCGTCACGGCCGCCGGTGGATTTGGGCCGCGGGTGGACGGTGCGCGGGCGGCGCAGGAGCTGAACCTCGCGGCCCGGCTCCAGGACGGCGACAAGGTGGCCGTCCCGTCACGCGACGATCGACCCGCCACGGGTCGGGCCGGTCCCGGGGCGAACCCTAGCCAGGCCGGACCCGTCAACCTGAACTCGGCGACGGCGAGCGAGCTCGACGCGCTTCCCGGCGTCGGCCCGGTGACCGCGAACAAGATCATCGCGGCGCGGCAGGAGTCACCTTTCCGTTCCGTCGAGGACCTCCGTTCGCGGAAGATCGTGGGCCCCGCCACCTTCGAGAAGCTCAAGGACCTCGTGACGGTCCGCTAGGAACACGGCCGTGCCTCGAAGCGGGTGGCTTGCCGCGGGAGCTGCGACAGGCGCACTGACCGCGAGCCTGCCGCTGGGCGCGAGCCTCATCCTCGTCGCCGCCGTCGTCGGCGCGGGCTGGCTGCTCACCGGTCGCCGGCGGGCCAGCCGGGGCCGTTGCGTTGCACTCGCGCTGGGCATCTCCGCAGTCGTGCTCCGGCTCGTCATCGGGTCGACCTCGATGGCCGCGGTGGATCTCGCCGAGGGCTCGACCCGCTGGGCCGGAGTGGTGGAAACGGTCGGGAGCCCGCGCGAGGGCCAGCTTCCGATCACGCTCGCGCTCGACGTGGGCGGCGTGCGCATCGCCGCGACGATCCCCCGCTACCCGCCCGTCCAGCCCGGCGACCGGATCGCCGTGATCGGCAATCTCGCACCGCCGGGCGAGGACTCCTATGGGGCATATCTCCGGGCACAGGGGCTGGCCGGCAGCCTGAGGGGCCGCAACATCGAGAAGCTGGCCGATGCGGAGGGGATCGGCGGCCGGCTGGAAACCGTTCGCAGGGCGTCGGGCGAGGCACTCGGTCGGGCGATGCCGGAACCCGAGGCGGGGCTCGCGACCGGAATCCTGATCGGCCTGCGCGACCGCGTCGATCGCGATCTCGCTGCTTCCTTCACGAGCTCGGGCGTGAGCCACGTGGTCGCGATCTCCGGCTGGAACATCGCCATCGTCGCCGCGACCATCGCGGCACTCGTCCGGCGATGGCCGCGGCGCCCGCGAACGCTCCTCACGCTCGCGGCGATCGGCCTCTACGCCCTGTTCGCCGGTGCATCCCCGTCCGTACTGCGCGCTGCGCTCATGGCCGCGGTCGTGCTCGCCGCGCGCGAATCGGGCCGTGCTGGTCGAGCCGCCGCAGCCCTCGGGTGGGCCGGAACGCTGCTGCTCGTGCTGGATCCCGCGATGATCAGCGACGCCGGATTCCTGTTGTCCACCGTCGCGACGGCCGGCCTGCTCGTGTGGGCGGAGCCGATCACCCGTTGGATGGGAGCCCGAGCCGGGGGACGCATACCCGGTCCTCTCTGCGAAATCCTCGGGGTATCGCTGGCGGCCCAGGCGGCCACTCTGCCGCTCGTCCTGGTGCTGTTCGGGCGTCTGTCGCTCGTCGCGCCGGTTGCCAACCTCCTTGTCGTGCCGCTCGTCGCTCCGGCGATGGCAGCCGGCCTGGTCGCGCTCGGCGGCGGCTGGCTGGCGCTGCTCGGTGCACCCGCCGCGTTTGGATCCGTGGCCGGACTGCCCGCCTGGGTGCTGTTGAGCCTCGTGGTCGGCGTCGTCCGGGCCTGCGCAGGCGTGCCGTTCGCCAACGTCACGCTGGATCCGCCACTGAACGTGGTCGCGGCCGGTGGCTCGGGGCTCGTCGTTGCCCTCTTCGGTTTGAAGCACGGACGGGCTGGACCGCGCGCTGCCGGCGTTCGGGACCAGGCAGTCGTCAAGCCAGACCGTGCCCGCGGCCGACCGCCCCCTCGGCGGCCGGAGAAGCTGGCGATCGCTGCGCTTTCAGCGGCCATCGTTGTGCTCGGCGTCGTTGTCGTCAGGCTGCCCGACGGCAACGTCCACATCACGGTCATGGATGTCGGCCAGGGCGACGCGATTCTGCTCGAGGGCAACCGCGGCGGCCGCATGCTCGTTGACGGCGGACCCGATCCCGATCGCCTCCTGGTCGCCCTCGATGGCGAGCTTCCGCCGTGGGACCGCCGGATCGACCTCGTCGTGCTCAGTCATCCGCACGAGGACCACGTCGCCGGCCTTCCGGCACTGCTCGATCGGTACCGGGTTGGCCGAGTGGTCGAACCGGGCATGCTGGGACCCGGGCCGGGCTACCGCGCATGGGCGGAGGACCTCGCGCTTCGCGGAGTGGACGCCGGTCGGCTGGCCTCGGGCGACTCGTTCCGCCTGGACGAGATCGCGTTCTCGGTGTTGTGGCCGGACCCCGGGAACGTTCCGCGCGCTTCGCCGGACGGGGGCACCGCGATCAACAACGTCTCGATCGTCCTACTCGGAACCTATGGACGCGAGCGGTTCCTCCTGGCGGGCGACATCGAGGAGGAAATCGACCCCGTGCTGCTGTCTCGAGGACTGCCTCGGGTGGACTTCCTCAAGGTGGCGCACCACGGCAGCCGAACCTCCTCGACCGATGCGTTCCTGGACGCCGTCCACCCGTCGGCCGCCGTCGTCTCGGTTGGCGCGCGAAATCCGTACGGGCACCCCTCCGCGACGACACTCGGGCGACTGACCGCTCGTGGAGCCCGTGTTTACCGCACGGATCGGGACGGTTCCGTGGCAGCGACGCTCGACGGTTCGCGCCTAACCGTTCGGCCCGAAGGTCGCCGGAGAGTGGGTTTGGAACCCGTCGTCCTGCTGGCCTCGACCTCGACTCCCAGGCTCGCCTCGACCTCGACTCCCAAGCTCGCCGCTGACCTGACGCCCAGGCTCGCATATACGTGCGGAATTCCGGAACCTCGCCTGTTCGGAGCCGACTCTGCCGGGTCCCAGCAGGAGGATGTCAGTCCACGCGAAAGGCCCGTGTACCATCGGGACGATGGCCGTTCCTGGGCGCGTCGAGGCCGCCCGAATCCTCCTGTCCCTCGACCCGCCGCCCTGGCACCTGCGGCATTCGCGGGCGGTCGCCGAAGTGGCCGCCTGGCTGGCTCGTCGCGTGGAGCGTTCGGGGATCGCCGTGCAGCGATCGGTCGTGGAATCAGCGGCCCTGCTGCACGACATCGACAAGGCGCTCCCCAGCGACGACGCATCTCGAGCCCTCCCCCACGGCGACGGATCTGCCGACTGGCTGACTCGCCATGGGTTTGGAGAGCTGGCCCGGATCGTGGCCGCCCATCCGGTGACGCGACTGCTGGACGAGGAGCGCTACCGGCGATGGGCCGCGTTTGCGAGCCGCGAGGAGCGGATCGTGGCCTACGCCGACAAGCGCACCGGCCAGCGCCTCGAGTCGATGGACGCTCGATTCGCCTCCTGGGAGCGTCGCTATCCGGAGGGCTGGTCGGCCGAGGACCGTCGCACGGTTCGGGCGCGCGCGCAAGGCCTCGAGAGGGACGTCTGTGCCGCGGCCCGCGTGCGCCCCGAGGAGGTCGGACGGCTGCGCTGGACGTCGGTCGCGTTCCACGAGGCACGCCGCCGGAAGGCCGCGTGAGTCCCCTGTCTGCGACCTCGAGCGTCGGACTCTACTGGGGTGACGACGCCTACGGGATCGAACGCGCGGTGGACAAGCTCGCCGAGCGAACCGGCGAGGAGGCAGGCGCACCGCTCGAGCGCTGGCGCGCGGGGGGAGAAGCTGCCCCACTCGCTCTCCTTGCCGAGCGGCTGGCCACTGCAACCCTGTTCGGCGGCGGCAGCCTGGTCGTGGTGAGCGAACCCTGGCCACTGGTTCGTTCCAAGGCCGCGCGCGAGGCGTTCGCCGAGCTGCTCTCGAACGTCGCGCCGGGCAACGCCCTGGCGCTGACTGTGCTGCTCGATGGATCGGGCCGTCCGCCGGCCACGCTCGAGCAGCTCCGCGAGGCCGTGCGTAGCGCGGGCGGCGAGGTCCTGGAGCTCAAGGCCCCGAAGGGCGGCGCGATGACCCGCTGGATCGAAGACCGCGCCCGGGAGCGCTCCATCAGGCTGGAGCCCGGCTCGGCGCGCGAGCTGGCAACGCGGATCGGAGCGCTGGTGGCGGAAGGCGACATCGATCGCCGGCGCCAGGGGATGGTCGCCATGGGCGAGCTCGACAAACTGGCTCTCTACCGGCCCGATTCGCCGGTGTCCGAGGGCGACGTCCGCGCGCTCGTTGCCGAGACCGTGCCCGGCTCGGCCTGGGCATTCCTCGACGCCGTCGGCGAGCGGCGAGCGCACGAAGCGGCGGACATACTCGAGCGGCTGATCGCCACGACGCCCGAGCCGGTGCTCCTTGCACAGCTCCATCGCCGGATCCACCAGCTCATCGAGGTAGCCGACCATCTCGCATCGGGGACCCGCCCTGCGGGCCTCGTTCGCGCTCTTCGCCTGAAGCCGTTTCAAGCAGAGAAACTGGCCGGCCAGGCGCGCCGCTGGAGCCTGGTTGAGCTGACGGCCGCGCTCGACGGCCTCCTGGATCTCGACAGCCTGGTCAAGGGAGTCGCCGGCACGACGGCGACCGACGCGCAGCGCCGGATGGCGTTCAGCCTGTGGATCTGGGAGCGGGTCGCCGCCGGTTCAGTTGCTACCGCGGCGGTTCCGGAGGGCGCCCGCCCCTAGTCGGCGCTGGACCAGGCCTGCTCCTGGACGACGAGATCGCTCTCGATCGCGAACACGCAGCGTCCCTCGCCCAGGTCGAGGAGCTCGATAAGGTCCGGGTCGATGTACAGCTGGTGGCAGTCCTCACACAGCCCGCCGGGGACCCCGAAGCACAGCCGTTCGCTCTTGTCAGGGAGACGGAACGTCGTGTCGAAGCGGGTGATGATGAGGCGGCGGCTGCAGCGCGGGCACCGCTCGCGGAGACGGGACATGCAGGGTGGATCCTTGACGGAGCCGGCTCCACGGCCGACGTGCCCGGCATCCTAGGGACGGCCAAATCGGGCAGACATGACCCGCTCGTACCACGCTGGCCGGTACCCGCAATCGGAGGCGGCGCGCGGCGTCGGGCCCGGACGCCGGGCGGCTACTGGACGCGCAGGATCGTCCGCGCTTCGGACCAGTGCTTCTCCAGCCCGTAGAAGTCGCGCTCGGGCGGCGTGAAGACGTGCACGATCACCGAACCGAAGTCGAGCAGGACCCAGTGCGAGGCCGCCACGCCCTCCCGGCCGATGGGCCGCACCCCCTCTGCCCGAAGGCTCTCCACGATTCCGTCGGTGATCGCGTCGAGCTGCCGCTCTGAGCCGCCGGAGCAGATGACGAAGTAGTCGGCCATCGTGGTCAGGCTCCCGAGGTCGAGCAGGACGATCTCGGCCGCCTTCTTGTCCTCGGCCAGCTCGACGATTCGCCGCGCGATGTCGAGCGGCGCCCGTTCACTGGCCGGGGCCGGCTTCTCGCGCTGTGGGAGCCCATCGGGCTGGCGGGCTGGGGCTGGCATCCGGCTCGAGGCCGCTGCGTCGGTCACGATCGATTTGTCCTCCGGTCGTCGCTGGTGTACAGGTCATGGTCAGTGATATAGGCCAGGACTGCAGGCGGCACGAGATACCTCACGGAGCGACCCGCTGCAATTCGCTCGCGGATCTGGGTTGCTGAGACGGCCAGCCGCGGACCTTCGAGGAAGGCCACGCGATCCTCGAATCCGGGGAACTGCTCGGTCACCCAGGCAGTGTCGACGCGCGGTCGGTCACTGCCTCCGCTGGAGACAAGCCCCCGTGGAAACACGGCCAGCCGTGCGAGCTCCAGCAGGCGGCGAGGGTTCCGCCACGAGGGCAGGCCGGCAAGCGCTTCGTCAGAGAGGATGAAAACCAGTTCGGGCTGGCGGCCCGAACCTCGCGCCTGGTCGACGAGGCTCTGCAGGGTGTCGACGGCATAGGACGGGCCGGGGCGGTCGACCTCCGCTCGCGACAGCTCGAACGCCGGGTTGTCTTCGATCGCCAGGGCGATCATGGCCAGCCGGTCTGTCGCCGGCGTGATCGGTCGACCCGGCTTGTGCGGCGGCTGGCCGGCCGGAACGAACTGCACGCGCTCGAGCCCGAGCGTCTCGCGCGCCTCTTCGGCAATCGCCAGGTGGCCGATGTGGATCGGGTCGAAGGTGCCGCCCAGGAGCCCGCGCGAGCCCGGGACGACCACTCGCGGACCCGTCAGCGCGCCCTCGTGGCAGACCTGGGCGTGGCAGACCTGGGCGTGGCAGACCTGGGCGTGGCAGACCTCGGCGTGGCCGACCTGGTCTCCCAGGGCGCGGGCTCCCACTCGAGCTCCACGCGGCCGATGCGAACCGTGTCCCCGGGCTCGATGCCGGCACGGCGCAGCTCGTCCTCGATGCCCAGCCGGGCGAGGTCGTGCTGGAACCGCTCGGCCGATTCTTCGTTGTCGAAGTTGGTCTGTGCGGCGATCCGCTCGATCCGGCGACCCCGCACGCGAAAGCCTCCATCCTCGCGCGAAACCTCGAAGCCTTCGTCGAGGGTATCCGGGCGGTGGACGACGACGCCGGCCGGCTCGGGTGGGGCGCTCAGTGTCTCGACGTCCGGGAGGAGGCGCGCCAGCCGCGAGCGGAGCTCGTCGAGCTGTTCGCCACGCTCCGCGGAGATCGCGACGACGTCGATCTCCCCGGGCCGCCGCGCGCGCTGGAAAGCCTGCCAGGCCGCCGCGGCCGCGGGCAGGTCGATCTTGTTGAAGGCCACGAGCATCGGCTTCTCGAGCAATGCCGCGTCGTGCGCCGCGAGCTCGTCCCGGATCGCACCGTAGTCCCACTCGGGGTCGCGCGCCGAGCCATCGACGACGTGGATGAGCACGCGCGTCCGTTCCACGTGACGCAGGAACGCGTGGCCGAGCCCGGCGCCCTGGCTCGCGCCCTCGATGAGTCCAGGAACGTCGGCGATCGTGGGACGGCGCTCGTCATCGGGACCGAGGTCGAGCACCCCGAGGTTCGGTTCGAGCGTGGTGAATGGATAGTCCGCGATCCGGGGCCGAGCGGCCGTCAGCGCGGCCAGCAGAGTCGACTTCCCGGCATTCGGCAGACCGACCAGCCCAACGTCGGCGATCAGCCGGAGCTCGAGGCGCAGCCAGCGCTCCTCGCCGGGCTCGCCCTTCTGGGCGTGCTTCGGGGCCTGGTGCGTCGATGTCTTGAAGTGAACGTTGCCGAGCCCGCCCCGCCCGCCGCGCGCGACCATCACCTGCTGACCAACGGCCACGAGGTCGGCGAGCAGCTCAGCGGACGCATCCCCGTAGATCGCCGTGCCCGGCGGGACCGTCAGGATCAGATCCTCGCCTGCCTTGCCGTGCCGTCGGGCGCCGGAGCCCCTGCCACCTGGAGTCGCTCGGAAGTGATGCGCGTGCTGGAAGTCGCGCAGCGTTGTCTGCCCAGCGTCGACCCGCACGTAGACCGAGCCGCCACGCCCTCCGTCGCCTCCGTCGGGTCCGCCGCGCGGGACATGCGCTTCACGTCGGAAGCTCGCCGCGCCATCGCCGCCAGCACCCGCGGCGACCCAGATCTTCACGCGGTCGAGAAACATCGGTGGGATTCTCGCACGCCGGGCGGCAGCGCCCGCGGGTGTGGACAGCCGCTGTACCGGGGTTGGGCGAGGAGGCGCGACCCTAGAGGTAGCCGAGCGGGTTCACCCGGTAGGAGCCGCCTTCCCACGGATACCCGCGCCAGACCTCGAAGTGGCAATGGGGCCCAGTGGCGAGCCCGGACGTTCCCACGCGTCCGACCTGCTGGCCGCGTCCGACCCGCGCTCCGACGCCGACGCTGACCGCCGAGAGGTGGTTGTAGGTCGTGTACAGCCCGGAGCCGTGCGAGATCCAGACCTGGTAGCCACCGCCGTTGTTGTTCCAGCCCGCGTACACGACCGTGCCACCGGCGGCCGCCACCACCCGCGAGCCATAGGGCGCCGCGATGTCGATCGCCGGATGGTAGGAGGAGAAGTACTGGCTGATGTAGCCGCCCGGAACCGGCCACGCGAACGCGCCCCCGCTGTATGCCGACGGAGCCGGGTGGTAGGTGCCGCCCGTCCGGTGCACCGCGGGCTTGGGCGCCGGCTTCGGCGTGGCGATCGGCTTGCCGAGGGCGCCCGGGATGATCAGGGTCTGTCCGATCACCAGGTTGCGGTCGCTCAGCCCATTGAAGGTCGCGATGTCGTCCGCGGAGACTCCTGTTCGCGCCGAGATCGAGTCCAGCGTGTCGCCGTCCTGCACCTTGATGACGAGCCCGCTGACGGGCGGGATGAGCAACCGCTGGCCGATGTGCAGGTCTTTCTTGGACTTGAGGTCGTTCGCCCACCAGATGGACATCATCGTGACGTGGAAGCGATGCGCGATGCCGGACAGCGTGTCGCCCGACTTCACCCGGTACGTCAGCAGCTTGCTCGCGCCGTCCGCGACCGTCGTGTCGACGGCCACGGGGATGACGAGCGTGCCATCGGCCAGGAAGGGGCCGCTCGGACCTGCCGGGTTGTTGCCCGACGAGTCCTCCGCGAGGTTCCGATGGACGACACCGGCATCCACACCGATCTGCTGAACTTCGAAACCCTGTTCGATCGCCTGGTTGCCGCCCGACGGGCCGTCGGCCAGGCCGGAAACGACGATCCGCGCCGCCGACCCCGGCCCCGTCGTTGAGCCCGTACCTGCCGCGGTGCTTCCCGGTACGAGGTTGAGCACGGCGGCGGCGACGAGCAGCCCCGCGAGCGCAGCCGGAATCGCCTGCTGCTGGACGTCGATCGAGCCGCGAATCCCCGCGACGCGAATGCGGGCAATCCGACCAAGATCGGCCTGCGGCCAGCGCAGGCGGGGCCCCTGGTACTTCGCGACTGCGTGGGCCTGCATGCGGATGCGGTGCCGGCGCTGCGGTCTGGATGCCACTCCGACGCGCGCGGCAAGGGCGAACAGGAGGATCCCGACCTCCTGGACGATGAGCCGGCCCCATCGACGGAAGACTGACATTGGGCTCGGCGTTGTGACGGGATCTGCTTGCAAGCGCGCGATGGCACGGCGAACGCCGACCGTCGGGTTCAGCAATACGATCTCCTGGCGAGGACGGTCAGGCGCAGGAGTGGGCGCGCAAGGGGGCGCGCAGCGAGAAGGGACCGTCCTGGGTCGCGATATCGAGCTGGGGGTCTCGTACCGTGGCGACGCGAGCCATTTCCCCGGGCTCGCAACTTCGCCGGGAACCCTAACAGACGCCTAACAGGCGCGCAACCTCAGCAGACTGCCGTAATCCCGCGCTTCGGGACCACGGCGTATCACGCGCATCACAGCCGGGAG
>VBFZ01000175.1:34004-37990 GCA_005880805.1 Chloroflexota bacterium | reverse complement strand
GGCGTGACCGCCCCTGCCCTGCAAGCCGCACTCGAGCTCCCCGGCGCCGCGCCGGCCGGCCCCCGGCTGGTCGAGGTGGCGGTCGACGCGGCGGGCGGCGGGGGCGCCCGTTCCTATACGTATTCGATTCCTGAGGCCTTGGCGGACCTCGTGCCGGGGGAGGCGGTGCTCGTCGAGTTCGGACGCCGGCAGGCGCTGGGCATCGTGCTAGGCGACGGGGCGGAGAGTCCGGCGGGGGTCAAGCCGGTGCTGGACCGGGTGCGCGCCGACGGACCGCTGCTGCCACCCCTCACACTCGCGCTTGCGCGCTCGATCGCGGCGCACTATCTCGCTCCACCCTCGATCGTCATCCGCTCGATGCTGCCGCCCGCAATGCTCGAACGCCTCGAGCTGGTCGCCGAACGGGGACCCGACGCCGCGAGTCCGGGGGACGACGGGCGGCTGGCGCCCGAGGACCTCGACCTGCTCGAGCAGCTCGAGGCCCGGCCGCGTCACGTTCGGGACCTCGCAAGCGCCGAAGGTCGTGCAGGACTCGTGCGCCGCCTGCGTGCGCTGGCCGGCCGGGGCCTGGTCACGCTCGACTGGACGCTGACCCGGGCCGGGGCAGGCCCGCGCTTCGAGCGCTGGCTGACCATCGAGACCGCCGGCCAGGCGGCCCTCGAGACGTTCCGGCGTGGAGAGTCGTGGGCTGGTCGACCCCTGGGCGAGCGGCAGCTCGAGTTGCTCGCCGAGCTCGAGCGTCGCGGGGATGCGGGAGTGTCGGCGAGCGAGCTGGCTGGTGCCCCGTTGCTCTCCGCGGTCGCGAGCCTCATTCGGCGCGGGCTCATTACATCCGACGTGCGAGAACGACCGCGAGTCCCGCTGGCCAGGCGGCCGATCGGACGGCGGGGGGCAAGGCCATCCGGTTCGGAGCTCAGCCAGGCCCAGGCGCTCGCCGTCGAGACGATCGCTCGCGCGATCATGCAGCGCGAGGCCACGCCGATCCTGCTCGACGGGGTGACCGGAAGCGGCAAGACCGCCATCTACGTCGAAGCGCTGTCGGCGAGCCTGGCGGCCGGGCGCCCCGCCCTGGTGCTCGTCCCGGAGATCGCGCTGGCGATGCCGCTCATCGACCGGATCCGGGCCGACCTGGCGGCCTCGATCGCCACCCTCCACTCCGCCCTGGGGGAAGGGGAGCGCGCCGACGAGTGGCGGCGGATCCGCTCGGGCGTGGTTGACGTGGTCATCGGCACCCGGCTGGCGCTTGCCGCGCCGCTCGGGGATCTCGGGCTGATCGTCGTCGACGAGGAGCACGATCCCGCCTACAAGAGCGATCGGAGCCCCCGCGTGCAGGCGCGTGATGCCGCAATCCGACTGGGCGACCTGGCCGGCGCGGCGGTCGTCCTGGGAAGCGCGACGCCGTCGGTCGAATCGTTCGGCCGCGCGCGCGATGGCGTCTACCGGTCCGTCATCCTCGCCGAGCGGCTGAGCGGCGCCCACGCGGCCGTCGAGGTCGTCGATCTGCGCGCGGAGCTCGCCGCCGGCAACCGCGGATTGCTCTCGGAACGACTGGTACGTGCCCTCGCGAGGCTGGATCGGGACGCCGGCGATCGCGCGATCCTCGTCCTCAACCGCCGCGGCAGTGCCAGCGCGGTGCTCTGCCGCGACTGCGGCACGGCCCAGTCGTGCCCGGAATGCTCGCGACCGCTGGTCTTCCACCAGGTCGGCATGACGCTGCGCTGTCACCACTGCGGGACGGCGTCGCCGCTCGCGACCCGCTGCCCGGCCTGCGGCTCGCCTCGGATCCGATACCTGGGTGGGGGCACACAGCGAGTGGAAGCCGAGCTGCGCACCCGCTTTCCCGGCCTGCGTGTCGGACGTCTGGATCGGGACGTCGTCGAACGGAAGGGCGCGGCCGAGCGCGTGGTCGACGCGTTCACCGAGGGCCGGCTCGACGTGCTCGTTGGCACGAGCCTGGTGACAAAGGGCCTCGACATTCCGGAGGTCACACTCGTCGGCGTGGTGTCGGCCGACGTGGCGCTCAACCTGCCCGATGAGCGCGCGGCCGAGCGGACCTACCAGCTGCTCGCCCAGGCTGTCGGACGCGCCGGGAGGGGCGAGCGCCCCGGGCTGGCGATCATCCAGAGTTATCAGCCCGAGCATCCCGCCATCCAGTCCGTCGCGCGCGGCGACGCGCGAGCCTTCTACGACGCGGAGCTCGAGCAGCGGAGGCGGTTCGGCTCGCCGCCGTTCGGTCAGCTCGTCAAGCTGACCGTCGGTCTCGCCGATCGAGAGGGAGCCGAACGGGAAGGCAGGGCCATGGTCGAGCGCCTCCGCGCGCGGGCCCAGGAGCGTGGCCAGGACGTGGACGTGATCGGGCCGGCGCCCGCGTACATCGCCCGCCGCGCCGATCGCTGGCGGTTCAACGTGATCCTGCGAGGCGAACGGCCAGTCGAGCTGCTGGACGGGTCGGTCGACCCACCGTGGTCGGTCGACGTCGATCCGGAGTCGTTGCTGTAGCGCTACCGGGAGGCGTGGTCGAAGGCCGCTCCCCAAGGGAGGTTGTTCCGACTCGACGGCAGTGCTACAACTGGCACGATTGACAGGAGGTGCCCGGATGGTTGGCAAGGTTGGAGACCGCATCGTCATCGAGTCCGAAAAGGTCGGGCAGTCGGCGCGCGGAGGCGAGATCCTGGAGGTCATCGAGGGCCAGCTCGGGGTGCGCTACAGCGTGCGCTGGGACGACGGTCACGAGAGCACATTCCGCCCGGCTGCGGGCAGCGCGACGATCATCGCGGGGAAGCGGAAGCAGCCGGCCGGGCGGCGCTGAAATGGGCGAGATGCGCTCCTACCTGATCGTCGCGAACGAGACCCTGAGCGGCGAGCCGCTGCGCGCGGCGATCGCGGAGCGGGTTGCCGGCGGCGCCGCTCGCTTCTACGTGGTGGTCCCGGCGACGCCGATCACCCACGGGCTGACGTGGGACGAGGAGGAAACGAAGAACGCAGCCGAGACGCGGCTGGGGGAGATCATCACGCACCTCCAAAGCGTTGGTGCGGAGGCGGAAGGGGAGGTCGGCGTGCGCGATCCGGTCGACGCCGCCCACGACGCGCTTCGTCACGTGACCGTCGACGAGGTCATCCTTTCGACGCTGCCCGCCGGTATCTCCCGCTGGCTGGGTCAGGACGTCCCGAGCCGTCTGCGCGGCAGCGTCCGGGTTCCGGTCACGGTCGTCACACAGCCGAAGGAGGCCGCTGCGGCGGACATGCCGGGCGGGAGCTGAGCGGCGAATCTCCGCCGTCTCCCGTACCCCGGGAGCAGACCGACCCCTTCGATATACTCGGCCGGATGAGCGTCCGCCCGATCGTGCAGCTTGGTGATCCGCGCCTGAGGTTGAAGGGCCAGCCCGTCGACAGCTTTGGCAAGTTTCTGCACGAGCTGCTCGACGACCTGACCGAAACCATGCGCGATGCCCCTGGCGTCGGACTCGCCGCGCCCCAGCTGGGCGAGCCGCTGCAGGCCTGTGTCGTCGAGGTCGAGGGTCGGCTCCACGAGCTCGTGAATCCGCGCCTCACGCGCAGCTCGGGCGATGACCGCGACCTCGAAGGGTGCCTGTCGCTGCCCGGCTACGTCGCATACGTGACCCGCCGCGAGAAGATCTGGGTCGTCGCCCAGAACCGGTTCGGCAAGAAGATCAAGGTTGCGGGTGTGGGTTTGCTGTCGCGCGCACTCCAGCACGAGCTCGACCACCTTGACGGCAGACTCTTCATCGACTACCTCGACTCGCTCGACGACCTGATTCCCGTGGGGACGGGGGACGACGAGCACGAAGAGGCCGAGGTCGCAGCGACGGCGCTCGCCTGACGACCGGCTCCACGACGCCCGCGGTCGAGCCGGCGAACGGCACCGACCCGCCGGCGCGGGAGCGTGCACGAACCATCTTTTTGGGCTCCGGGGACTTCGCAGTTCCGATCCTGGAGGCCCTTGCGGAGGCTCCCGAGACCGAGAT
>VBFZ01000175.1:13309-33908 GCA_005880805.1 Chloroflexota bacterium | reverse complement strand
CATTGCGCCTGCGCTCGGCGTCCTCGCCGATTACGGACAATTGATCCCGGCGGCTGTCCTCGACGTGATGCCGGCCGGGATCCTGAATGTCCATCCATCGCTGCTACCCCGCCACCGCGGCGCCTCCCCGGTCGCGGCAGCGATCCTCGCGGGCGATGGCGAGACGGGAGTCTCGATCTTCCGGATGGACGAAGGTCTCGATACCGGCCCACTCGTCTCGACCGAGCGCGTCGGCTTGACCGGCACGGAGAACGCACCGGAGCTCGAGGCGGCTCTCGCGGGTGTCGGGGCGGAGCTGCTGCGAAGAACGCTGGGACCGTGGCTTGGCGACCAGGTCAGGACCCGACCCCAGGACGACGCGAGCGCCACCCTGACCCGTCCCCTCAAACGGGACGACGGCCGCCTCGATCCAACGCGCAGCGCCGCCGCACTCGAACGCCAGGTGCGTGCATATCAGCCCTGGCCCGGGTCGTACCTGGAGGTGCCGACGCGGCTCGTCGTCTGGGACGCGGAGGTCGCGCCATCGGAGCGAGCCGATACGCCGGGGGCGCTGGTCCAGTCCGGCAACGAGCCGGCGCTCGCGACCGCGGATGGCCGCCTCCGCCTGGTCGAGGTCCAGCCCGGAGGCGGCAGGCGCATGAGCGGTGCCGCGTGGCTTCGGGGCCGTCCCCAGCTCACCGCTTCAGCGCGCCCGACGATTGGCTGATCAGCCTGTCAGTACCTGGCGAGCGACGGCCTCCCCGCGTTCGCCACGATCGGTCCCCCACGTCAGGCCCATGACTGGAATGGCATGGCTATGCTGAGTCGGATGGAGAGTGCCGAATGACCACGGTCGAGCGACCGCTTGAGCACGGCGAGGAGGCCCAGGCGCGCGGTCAGGCGGTGGCCGAGGCGACGGCCATCGGGCGACGACGTCCGCGCCCGGACTCCGAGGCGAAGGTCCGCGGGACGGTCCGCTACGCCGCCGATCGACCCGCGGTCGGCGTCCTCCACGCGCGTCCTGTCCTGTCGCCGTACGCCCATGCGCTCATCAGGTCGGTGGACACGACGCCGGCGCTCGCCACCCCGGGCGTCGTCGCGGTCCTGACGGCTGGCGATCTGCCAATCGCCAGGGTCGACGACCGCCGCATGTACGAGCCGCTTGCCCGGGACGAGGTGGTATTCGCGGGACAACCCGTCGCGCTCGTCCTGGCCGAATCCCCGGAGGTGGCCGCTGACGCGGTCGGCAGGGTCGACGTCGACTACGAGCCACTGGAGGCCGTGACCAATCCGCTCGCGGCAATGCAACCTGGCAGCCCGCTCGTCAGGACCGTACCCGTCGTCGATCGAGACGCCGGATCGGAGGGCGCCGCGGGGGGCGCGGGTGCGCATGCCGCGGTGGGCGGAAGCCACGCGGCCGACGATGACGACGCCGAGGACGTGTCGGCGAACGTCAACGGCCGCCATCGTTTCCGGGAAGGAGACGTCGAAGCGGCGCTGCGCAGCGCCAAGGTGGTGGTCGGGGGCCGCTTCACGACGAGCTGGGTCTACCAGGCGTACCTCGAGCCGCAGACGGCTACGGCGTGGGTCGACCCCGAGGGGATCCTGGTGGTCGAGGCGAGCACGCAGGGCGTGTTCCTTGCCCGGAACGACCTCGCAAAGGCTCTCGGCCTGCCCCCGTCGCGGATCAACGTGATCGGCGCGCCGCTCGGTGGCGCCTTCGGCGGCAAGATCGTGGTGATCGAGCCGCTGGTAGCCGCCGCCACGCTCGCGGTCGGGCGTCCGGTCCGACTGGTCCTCGATCGCCGCGAGGACTTCGTCGCCGCCAACCCCGCGCAGGGGACGATCCTCGACGTCCGGTTGGGAGCGGCCGCGGACGGAACCCTCGCCGGCCTGCAGGCCCGGCTGGTCTTCGACGTCGGCGCCTTCGGGGGGAGCTGGGTCGAGGAGATCGGCCCGGTGCTCGTGGCCGGTCCGTATCGATGGCCCGCATTCGACCTGGTCGCCCACGGGGTCCGCACGAATCGGGTACCCGCCGGGCCGTACCGAGCCCCGGGAGCACCGCAGACGACGTTCGCGCTCGAGACCCTGATCGACGAGCTCGCCGATGGTTTGGGCATGGATCCGATCGAGCTGCGGCTGCGCAACGCGGCCGACGAGGGCGAGGCGATGGTCGACGGCGAGCCGTGGCCGAGGATCGGGCTCCGGGAGAGCCTGGCGGAGGCGCAGGGAGGCCGCCTCTGGGAACATCGCCGCTCGCTCCCCCCGAACGAGGGCATCGGCCTGGCGGCAGGGGTCTGGCCGGGCGGTAAGGACGCCGCCGCAGCGGTCTGCCGCGTGGAGCGAGACGGGGCCGTCACCGTGGTCACCGGCGTCATCGACATGACGGGCACGTACGGCGCCTTCCAGGCGATCGTCGCCGAGACGCTCGGGCTCCCGGCCGAGCGGGTGAGGATCGTGACCGCGAGCTCCGACGCGGCGCCCATGTCGCCGGTCAGCGGCGGCAGCACGGTG
Organism: Chloroflexota bacterium; assembly: GCA_005880805.1. Lineage (GTDB taxonomy): Bacteria > Chloroflexota > Limnocylindria > Limnocylindrales > CSP1-4 > CF-16. The sequence goes on along the minus strand of VBFZ01000175.1, from coordinate 31,415 downwards.
ACGTACTCCGCCGGCCGCGCGATTCGGCTGGCGGCCGAAGAGACTCGTCGCCGCCTGCTGCGCGCCGCCTCGAACGAGCTGGAGATCGCGGAGGCCGATCTCGAGATCGTCGACGGGCGGATCCGACCGCGGGGTGCGCCGGACCTTGGAATGGACGTCGCCGAGCTGGCCGTCAAGCTGGACGACCATGGCCGCCAGCCGCTGGAGGGGCACGCGACGTCGGAGCACGATCGTCTCGCTCCCTCGGCGGCCGTCCACGTTGTCCATGTCCGCGTCGATCCCGACACGGGCGCGGTGACGGTCCTCGGCTACCACGCCAGCCAGGACGTCGGGCGGGCGCTGAATCCCGCGCTGGTCGAGGGCCAGATGATGGGCGGCGCGGCGCAGTCGGTCGGCTGGGCGCTGCATGAGGCACTCGTCCACGACGACGGCGGCCAGGTTCTCAGCGGATCTTTCCTCGACTACTCCGTCCCCGGGTCGCTGGACGTGCCGGCGATCGACATCTCGATCGTCGAGGTGCCCGCGGACGAGGGCCCGTTTGGCGCGAAGGGGATCGGTGAGGCAGGCGTCGTGCCGGGCGCGGCGGCCATCGCCAACGCCATCGCGGCTGCGACCGGCGCGAGGCTTCGCGACCTGCCCATGCTGGCGCCGAGAGTGTGGCGTGCGCTCCACGAGCGTCCGCCGGACCCTGGTTGAGGCCGACCGGCTCTCCGGTCGGGCGAAGGGCCCGTGCGATAATCGGCCGCCCGAGTGACCCGAGTCGACCTCGTCGAGAGCCTCACACCTGACGATCGCCTGATGCCATCCAGTCCACGCGGCACGACCGCGCCCACCACACCGATCCTCGATTCCGGCGCGGCCACGCCCGTGACCGAAGGCCCGGCCCGCCTCGAGCGACCGGGCCTGAGCGGCGTCGAGCCGGAGGACCTTGCCCGGTGGCTCGAGGAGCGCGGCCAGCCCGCCTACCGGGCCCGCCAGGTCGGCGATGCCATCTGGGGCGGGCTCGCGACTTCGGTCGGCGAGCTCAGGACGCTGCCGGTGGCGCTGCGCGAGGAGATTGGACGCGCCTTCACCGTCGACACGCTTGCCGCCACCGAGGTGCGCCTGTCCGACGGCGGAATGAGCGAGAAGGCGCTCCACACGCTGGGGGACGGCGCCCTGGTCGAGTCGGTCCTGATGCACTATCCCGCGCGGGCCGGCAGCCGTGAACGGCACACCGTCTGCATCTCCAGCCAGGCGGGCTGCGCCGTCGGCTGTCCGTTCTGCGCGACCGGCGAGCTGGGATTCACCCGCGACCTGGAGGCGGCCGAGATCATCGACCAGGTCCGTCATGCGGCGCGGCGCCTGGCGGCGGACGGCAGGCGGCTGACAAACGTGGTGTTCATGGGCATGGGCGAGCCGTTGCTCAATCTCGATCAGGTCATCGCAGCGGTCCAGGCGCTGTCGGACCCACGCCGGTTCGGCCTGGGCGCGCGCCACATCACGGTCTCGACGTCGGGCGTGGTGCCGGGCATCCGGCGACTGACCGCGCTCCGCGACGTGCTCGTCCCGTTGAATCGCCGCTGGCCGGTCGCCGAGGTCGTCACGGCCGCGGCCGATCACGCCCGGGCCACGGGGCGACGAATCACCTACGAGGTGACGATGATCTCCGGTGTGAACGACACCGACCTCGACGCACAGACGATGGCGACGCTCCTCCGTGGCCAGCTGGCGCACGTCAACCTGATCCCGATGAACCCCGTCGCGCACACGCCCTGGCAGGCGAGTCCCATGTCCACGATCGAGCGATTCGCGAGCACGCTCAAGGCGGCGGGGATCGCGACGACCATCCGCCGCAACCGCGGGCAGGAGATCGGAGCGGCGTGCGGTCAGCTGGCGGCCGAGCATGCCGGCGAGCCGGCCCGTCCGGTCGTTGCCCGACGGCGGGAGCGTATCGTCGCCGAAAGCGCCAGGGCACTTCGTGGGGAGCGAAGCCCGGAGCCGGTGCCGGCCGGGGTGGGGGAGTAGTGGGAACGGGTCGAGCTCGCGTCGCGGCGAGCATCCTCGACGCCGATTTCTCGAACCTGGGCGCCGCCATCCGGCGATGCGAGAAGGCCGGCGCCGACCGGATCCATCTCGACGTCATGGACGGCCACTTCGTGCCGAACCTGACCTTCGGCGCGACTACCATCAAGTCGCTCCGCCGCGTCACGCGCCTGCCCCTCGACGCGCACCTGATGATCTCGGAGCCGGGCCGCTTCATCCACGAATTCATCGATGCGGGCTGCGACTCGATCACCTTCCACGTTGAGGTCGAGGAGCCGGTCGTACCAACGCTGCGGGCCATCCGCGAGGCGGGCCGGGCCGCTGGCCTTTCGCTGCGGCCGGCGACCCCGTTGTCGGCCCTCGAGCCGTACGCGCCCCTCCTCGACATCGTGATGGTCATGACCGTGGAGCCGGGCTTCGGCGGCCAGGAATTCATGAAGGACGTGGCCCGCGAGAAGCTCCTGCCGGCACGCGACCTGCTCAAGCACAAGCCGGTCGGTGGCGAGGTTCATGTCGACGGCGGGATCAACCGGGAAACCGCCGAGTACACGGGTGCCCAGGGCGTCGACGTCCTGGTCGTGGGGTCCGCGTTGTGGATCAAGGGCCATGACATGGGCCGCGAGATCCGGCTCATCAAGGCACTGGCCGACGAGGGCTTCCAGTACGGGCTCAACGCCGGCGTGCCGCCGATCCCCAGGGACCAGTGGGTCAGCTTCGCGCGCCTCCCCAAGGCCTACGCCAAGCGGTTCACGGACGAGATCGAGGCGGGCGGCATCCCGGTTCTGATGCTGCGCGGCAACGGCCAGATCAACCCCGACGGCATTCGCGACTACGAGGTCATGGTTCCGGCGAGCGCCGAGGCCCTGACCGCGGACCGCCACGCCGACACACGCGAGCGGTACCTGGCCGCAGCCGAGGCGTGGCGCGAATCGCAGCGGCAGCCCGGCTCATGACCGACACGGGGGGTGGCGGCCCGGAGGCCGCGGCGTCTTCAGCCGTCGTGGCGACCGCCGCCTCGCAGGCTGTGGTGCCGAGTTCACCCGACTCCGCGAGCGAACCCCAACCGGACCTCGAGCTCGGCCGTCGCAACGACCGCATCCTCCTGATCGCAATCGGCGGCTACACGCTGCTGCTCTCGGCGCTGATGATCGCCAGGGGCGTCTCGATCACGCCGGACGTCCTGCTGGTCGCGTTCGGGCTGGCCGCCGTGCTGCTGGGCCGCGGCCGGCTCTTCCTCCGCGACTGGATCCCCTTCATCGGGCTGTTCTTCGCGTACGAGCTGATGCGTGGCTACGCAGACAACTTCGGGGCCAGCGTCCACGTGACCGACGTGCTCGCGGTCGAGCGCGCGCTGTTCCTCGGCCACCTGCCGACCCAGGTCCTCCAGGATGCCTTCCATCCCGCGACAGGCAACGACCCGCTGGCGATGGTCGCGACGATCTTCTACTTCCTCCACTTCCCGCTGCCGATCGCGGTCGGCTTCTTCCTGTGGTTCCGGAGGAGGCGCGTGTTCTACGACTACGTCGCGGCGCTCATCGTGCTCTCGATGGCCGGCTTCGTGACGTACCTGGTGCTGCCCGTGGCCCCTCCCTGGTGGGCCGCCAAGGAGGGCTTCATTCCCGGTCCCGGTGGGCCTGCGATCGCGTACCTCAAGGACCAGGGCTTCACGGAGCTGGCGCGCCTGTTCGGGTTCGAGGGGCACTACCTGTACAGCTACACGGTCTACGACATCAACCCGAACCAGGTCGCGGCGTTCCCGTCGCTGCACGCGGGCTACCCGTTCCTCGCGTTCCTGTTCGCCCGGCGGACGTTCGGACGCGTGGGCTGGCTGATGGTGGCCTACTCGGTCTGCGTGTGGTTCTCGATCGTCTACCTGGCCGACCACTACGTCGTCGACATCCTGGCGGGGCTTGCCTATGCCTCGATCGCCTACTGGGCGGTCATCCATGCCCCGGGCTGGTTCCGCCGTCTCGTCGAGCGCGCCGCTGACACCGAGCTCGACGCCGGGGTCGAGGCCGCGGACCGGGGCGAGCGGGGCGCGCTCCGGCGCCTGGGCCGGCACGTGAGGCCGACCGTCGTCGGGCAGGGGGCGGCGGCCGCGGTTGCCGGCGCCGTCGGGATCGCGCTCATGGCCTTCACGGGCGCGGCGGGCGGATCGGGGACTGTCCTCTACCTCGTTCCATGGCTGGTCATGATCGGCGGCCTGTGGCGCGCCGCGGCCGGCGTGCTCAGCCGTTAGCGCGAGGCGAGGGAATGCGTGCACTGCTCCAGCGGGTCAGCCGGGCGGAGGTCCGCGAGGCGGACGACGTGCTCGGATCGATCGGCGAGGGGCTGGTCGTCCTCCTGGGAGTCGGTGCGCACGACGCGCCGCCGACGGCCGATGCGCTGGCGCGCAAGGTGGTGGACCTGCGGATGTTCGCGGACGAGGCCGGCAAGACGAACCGCTCGCTGCTCGAGATCGACGGGGAGATGCTGGTCGTGAGCCAGTTCACGCTCTACGCCGACACTCGACGCGGCCGGCGGCCGGGTTTCACCCCCGCGGCGCCACCGGAGGTCGCGGAGCCGATCTACGAGCGCTTCTGCTCGGCGGTGGAGAGCACAGGCCTGGTCGTCGCCCGGGGAAGGTTCGGGGCGGAGATGTTCGTCGAGCTCGTCAACGAGGGCCCGTTCACGATCTGGCTCGACACCGACGAGTCGAGGTAGCCCGGAGTCGCGATAAGAAGCCGGTTTGCACGAGATTCGTGGGCCTCGTCGCCCCGTGCCGGGAACGCGCGGCTAGCGGGCTTCCTTCGCGAGGGTGCGGCGGCAGCGCGTGCAGACGAGCTTGCGCTCGACACTGCCGTTCGTCCGGACGACGAGCGGCTGGAGATTGGGCTGGTAGCGGCGATGCGCTCGGACCCGGTTCATCCCCGACGACTGGGGGTTGAAGCCGGGCATGGAGGTCTTGCCGCAGATAGCGCAGGCGCGGGCCATGTCGGTCCTCGGTGAGCTCACGAAAGGGGAGCGGGCTGGTTCAAATCGAACATCCGGCCGAGATCGCCGAAGTCGGGCGGTATGATAGCAAACGGCCTGCGACGCCCAGTCCGCGGACCATTCCGCGATCCTGTCCCACCAGCCAGGCCGCGAGCGCGAGGTCGAATTCCCCGCATGTCGCCGCAGCCCATCCCGGGCCGTGCCACGGTCAGCCGCCAGGCGATCATCGACGTCATCCGTGCCGCCGTGCTCGGCAGCTACGGGGTCACCGGCTTCGCAGACCCGTCGTTCCGTGCCCGTGTGGCTCGCTGGCTGCGCGTCGATGAGCCGGGGATCCGCCTGCAGCTCGGCAGGGCGCTTCGCCTCGACCTGTTCCTGACCGTCGCCTACGGCCTGCCGGTTGCGGAGGTCGCCCGCCAGGTGGATTCGGCGGTCCGCTACGCGGTCCGCCGGGCGACGTCGCGGGAGTTCGCCGAGCTGACGATCCACGTCGATGGCCTGCGGGTCCTGCCCGGCGGTGCGCCGCCCGCGTCGGGTCCGAGTCTTGCGGGAGAGGGCGTCGCTGCGCAGCCCACGCGCCGCTCTCGCCGCTCTCGCTCCCGGACCGGCTCCCCGTGACGCGCAAGGCGTGCGACGGCGCAGGTCTCCTTGCTGCGTATCGCGCAGCCGTCGAGAACCTGGAAGCTCACGTGGACGAGGTCAACGGGCTCAACGTGTTTCCCGTTCCCGACGGCGACACGGGCTCGAACATGCTGGCCACCGTTCGTGCCGCGCTCGACGAGGGCCAGCGCGTTTCGGGCCAGCCCGCCGACCGCATCGCGGGCGCAATCAGCTACGGGGCCTTGATGGGCGCGCGGGGCAATTCCGGCGTGATCACCTCGCAGATCTTTCGAGGCATGGCCGAGGGCCTTGGCGGCAAACGCCGGTTCAATGGACTGGATCTCGCCCACGCCCTGACGATCGGGACCCAGACGGCATATGGCGCGGTCGTCAAGCCGGTCGAGGGCACGATCCTGACCGTCATCAGGGAAGCCTCCGCGGCGGCGGTGACCGCTGCCGAGCTCGACAGCGACCTCGAGACGGTGCTGGCCGCCATAGTGGACGCGGCCGAGAAGGCCGTCGCCCGCACCCCGAGCCTGTTGCCGATCCTCCGCGAGGCCGGCGTCGTCGACGCCGGGGGACAGGGCTTGTATCGCCTGTTCCAGGGCGCCTTGTTGCACATGCTCGGACGCGCCCCGGCCGGCGCGGTCGGCAGCCGGCAGCGAGGCGGCGCTGCTGTCTCTGCGCTCGTTGCGCACGCCGACCAGGGCTTCGGCTACGAGACGATGTTCCTCGTCCAGCCGAGCGGTTCCGACCTCCTCGACCTGGACACGATTCGCACGCACCTGGAATCGATCGGGGAGTCCGTGCTAGTCGCCGGTGACGGGCGTGGGGTCAAGGTGCACGTCCACAGCGAGCGTCCGGACGAGGTCATCGAGTTCGGGCTTTCGCTCGGCAACCTGAGCCGGATCAGCGTCGAGAACCTCGACAACCAGGCACGCGACGTCCGCGAGCAGCGGGCGGCCGAGTTCACGGGCGGCGCAGGATCGGAGGCGAAGGCCGCCCAGCCACGGACGGGTGGAGTTGCCCCAGCCAGGATCGACGGCGACGGCGCGCAGCCCTTGCCCCGCGTCCCGCTGGCGGTCGTCGCGGTCGCCGCCGGCGATGGGCTGGCCCGGATCTTCGAGTCGTTCGGGGTCGCGAGCGTGGTGCGCGGCGGCCAGTCTGACAATCCGAGCACCGGGGAGCTCGCGGCGGCCGTCGAATCGGTCGCGGCCGACGAGGTCCTGATCCTGCCCAACAACCCGAACGTCGTGCTCGCGGCGCGGCAGGTCGCCGGCATGACCGGCTCGGCCGTCCACGTCGTCCCGACGCGCAACGCGGCCGAGGGCGTCGCGGCCCTGCTCGCGCTCGACCCGTCGGCCGGCGCCGATGCGAATGCCGCGGCCATGACCGACGCGGGGAGATCGCTGCGGACCATGCAGGTCACCGAGGCCGTCCGCGACGCGAAGATCGCGGGCCACAAGGTGAAGAAGGGCCAGACGATCGTGCTCGGCCCCGACGACGGGCTGATTGCGGCCGACAGCGATCGTCAGAAAGCCGTGCTGGCGGCTCTTGCGACGCTCCCGGGGAGCTTCGAATTACTGACGCTCTACTACGGTGACTGCTCCGACCTGGCCGAGGCGGAGGGCGTGTCGCGCCGGATCACGGACGCGAGGCCGGGATTGCAGGTGGACCTCGTTCACGGCGGGCAGCCCTACTACCGCTACCTGATCTCGGTCGAGTAGCGGTGGTTGGCGCCACGACCCGGCGACCGCCCCGGCGCGAACCGCGGGGCGACACCTCGGCGACCGCGGAACCGGATGCCGCCCTCCTCCCGCTGCCGATCGGCCGGAGCGGCCTGCCGGGTGCATCGGCCCTGCGCCGCAAGCTTTCGCGCCTCGGCGTCGGGACCGTCCGCGACCTGCTGTTCCACCTTCCACGCCGCTACGACGATCTCCGCGAGATGCGCACGCTGGCGGCCCTCCGGGACGCCGGCGATGGCGAGGTCGCCAGCGCGCGGGTCCGCGTCCGGGAGCTGCGAGTCGAGCAGACGTTCCGCAGACGGGTGCAGCGGACCATGGCCGTCCTCGACGACGAAACCGGCGAGGCGGAGGCGATCTGGTTCGGGCGTCGCTTCATCGAACGCCGGCTGTCCGAGGGCGATCGCGTCGTGATCAGTGGCCGGGTCAAGCACCGCGGCTGGTCGATCGTCTTCGACAATCCGGAGTTCCAGCGGGATGATGGCGCCGCCCTCCTGCATGCCGGGCGGATCGTGCCGGTATACCGCCTCACTGCCGGCCTCACCGCGGCCCGGCTGCGCGTGCTCATTCGCAACGGGATCGACCGGGCCGGGCGTGCCTACCCCGAGTACCTGCCGGCGCCACTGCTCACCGGGGAGCCCCTGGTGGGGATCGGGGAGGCCATCGAGGAGGCCCACTACCCGGCGTCGTTCGAAGGCCGGGATGCCGCCCTGCGGCGGCTCGCGTTCGATGAGCTCCTGGCTTTGCAGCTCGGCATGGTGGGACGGCGCCGCCAGCGGGGTCAGGCGCAGGGCCTGCCGATCAGGGTTCCCGACGACACCGAGGCGGCCGCCCGCGCGGCCATCGTGGCCAGCCTCCGGGCGAAGGTCGACCCGAGTGTCGAGCTCACGGACGACCAGGCGCGAGCGATGGCAGACGTGCGGGCCGACCTCGGGGCGACGGAGCCGATGCTCAGGCTCCTTCAGGGTGACGTTGGCTCGGGCAAGACGGCTGTCGCTGCCTATGCGCTGGCGCTCACGGCGTCGGCCGGCTACCAGGGCGCGTTGCTCGCCCCGACCGATCTCCTCGCGCGGCAGCACGCCGAGACCGTTGGGGCGCTGCTCGAGGGCATCAACGTGCCGGTCACGCTGCTCACCGGGTCCCTGCCGGGGGATGCACGGCGGAAGGCGCTCGACCAGATTGCCGACGGTCGGGCCGGCGTCGTGATCGGGACGCACGCCCTGCTGCAGGAAGGGGTGGCCTTCGCTCGCCTCGGACTCGCGGTCGTCGACGAGCAGCATCGCTTTGGCGTCGAGCAGCGGGGGCAGCTCGAGGCCAAGGCCGGCGGCACGCCGCACGTGCTGCTGATGACCGCGACGCCCATCCCGCGCACCCTTGGCCAGGCGCTCTACGCCGATCTGGACGTCTCGGACCTGCGCGATCAGCCGGCCGGCCGGGTCCCGATCCGGACCGGGATTCGCACGTCCGCGGACCTCGATGGCACGTGGAAGCGCGTCCGCGAGGAAGCCGCGCGCGGGCATCGTTCCTTCGTGGTCGTACCGCTCATCACCGAGAGCGACATCGACGACACGGACGCGGTCGGCGAGGCCACCGACGACCCGCTCAGCGCCGCCCTTGCGGAGAGTGCCGTGGCCGCAGAGTCCGAGGCGCTCAGGCTGCGCGGGCTGCTGGCGCCGCTCCAGGTCGGGCTCGTGCATGGGCGCATGAAGGCAGCCGATCGCGACGGGGAGATGGCGCGCTTCCGGGATGGCGAGCTCGACGTTCTGGTCGGCACGACCGTGATCGAGGTCGGCGTCGACGTCCCGGAGGCGACGATGATGATCGTCGAGAACGCGGACCGGTTCGGCCTGGCGCAGCTCCACCAGCTGCGGGGCCGTGTCGGTCGCGGGACGGCTGAGTCGTTCTGCGTGCTGGTGTCCGACTCTGCCGACGAGACCGCTCGCGCCCGGCTGAATGCCGTCAAGGAGCTGCGCGACGGGTTCGCGCTGGCCGAAGCGGACTTCGAGCTGCGGCGGGAGGGCGACGTCCTCGGCCTCGCCCAGAGCGGGCTGCCCCGGTTGCGCGTCGCCTCCCTGCAGCGAGGCGACCACCGCGAGCTCGCGGTGGCCGCTCGGCGCCACGCGGAGGAGCTGCTCGATTCGGCGGGCGAGCTCTCCGGACCTGATATGGAGCCGCTTCGGGACGAGCTCGCGCACGGTTGGCTCCAGCGGATCGCGGCGGGCGAACCCGCATCGAGCCCGGCCTGACCCTGGCGCCCGCCGATGGCTGACGCGGGCCGGGTGATCGCGGGATCCGCCCGCGGGGTTCGCTTGGCGGCGCCCGGGCCCGGTACTCGACCGCTCGCCGATCGCGTCAAGCAGACGCTGTTCGCGGTGCTGGAACCGGCGCTGTATGAAGCCGCCGTCCTCGACCTGTTCGCGGGTAGCGGCGCGGCCGGGATCGAGGCCCTTTCGCGCGGGGCGACCCGCGCGGTCTTCGTCGAGAAGGATGCGAGCGCCGTGAGAACGATCCACGAGAACCTGCGGCGCACCGGCCTGGATGGGCCAGCCGCCGAGGTGGTCCGCGTCGATGCGATCGCGTGGCTGGAGCGCGGCGGCTTGGACGACAGCAAGGCAGTCGGGGTGTTCGACGTGGTCGTCGTCGATCCCCCCTACGCGGAGACCGAGCTGCTCGCCAGGGCGCTCGGAATCCTGGGTGCCGAGGCATCGCGGATCCTCGCCCCTCGCGCGCGGGTCGTCGCGAAGCACTTCTGGCGCGAGCGCCCGCCGGCGAGAATCGGCCTGCTAGCATCCGAGCGGGAACGGCGCTTCGGAGAGACGGCCCTGACCTTCTACCGCCGGCTCGACAGGGAGAGCGAGTGAACGTCGCGGTCTATCCGGGCTCGTTCGACCCCGTCACCTACGGCCATCTCGACGTGGTCCAACGCGCCGCCGGGGTCTTCGAGCGAATCGTGATCGCGGTCCTGGCCAACCCCCGAAAGACGCCGCTGCTGTCTGCGCGCGAGCGAGTCGACATCATCCGGGCTGCGATCGATGCGTCCGGCTCCGAGCTCGGGGCCGGCGTCGAGGTCGAAGCGTTCGACGGCCTGACGGTCGACTTCTGCCACGCCCGGGAGGCGCGCTTCATCGTCCGCGGCCTGCGGGCGATCTCGGACTTCGAGTCGGAGCTGCAGCTCGCCCACAACAACCGGAAGCTCGCTCCGGACGTGGACACGGTCTTCTTCATGACCGCGCTCGAGCACGGCTACGTGAGCTCAAGCCTCGTGCGCGAGATCGCGCTGTTCGGGGGGGACGTCAGCGAGCTGATCCCGCCGGCCGCCGTCGAGGCGCTGACGACTGCCCTGGCGCGCCGGTAGGGTGCGATAATCGGCCGAAGCGAGACCAGGAGGGCCCGTCCGATCGACATCATGTTCCTCGTCAGCCGCCTGGAGAGCCTGATCCTGGACGGCCGCCGGTTCCCGATGACGCAGAACGTCGCGATCCATTCGCCGACGGCGATCGACCTCATCGACCAGATTCGGGCCGCCATCCCCGAGGAGATCCGGGCTGCGAACCGGATCACGGCGGAAGGCAACCAGTACATCGAGAAGGCGCAGGAGGAGGCCGAGCGCATCGTCGCGAAGGCACAGGAGCAGGCTGCCTTCCTGATCGACGAGCGCGGGCTGACGCAGGCCGCTGCCGACGAGGGCGGTCGGATCATCGCCCGCGCCGAGCAGGATGCGGAGGAGGTTCGGCGGGGCGCCGACGAGTACGCAGCCTCGGTGCTCATCTCCCTCGAGGGCGAGATCGTGCGCACGCTGCAAAGCATCAAGAAGGGGATTGCGCTGCTCGACGAACGACGGGCAACGCCCGGCGAGAACGGCACGGGCCCCGAGCACGCATGGCAAACGGCGGCAGACGAGTCGGAGGAGGACGTCTCGCAGCCCGTTCGGGCATGACCGGCAGCTCGCACCAGCACGGCACCCGCCTGGCGCTCGACGCGCGCGACGTCCTGACGTACCCCGCCGCCCAGCTGCTCGCGGAGCCGGTCGGGACATCTCGCACCTATCAGGTCGCCGGCCTCATGCTGGATCTCGGGCCGGACCTGCTGCAGGCCGACCCGCTCGAGGGGACGATCCGGCTCTCACGGACGAACCGCGGTCTGCTCGTGAACGGGCGGCTGCAGTCGAGCCTTGCCGCGCAGTGCAGCCGCTGCCTGCGGGACATCGAAGTCCCGATCGACGTCGAGCTGCAGGAGGAGGCGCTGCCGAGCGTCGAGCTTGCCTCGGGCCTGCCGGTCGACACGGCCGCCGAGCCCGACGTCCTGCGCCTCAACGACCACCACGAGCTCGAGCTCGAGCCGGTCGTCCGGGAAGCCATCCAGCTCGCGGAGCCGATCGCGCCCCTGTGCGAGCCGGACTGCCCCGGGCTCTGCACGGTGTGCGGACAGCGACTGGAGGGCGGGCCGCACGACCATGGCGAGGACGAGCTTGATCCGCGCCTCGAAGCGCTCCGGTCGTTCAAGGTCGACGCCGGGCCCGAGACCGGGTAGACTCCCGGCCCGGTCACCCGTCGCCGCCCTGCTCGCCGCGGCCGGACCCGAACTGACCTGCATCCACCCTCCGCTTCGCCCGCTGCCGGGCCGCGCTGTTCGAAAGGAGCCACAGCACTGCCATGGGAGTCCCCAAGCGACGGGTTTCCCACGCGCGCCAGGGTGATCGGCGCAGCCACCACGCCCTGACCCTCCCGCGCCTCGAGGAATGCCCGCATTGCCACGCGCGAAAGCAACCCCACCATGCCTGCCCGGAGTGCGGTTACTACAACGGACGGCAGGCGATCGAGCTGAAGAAGACGACCGAAGAGTCCGCCGGCTGACGGGGACGAAGGCGGGCCGATGGACCTCAGCTCGGTTCGGACCGCGGGCGAGTCGGGCCGCGTTCGAATCGTGGTCGACGCGATGGGCGGCGACCACGCCCCGGACGAGGTCGTAGCCGGCGCCCTCCTCTACGCGCGGGGGCATCCGGGCGACGAGCTGCTGCTCGTCGGCGACGAGGCCAGGGTCCGGGCGTCCGCGCACGACATCCCATCAAACACGACGATCGTGCACGCCGCCGAGGTGGTGGGCATGGAGGAGCAGGCTGCCAGCGCCGTCCGTCGCAAGCGGGAGGCGTCGATCAACGTCTGCATGCGGCTCGTGCACGCGGGCCGGGCGGATGCGGTCGTCACCGCGGGTCACACCGGTGCGGCTGTCGCCTCGGCGATCCTCAACCTGAAGCGCCTGCCCGGCGTCGACCGGCCGGCGCTCGCCGTCCAGATGACCACGCGGACCGGCCCCTTCGTCCTCCTGGACATCGGCGCCACGACCGATTCGACGGGCTACAACCTCGCGCAGTACGCGCACATGGCGTCCCTCTACGCCGAGCGCGTGCTGGGCGTGCTGCGGCCATCCGTCGCACTCCTGTCGATCGGCGAGGAAGCGGGCAAGGGCGAGCAGCGCGTGCAGGAAGCCACCGAGCTCCTGGCGGCGTCGAACCTGAACTTCATCGGCAATATCGAGGGCCGCCACCTGGTCTCCCACGCGGCGGATGTCGTGGTCTGCGACGCCGCGGTCGGCAACGTCACGATCAAGTTCTTCGAGGGCCTCTCGACGTTCATCTTCGACCTGCTCCGCGAGGAGCTGCGCCGTCCGCCCCGCGGCCCTCTGGCCTACCTCTTCCTCAAGCCAGGACTCGACCGCATCCGGGCCATCTTCGACTACGAGAAGTTGGGGGGCTCGCCACTCCTCGGCGTCCAGGGCACCGTGCTCATCACCCACGGCCGGGCGAAGCGGCGGATGGTCTCCTACGCGGTCGCCGTTGGGGCGGCGGCCGCGCGAGCGCGGATCCCCGAGCTGATCGCCGACGCGCTCCGGCACACGCCCCGCGGTGCCGGAGGCGGATCGGACGCGACCAGGGCGACTGGCCCCGAGAAGGAGGTCGCCGCCGTCGAGAGCGCCTCGTGAGCGCCTCGTGAGCGAGCCCCGTCTCGCCGTGGGGCGCGGTGTGATCGAGGAGATGGTTCGCCTGGCGGCCTTCGAGGTGCCCGGAGTAGCACGCGTTGGCCGCGGGGGCCCGCGATGGCGCAGCTGGCGCCCGCCCCGTCCGGTCGAAGCCGATGTCCACGACGGCAAGGTTCGAGTCCGCGTGTCGATCGTCGCCCGGCCCGGCCAGCCGCTCGAGCCGCTCGCCGCGGAGGTCCGCTCGGCCGTGGCCGCCGCCGTGGAGCGGCTCCTTGGCATGGAGCTCGCCGAGGTCAGCGTGCTGGTCGACGGCGTTGGCGCCTGACCGCCCGGCCAACCCAGCCAGCTCCGCGGCAGCCGCTCATTCGGATCGAATCCGGTCCTACCGGGCGGGTCGCCGGCTCGCGCTGGCCGCCATCTTCGAGGGGGAGTTCGGGCAGCGCACCGCGTCAGCCATCCTCGAGCGGCATCTGGCGGAGTCGGAGAGCGATCCAGAGGCGGCCGATCTGGCCCGGCGCCTGGTCGCCGCGGTCGTCGAGCACCGCGACACGATCGACGCCACGATCGAACGTCTCGCCCCGCAATATCCGGTCGTCCAGCTCGCCAGAATGGACCGCGCGCTCCTTCGTTGTGCCATTGGCGAGGTGCTACACTCGCCCGCGACGCCGGCCCGGGTGGCGATCGCCGAGTGGGTCGAGCTTGCACGCACCTACAGCGGAGACTCCATGCGCCGGCTGGTGAATGGGGTGCTCGGGCGAATCATCGCGGAGGCGCCGACCGCCCCGGCAGGCCGGAGCACGAGAGCCTCCCGAGGACAACCACGCGGCAGCTAGCGACAGTCCCACTCGAGGAGGGAGTCCGTGGCCACCACCTACGATCGACTCAAGAAGATCGTTGTCGAGCAGCTCGGCGTCGACGAGGACGAGGTCAAGCCCGAAGCTTCCTTCGTCGACGACCTCAACGCGGACTCGCTCGATCTGGTGGAGCTGATCATGAGCCTCGAGGAGGAGTTCGGAACCGAGATCTCCGACGAGGACGCCGAGAAGATCCGGACCGTCCAGGACGCCGTCGACTACATCGACGAGCATTCGTCCTAGCCGGTCCTCGTCGCTGCCGTCCCCGCGTCCGTCGCGAACGGACCTCATGGGTCCGGCAGCAGTCCTTGCCGAGCGGCTCGGTCTCCCGGTACGCGACCTCGATCTCGTCGAGCAGGCCCTCGTCCACAGCAGCTACCTGCACGAGCACCCCGACGAGGCCAGCGCCCATAACGAGCGCCTCGAATATCTCGGTGACTCGGTCGTCAACCTGGTGATCTCGGAGGCGCTCTTCCGGCGTCACCCCCTCGACGACGAGGGATCGCTCTCGGCTCGGCGTGCGGCGATCGTCTCGACGACGGGCCTCGCGCGACTCGCGTCGCGAATCGGTATCGGGGAGGCGCTGCTGCTGGGGACTGGCGAGGCGCGGCGGGGAGCACGGCTCCGTTCCTCGCTCCTGACTTCGGCGTTCGAGGCCTTCGCGGGTGCCATCTACCTCGACCTCGGCTTCGAAGCCGTCCGTGACTGGCTCCTCGAGGTCGCTCGGCCGGAGGTCGAGAGCGACGCACCGGTCGTGTCCCTGAAGAGCCCGAAGAGCCGCCTGCAGGAGCACACACAACGGGCCGGCGGCCTGCGCCCGCACTACGAGCTCGTCGAGATCAGCGGGCCCGACCATGAGCGGCGGTTCCGGATCCGCGTCACCGTGGGCGATCGCGTGCTGGGGGTCGGAGAAGGGCCGTCACGGCGGGTCGCGGAGACCGAAGCGGCCCAGCGAGCGATGGAAACGCTCCGAACCGAGAAGAAGTGAACGAGCGGGGCTCCGCCCGACTGCTGGGACTTCGCATCCAGGGCTTCAAGTCGTTCGCCGACCGGACTGTCGTCGAGTTCGGCCCGGGCATCAGCGCGGTGGTCGGTCCCAATGGGTCGGGCAAGTCAAACCTTGCCGACGCCCTGCGCTGGACGCTCGGCGAACAGGGTCGTTCGCTGCGGACCAGGAAGTCGGAGGACGTGATCTTCGCCGGATCCGAGACGCGCGCCGCCCTGGGAATGGCGGACGTCACCATCGTTCTCGACAACGCCGACGCGCTGCTGCCGGTCGATTACTCGGTCCTCGAGCTGGGCCGCCGCCTCTACCGTTCCGGCGAGAGCGACTACCTGCTGAACCGGCAGCGGGTCCGGTTGAAGGACCTCATCGATCTGCTCGACGCCGCGCACCTTGCCGACAATGCGTTCCTGTTCATCGGCCAGGGCATGGTCGACCAGGCCCTCGCGCTGCGACCGGAGGAGCGCCGACCGCTGTTCGAGGAAGTGGCCGGGGTCCGGCGTCACGACCGGCGACGCCGGAAGGCGGAGGAGCAGCTCGCCGAGGCCGAAGCAAACCTCTCGCGCGTGGAAGACATCCTTGTCGAGCTTCGGCCTCAAGCCAGGCGACTTGCCGCCCAGGCGGAGCAGCAGGCCACCCGGCAGTCGGCCGGCCAAGAGCTCGCGGCAGCGCTGATCCTGGCCGCGCACGTGCGCTGGCATGACACCGCCGGACGTCTGCGCGCAGCTGCCGCGTGGCTGGCTGCGGCCCGTGGCGCCGCCGACGCCGCGCTGAACGACCTGGCGGGCGCGGAGCGAGCGGCGGCTTCGATCGCCGAGGAGCTCGACGCCCACGTGGCCCTCGAGAGGCAACGGCGCGAGGTCCATGAACGTATTCGCGAGGAGCTCGGCGCGGTGCAGCTGCGCGATGCGCGAATCGCAGCAGACCTGGAGTCTTTGGAGCGCGAGCGGCGGCAGTCGGAAGAGGAACGCGAGGCTGCAACGGCGAGCCTGGCGGACGGACGCCGCGTGCTCGCCACGCCGGGCGCCGAACGGGACGTCGAGCTGGAGTCCGCGCTCGCCAGTGCCCAGCAGGCCCTGTCGGAAGCGACCGTGGAGCTCGCGTCGCTGCGCGCCGCGCAGCGAGCGCAGGGCGAACGCGAACTGGCGCTGGCGCGCGTCAGGGCAGAACGCACGGCGGAGATCGAGGCGATCCGCCGCCGCGTCGCGGAAGCGGAGCGCCGCGCAGCCGAACAACGTGCCGCCGCCGAGGCGTCGCGCACCCTGGCGGACGAGCGGACCGCCGCCCTGGCAGCGGCCGATGCCGGTCTCGCCGACGCTCGCGCGGCGGAAGGGGAAGCGCTGGCGGCTCGTGAACAGGCGACCCGCGCCGTCGTCAATGGCGAGCTGGTCGCCCGGCATGCGGAAGAACGCCTGGCGGGAGTGCGAGCGGCCCTCGCGGCAACCGCAGGGGGACTCCAGGCGCTGCGGGCGCGGATCGCGGAGGAAGAAGCGCGAGGCATTGCGCGGGCTGCGCGGCGGCAGGGGGGAAAGCGCCTCGACGAAGGCCTCGAGGTGGATCCGTCCCTGCGCCCCGCGGTCGAAGCGGTCCTGGGCGAGGCGGCGCGCGCGTATCTCGTTGCCCGGGCGGCCGTCGGCGGGCTCGCGGGGGAGCGGGGAGTCCTGGCGTTGGAGGGCACCGACCATGGTGCGCGGGCCGCGCCCAGGGCGACGGACGTTCACTCGATCGTGGTCGAACGTGCCGGACAGCTCGGAGGCGGCCCCCTGTCGGCAGCGATCCGGCGGGACCCGACCGGCGCCGTCGGACGGCTCATGAGGGCAGTCGTCTGGCTGCCCGACCTGGCTGGCGCGCTCGAGGTCCAGCCGCTGCTTTCAGCGGGCTCGCTCGCCGTGACCCGGGACGGCGCGGCAGTCGTCGGCCCGATCACCGTTGCCCTCGGCCGTCCGGATGGCGTGCTCGACCGCCGCTCCGAGGAGCGCCGGCTGGCCGTCGAGCTTGGCCGGCTCGAGGAGGAGGCCTCCCAGCGGGAAGCCGACGCGAAACGCGCGTACGTCGCGCTCGAGGAGGCCCGACGCCAGCTGGGATCTGTGCAGGGGCGCATGTCTGCGACCGCCGCCGAGCATGCCCGGTCAGAGGCGATCCAGCGAGCGGTTTCCCGCGACGCCGAAACCGCGGCCCGCGAGCTGGCCTGGCACGAGGCCCAGGCGCAGCGCCTCGACGGCGAAGCGCTCCGTCTCGCGACGGAGCTTGCAGCCCTCGATTCGACGGTGGCGGACCAGGGCGCACACCGCAAGGAGGACGCCGGGCAGACCGCATCCGCTCAGGCCAGGCAGTCATCGTCCTCGCCTGGGGCTCAGGACGAGGCCGTTCCCGCCTGGGAGTCTCGAGTCGACGAGCTGCGCGCCCGATACGACCGCCTGACCGGGCAGGCCGAAGATCACGAACGACGCCGCCGGGAGGCGGATTCCGCCGTTGCCCAGGCCCGGGCCGCGGTGGAACTCGACGAGCGCCGAGTTGCTGAGCTCGAGCGCCGACTGCTATCCATCCTGGAGCGACGTCAACGGTTCGCGGCCGATCGAGCGCTCCTTGAGGAAGGCTTGACGACGCTGAAGTCGCGAGAGGCCCAGGCGCGGGCCGACCTCGACGCGCTCGTTTCGGCCGATGCCTCGGATCGCTCGAAGCTCGCCGAAGCCGAACGGGCCGCCGCCGCCGCGCGCGAGCAGCTGCGCCGCGCCGAGGAAAGCCTCCGTCGAGCGGAGGTCGATGACCTCGAAGCTCGGCTCGGCCACGACGCGATCCGCGAGCAGGTGCTCGTCGAGCTCGCGGGGCTCGGCGAGCTCGGGCTGCGTAGCCTTCGGCAAGAGGTTCCCGGTGGCGTGTTCCAGGATGCCTTTGACCGCCGCGGCGAGCCCGACGGCGAGGATGACGATGGG
>VBFZ01000175.1:12803-13259 GCA_005880805.1 Chloroflexota bacterium | reverse complement strand
CGCGGAACCGCCGTCGGCGACCCGCCTCGCCACATTGCGGCGCCGCTACCACGAGCTCGGGGCGGCCAATCCCTTCGCCGTCAACGAATACGAGGAGCTCAAAGCGCGAGTGGACTCGCTGGAGTCGCAGCGCGAAGACCTCTCGACCGCGATCGATCGGACGCGGACGCTCATCTCCGACCTCTCGGCGCTTATTTCGGATCGGTTCCAGGCGACCTTCCGCGCGCTCGAAACGGCCTTCGACACCCGCTTCCGACAGCTGTTCGGGGGCGGCTTCGCCCGACTTGCGCTGACGGAGCCGGAGGACCTCTCGTCGACCGGTGTGGAGATCGTCGCGCGGCCACCGGGCAAGAAGACGCAGGCGCTCGCAATGCTGTCGGGAGGGGAGCGGGCGCTCACGGCCGTCGCCCTGCTGTTCGCGATGCTGGAAGTTCGACCGGTCCCGTTCTGCGTCCT
>VBFZ01000175.1:0-12702 GCA_005880805.1 Chloroflexota bacterium | reverse complement strand
CCGACGCGCTGTACGGGGTCACCGTGGGAGACGACTCGGTCAGTCGCGTGATCAGCCTGCGGCTCGACGAAGCCACGGCGCTCGCCAGACAGGATCGCGACGGATCCGCGACGAACGGGCAAGCGCCCACGGCGGTCGCCTCGGCCTGAGCTGCCCACCGCACATTCCACATCGGCCAGGACCACCAGGAGGAACGCCTTGTTCTGGCGTCGCAAGCCAGCGAAGGAGCAGAACCCAGGCGGGGAACCGGAGCCCGCCGGGGAACCGGAGCCCGCCGGGGAACCGGGATCCGCCGGGGAACCGCAGACCGAGGGTGGCGCAGCCGACGAGGGCGGCGTCATCCCCGAGCCCGACACCGAGCCGACGGTCTCGCCTGACACGGC
Organism: Chloroflexota bacterium; assembly: GCA_005880805.1. GTDB lineage: Bacteria > Chloroflexota > Limnocylindria > Limnocylindrales > CSP1-4 > CF-16. The sequence goes on along the minus strand of VBFZ01000175.1, from coordinate 12,319 downwards.
TGCCGACGAATCCGAAAGCGAATCGGACCTGCCCCCTTGGGAACCGCCTGCCGACGCTGACCACGACCTCGAGCCCACGGTGGAACCGCCTGGCGAGCTCGCGGCCCAGGACGAGGACGGCGTCCTTGCGACGGCCGAGCCGCCGGCGGACCTCTCGGCCGGACTCGAGAAGAGCCGCGGCGGCTTCATGGCGCGTCTGCGAGGGATCCTGGGCGGCGCAGGAGCATCCGGCCCGTCCTGGGAGGAGGTCGAGGAGACGCTCATCGGTGGCGACGTGGGTGCGGTCCTGTCGACGGACCTTGTCGAGCGTGCGCGTCGACGCCGCGACACCGGCAACTCCGAGGAAGCCGTTCGTGCGGAGCTGGCCGCACTCCTGGTGCCGCGCGATGGCGTGTGGGCTCCTGGACCTGCGGCCACCGGGCAGCCGGCCGTCATTCTCGTGGTCGGCGTTAACGGCACCGGCAAAACGACCACGATCGGGAAACTGGCCTGGCGGTATCGGAACGACGGTCGAACGGTGCTGCTCGCAGCTGCGGACACCTTCCGCGCGGCTGCCATCGAGCAGCTCGAGCACTGGGCGCAGCGGGCGGGCGTGACGGTCGTCGCCCATGCCCCCGGCGCCGATCCCGGCGCCGTGGTGTACGACTCCCTCGACGCTGCCGTCGCGCGACGGATCGACCTCGTGATCGCGGATACGGCCGGGCGGCTCCACACGAAGGTCAACCTGATGGACGAGCTCGCGAAGATCCGGCGCATCGTCGACAAGCGGCTGCCCGGCGCTCAGCCTGAGACCCTGTTCGTGCTCGACGCGACGACCGGCCAGAACGGCCTTGCCCAGGCGAAGGCGTTCCATGATGCGGTTGGCCTGACGGGTATCGTGCTGACAAAGCTCGATTCGACCTCGAAGGGCGGCATCGTGTTCGCGATTGAGGACGCGCTGAAGGTCCCCGTGCGCTTCGTCGGGGTGGGGGAGAAGGTCGGCGACCTCGTGCCCTTCGACCCCGACGAGTTTGTGGCCGCGCTTTTCGCCTAAAGCTCGGGCGGATCTCCAGCCGCGGCACCGTGTCCCATGTCCGCGAGCGCGTCGGGGCCGGTCGCTGACGGTCCGGCCACGGGTAGTCCCCCACGCATCGTGCGGATCGGCGAGAACCACAGGATCAGGGCGCCCGACAGGCCGCCCAGCAGGCCGACGACCATGGCGGCCCGGAGCCCGAACGCCTCGGCCAGGATCCCACCCAGAATCGTCGCCAGCAGCATCACGGTATGACTCGCCACCTCGGTTGTGGCGATCACACGCCCGAGCGAGCGCGCCTCGACGATTGACTGACGCAGCGACGTCTCCGCCACGTCGGACAGGGTGGCCGCGCTGTCGGCCACGAGCTGTTGGAGGATCAGGAACAGCGCACCGACCGCAACCGCACCGGACGGCGCCAGCGGGATGAACGCGTTTCCGATCGCGAACAGGAGCATCCCGCCGATGAGACTGGGCCCTACCCCGAAACGTCGGGCCGTTCGCGACGCGAGGACGGCGCCCGCGAACGAGCTCGCTCCTCCGACGCCGGCAATCACGCCGATGGCAGCCGGACCCAGCCCGATCTCCTGGGTGGCGAACAGGAGGTAGACGGCGCCGAACACTCCCCACAGGAAGTGGGCCGCAGCCGAGGCGGCAGTCAACGCGCGAAGCACCGGGTCGGAGGCGACGAGCGCAATCCCGGCGCGGATCTCCTTGAGAACGGGTTCGCGTGTCGATACAGCGGGCGGCGGCGGCTCGGGTCGACGGATGCGTGTGATCAGGACCGCGGAGATGACGAACGAGACAGCATCGATGGCGATCGCGATCGGCGCCGTAAGCAGCTGGACGAGAAAGCCGCCCATCGCGAACGACGAGAACTCGGCCGCCGACTCACTCGCCGAGATGGCCGAGTTCGCGCTCACGAGCTGATCTCGATCGACGACCGTGGGCAGCAGTGACCGGTCGGCGACGTCGAAAAAGGTCGTCATGGCGGCCGCCACGAACGTCACCACGAGCAGCTGGGTCATGCCGAGAGCCCCGAAAACGGCAGCGATCGGAATCGAGCCAAGCAGCACCGCACGTCCAAGATCGGCCGCGACCATGACCGGTCGGCGTCTCAACCGGTCCACCCACGCGCCTGCCAGGAGGCCGAGGAACACCCCTCCGACGATCTCGAGTGCTCGAAGCCACGCCAGGTCGAGCGGACCGGCATGCAGCACGAGGATTGCGGCGAACGGCAGCGCGGTTCGCGTGATGAAGGACCCGAACATGGATACCGTGCCGGCCGTCCACAGGCGGACGAAGTCCGTGTTCCGCCAGATTGGCTCGTTCGCAATGCGGGCGATGCGCATCCGCGGAGATTACGGTGCCCGATCGGACCCGTGAGAGGCATGGGGTACACTCCGCGAGCCGCGTGTGCCAGAACCCGTACACGAGCCGGCGGCCCTGGCGGCCGCTGCACCTCACCACAGGGAGTCAGCCGTCCCGTCATGTTCGACACGCTGAGCGAGCGCCTGCGCAAGACCCTTTCGACGCTGACCGGCCGCGGCCGAGTGACCGAGGCGGACGTCGACGTCGCGATGCGGGAGGTGCGGCTCGCTCTGCTGGAGGCGGACGTCAACTTCAAGGTCGTCCGCGACTTCGTCGCGCGGGTGCGGGAGCGCGCGATTGGCGCCGAAGTGCTCGGGAGCCTGACGGCCGGCCAGCAGGTCATCGGCATCGTCAACGAGGAGCTGACGGCTCTGCTCTCGGCAGGCGACCGAACCTTCCACCTGCAGGGCAACCCGGCGGTCGTCGCCCTTGTTGGTCTCCAGGGATCCGGCAAGACGACCTCGGCGGCCAAGCTTGCCCGCCACATCGTGAAGCTCGGGCGTCGCCCGATGCTCGTCGCCGCGGACCCGTATCGGCCGGCCGCCGCCGACCAGCTGCAGACCCTCGGCAAGGCCCTCGACCTGCCCGTGTACCGGGCCCAGCAGGGAACGTCGGTCGTGGACATCGCCCGGCAGGGCGTCGAGGCCGCCAAACGACAGACTCGCGACACGGTGCTTCTCGACACGGCAGGCCGCCTCACCGTCGACGAAGCGCTGATGCAGGAGATCGCCCAGCTGGCGGGGACGGTGAAGCCGATCGAGACGCTCCTCGTCGTCGATGCGATGACCGGCCAGGAAGCGGTCACCGTGGCGGAGGCCTTCGCAGCGGCCGTCCCGCTGACCGGCCTGGTCCTGACCAAGATCGACGGCGATGCGCGCGGGGGCGCGGCGCTTTCGATCTCGGCTGTCACCGGCCTGCCCGTCAAGTTCCTCGGCACCGGGGAGAAGACGGACGCGCTGGAGCTCTTCCACCCCGATCGCCTGGCGGGCCGCATTCTCGGGATGGGCGACATCCTCACGCTCGTCGAGCGTGCCCAGGACAGCTTCGACGAGCAGCAGGCCGAGCGGATGGAGGAGAAGCTGCGCAAGGCAGGCTTCACGCTCGAGGACATGCTCGACTCGATGCAGCAGGTCCAGAAGATGGGGCCGCTCGGAAATATCGTGGGCATGATCCCGGGTCTCGGCGGCCTGGCCGGCGAGGCGCAGGCGGCGGTGGACCGGGGCGAGCTGCGTCGAACGGAAGCGATCATCCGGGCCATGACTCCGCGCGAGCGGCGTGACCCGACCGTCCTCAACGGCTCGAGGCGAAGGCGCATCGCGGCCGGCTCGGGGACCTCCCTGACGGACGTCAACCGCCTCGTCAAGCAGTTCGGCGAGATGCAGAAGGTGATGAAACAGTTCGCGAGTGCCGGGCGTCGCGGTGCCGTTCCCAGCCTGCTGGGCCGCCGCTGAGCAATGGGGATTCACTGATGACCGACGACACCCGGGACGACCGGGCCGAACCGACCCTTCCGCCCGACGAGCAGCCGACATGGAGCCCGCCCGAGGAGGTCACGACGCCGGTTCCCGCCGCGCCGGTGGCCCTGGCGGGTGATCGACCGCCCGTTCGCAGCCGCCTGCGCTGGGGGATCGCGCTCCTCGTCAGCCTGCTCGTGGTCGTCATCGCCGGTGGCGCGTTCTACCTCGTCACCGCGGCCACGCCAACGTCAGCGCTCCTCGCCGACGTGCCGGGCGACGCCCTCTACTACGTCGAGCTCCGTGCAGACCTGCCAGGCAGTCAGCGCCAGGCGCTCGCTGAGCTGTTGTCCGGGTTTCCGGGCTTCGCCGACCGCTCGCAGCTCGACGCGAAGCTCTCCGAGTCGGTGGACAAGCTCCTTCTTCGGGCAACGGACGGCAAGTACGACTACTCGACGCAGATCAAGCCGTGGTTCGCGGGTCAGCTCGCGGTCGCGGTCCCGAACCTGCCGGCGTCAGGGAACGCCGCAAGCGGTGTCCCGACACACCTCCTCGTGCTCGCCACCGTCACCGACGCGGCAAAGGCCGGCGACTGGGTGAAATCGGTCATCGGATCGACCTCCTCGACGACGGAGTCGTACGGCGGAGTCAGCCTCTCGGTCGTGACGAAGAACGAGCACTCGGCGGCGTTCGGGGTGAAGGGGCAGGTCCTCCTGGTGGGCGATCTCGACTCCGTCAAGGCCTCCATCGACGCGGAGTCCGCCGGGTCGCTGCGCGACAGCGACCAGGTGAAGCGTGCGGCGAGCTCACTTCCCGGTGATCACCTCGCGTTCGTCTACGTGGACAACAAGCGGCTGCTTGCCCTTGCCTCGCAGAACCCGGCCCTGACCGGGCCAGCCGGCCAGACGATCGCCGAACTCCAGGCCTGCGTGACGGGAGACGTGAGCTGGAGCGCCGGCACGGTTCGAGCGGACGGCAGGACGCTTGTCATGGAAACGGCCACGCCGAAGGAATCGGAGGTCGTGAGCCGGGAGAGCACCCTGAGCCGTGTGGCGCCGCACCTGCCGGCCTCGACGGTCGCCGTCCTCGACATCCACGACGTCGGCAAGCTCGCACTCGGCATGCTCGATCACTGCCGTTCGCTCCCGCGCATCGCGGACGCGCTCAAGTCGATCGACACGCAGGTGAACGCACTGGGGGGATACGCGTCCTACCTGGGCTGGATCGGCGACACCGACCTCGTAGTCGACGCGGCCGGCGCCCAGCGTGTCGCGACGCAGATCCGAAACCTGATCGCGCTCGGCGGCGGCAGCCAGGCGACGGTTACGGACGAGAACTACAACGGCACGACGATCACGACAGTCGCGGCCAACTCGGCACAGCTGGCGGGCACGTCACACGTGGTGTACGCCGTTCGCGACGACGTGGTCGTCGTGAGCATCGACTCCGCGTTCGTCAAGGCGGTGCTCGACGCAAAGGCTGAGTCGTCGCTCGCGAGCAATGACCGCTACAAGCAGCTCATCGGTCGGGCCACGGACAGGAACTTCCAGCAGGCGTACATCGACCTCACGGCGACCCGGGAAATCCTGGAATCATTCGCGACCACTGGTTCGGCCGCCGAGTACGAGCGCGAGTACAAGCCCTACCTCGAGCCGTTCGACGCCCTGGTGGCCGCCGGATGGACCGACGGTGACCTGAACCGCGGTCGCGCGATCCTTCAGATCAAGTAGCCCACAAGACGGAGGAGCATCGAAGTTCATGGCAGTTCGCATCCGGTTGACCCGTGTCGGGGCAACCAAACAGCCCACCTATCGCGTCGTCGTCGCGGACAGCCGAAATGCCCGGGATGGACGCTCAATCGAGACCCTCGGGCACTACAACCCGCGCACCGACCCGATCGAGGTCTCGATCGACGAGGACCGGGCCAGGAAGTGGCTCGCGCAGGGCGCCAGGCCGTCGGACACGGTGGCTCGGCTCCTGCGACAGACGGGCGTGCTGCCCGCGACGAAGCCCACTGCGAAGCCCGCTGCGAAGTAGGAGGTCGAAGTGCCCGCAAAGGAGCTGGTCGAGTTCGTCGCGCGCTCACTCGTCGACGACCCCGACGCGGTCAAGGTAGATATGGTCCGTGACCGCGACGGGATCGTGCTCGAGCTGCATGTCGCGGAGGACGACATGGGCAAGGTCATCGGCCGGAACGGCAGCGTCGCCAAGGCCCTGCGGACCCTGCTCAAGGTGACCGCCGCGCGCGAAGGGGAGCCGATCTCGCTCGAGATCCTCTGAGCGAGACCCACGGGACGTGGGCGCGGCGGCCCGGAGACGGGGCTCATCTGGCACGACCGAGCAGCCGAGGGCCGAGGTCGAGCGCCTGGTCGTCGGGCGCGTCCGTGGCGTGCACGGCCTGCGCGGTGCCGTGCGGATCGAGGTCCTGACCGACGATCCGGAGAAGCGATTCGGACCAGGCGCGGTCCTTCACCCGGAAGGAACCACGGACCACCTGACCGTGACCCGCGCGGGTCCCTCGTCGCCCGGCTGGCTGGTGCGATTCGCAGAGATCCCTGATCGAGATTCGGCCGAGTCGCTTCGCGATCGCTACCTGGAAGCCGAGGTTCCCGTCCAGCGAGGCCAGGCGCCCGACACGTATTACTGGCACGAGTTGATCGGGGCGAAGGTCCTGGACCGGGGCGGCCGACTCCTTGGCAACGTCGTCGACGTATACCGTGCCGGCGGTGCGGAGGTGTACCTCGTTCGAGGCGAACCGTATGGGGAGTTCGACCTGCCCGGCGTCCGGCCGATCGTCGAGTCGTTCGACCCCATGGGGAGCGGCATCGTCGTGGACACGCACGCCCTCGGGCTCGAGGAGAGGGCCGCAGGGCAACCGATGCGCAAGGCTCACCGCCGCGGGCGGAGCACGCCATGACCCTCGAGATCGATGTCCTGACCTTGTTCCCGGCGATGCTCGAAGGTCCCCTGTCCGACAGCATTCCGGCGCGCATCCGCGAACAGGGACTGGCCGTGATTCGCAGCAACGACCTTCGGGACTGGGGCCTTGGCCCGCACCGCAGCGTCGATGACACGACGTACGGCGGCGGCGCAGGAATGGTCCTTCGGCCTGAGCCGGTCGCCGCCGCCCTCGATCAGCTCCGGCGGCCAGAATCAACCGTCATCCTGCTCGACCCGGCCGGCGAGCCGTTCCGGCAGGAGCGCGCCCGCGATCTCGCGACCGGCAGCCACCTCATCTTCGTCTGCCCCCGTTACGAGGGCTTCGACGAGCGGATCAGATCCCTCGTCGATCTCGAGCTGTCGATCGGCGACTACATCCTGACCGGGGGTGAGCTGGCGGCCCTCGTCGTCATCGACGCGGTCATCCGTCTGCTGCCCGGCGCCATTGAGGCGGAGTCTGTTGCCGAGGAGTCGTTCGCGGCCGGGCTTCTCGAGTACCCGCAGTACACGAAGCCGCCCACGTTCAAGGGGCTGGACGTCCCCGCCATCCTCACCAGCGGCGACCACGGCGCGGTCCGGCGCTGGCGCCTCAAGGAGTCCCTTCGCCGAACCAGCGAGCGCAGGCCGGACCTCCTGGCGCAGCGGCCGATGACGCCCGAGGAGGAACGGCTGCTCGGCGAGATCGGGGACGAACACGGGTAGTCACCCGGATTGTTATACTCCGGCCCCGGTCGGGCAGCCCGACCGCTTTCTCCCGAGTGACGACCAGCTTCCGGCTGCCGCCAACGAGATCAGGAACATCCCGTGACCGTGCTCGACGAGATCGTCCAGGACCAGATTCGAACCGACCTTCCGGAGCTTGCGTCGGGTGACACCGTGCGCGTGTCGGCGAAGGTCGTGGAGGGCAACCGAGAGCGCGTACAGGTCTTCGAGGGCACCGTGATGCGCCTGCGCGGGGGTGGAATCAACCGCTCGATCACCGTCCGGCGGATCGCCAGCGGCGTCGGCGTCGAGCGCACCTTCAAGGTCAACAGCCCGCGCATCGAGAAGATCGAGGTCGTGCGTCACGGTCAGGTGCGACGCGCTCAGCTCTACTTCCTCCGTGACCGCGTCGGCAAGGCAGCAACGCTGCGGGAGCGACGCACCCGGGGCTGACCGGCCGGCGAGCGCCCGCCGCACCTTCTAGACTGGTTGCCCATGGGTCTCGTCGCCCCGGCCACGCCAGACACCACAGGCCCCAGGAAGCGGCGACGAGGACCGCCCAAACCCAGCCTGACGAGGATCGTCGGGGTCGACGAGGTCGGCGTGGCGCCAACCTGTGGCGCGGTGGTCGCGGCCGCCGTGATCATGCCGTCGGAGGGTCGTCGGATCCCCGGTGTTCGTGACTCGAAGACGCTGTCGACCGCGCAGCGCGAACGCCTCTTTCCGTTCATCCGCCGTCGCGCCGTCGCCCTGGGTGTCGGCGCCGCATCCGTCGCCGAGATCGATCGCCTGAACATCTACCACGCCACCCATCTCGCCATGCGCCGTGCGATCGCGCGGGTCGGCGAGCATGATCACGTCCTGGTGGACGGGCTCCGGATCGCCGGCTTCGAGCAGGAGGTTGGGCCGTACACCGCGATTGTCGACGGGGATGCCCTCTGCTATTCCATCGCCTGCGCGTCGATCATCGCGAAGGTGATTCGCGACCGGATGATGGTCAAGCTGGCTGCGCGCTACCCGTGGTACGGCTGGGAGCACAACGCCGGCTATGCAACGCGCGAGCATCGCGCGGCGATCCTCGAGCACGGCCTTACGCCGTTCCATCGGCGGAGCTTCCACGCGCTCGACATCCTGCTCGCCGGCGAACAGCAAACGCTCGATCTCTACCTGAACGGCGAGCTCGACACCGAGCTTCAGCCTGAGGTCGACACCGAGCATCACCCCGAACGCGACGCGGACCTTCCAGGTGAGCTCGACAGCGAGCTCGAGATGATCGGGGCTTAACCGGCAGAAAAGCCTGCGACAAGCCGGCGGTGAGCACCGCCTGCGATTGTCTTCCGGTGAAGATCGAGTCCGAAATGAAGGCTCGGACGACGTTCCAGCTCGCTGGCGACGCGGCGGAGAGCCTGGCAGCGGAGTATCTGATCACGCGCGGCTGGCAGGTCCTGGCCCGGAAGGTCCGCGTTGGTCGCGAGGAGCTCGATCTGGTCGCGGTGGATCGCGGCCCGCCGCCGGCCGTGGTCTTCGTCGAGGTTCGCTGGCGGAGGAATCGTGACTTCGGCCTGCCTGAAGAGACGTTCGACCACCGCAAGAGGCGCCACGTCTGGTCGGCCGCGATGCGCGTGATCGCCGTGGGAACCTTGCCGGGTGGGGTCCGGCTGCCGCTGCTTCCGGTCCGTCTCGATCTGATCGTCGTCGAGCCGCCTCTCCGACCCGACCAAGCACCCCGGCTCAGGCACCATCGGAACGTGTCGCTGGACTAATCGAGTACCGGGCACCCGCCGTTGCGTCATTTACTACTGACAGTCGTGTTGACGCGCGACTCGCAGCCCGCGAGCGCCATCTTGTCCTACGCACGTTCGCGCCGGGATGAAATCCGCCCGTTCTGGCCGGAAATCTTGGCGAGGTGCGTCTAACACTGTTGACGTTCGTATCTGACGCAGGCTCGGCTGGGGGCGGGAGCCCGGCGGCAACTCACGCTTGCGGCGGCTGGCGAGTGCCGGCCCCCGGTTCCGGCCCCAGGCGGAACGCGTGCTAAACTCCGGCGGCCGCCAAAGGCGGCGCCTGCCCGACGCCCCACAACGGCGCCGGAGAACACACGCGGATCGTTCCGACCGGGACGGTGCCCAGGAGATCGCAAGCCGATCAACCGGGTCCCCGGCGACGAGATCCGCGGAGGCTCGAACCAGACAGGAGGCATCCTTACCGTGCCGACCGTTTCGATGCGGCAGCTGCTCGAGGCCGGGATCCACTTCGGCCACCAGACTCGCCGCTGGAATCCCAAGATGCGCCCGTTCATCTTCGCGGAGCGCAACGGGATCCACATCATTGACCTCGCCCAGACCGTCAAGCGCCTGGACGTTGCGCTGGACGCCGTGCGTGAGACCGTCGCGCGCGGCGAGGTCGTCCTCTTCGTGGGGACCAAGAAGCAGGCCCAGGAGCCGATCGCCAGCGAGTCGACCCGCGCCGGGATGCCGTACGTGAACCGTCGCTGGCTGGGCGGCATGCTGACGAACTTCATCACGATCAAGAAGCGGATCGGCCTGCTCGACCAGCTCGAGGCACGCCAGCAGGCTGGCGATTTCGAGCGGATGACAAAGAAGGAGGCCGCCAAGCTCACCGAGGAGCTCAACAAGCTCAGCGCGACCCTCGGCGGCATTCGCAGGATGAAGCGCCTCCCGGGGATGATCTTCATCGTCGATCCCCACCGGGAGCGCATCGCGGTCACCGAAGCCAACAAGCTCGAGCTCCCGATCGTTGGGACCGGCGACACGAACGTCGACCCCGACGAGCTCGACTACATCATCCCCGCCAATGACGACGCGATCCGGGCGATCCGGCTGATCTGCACGCTCGTCGCCGACGCGTGCGTCGAGGGTGCCCGGGAGCGCGCCGCGCGACAGGAAGCGGAACCGGAGCCTGAGGCGGTCAGCGCCGAGCCCGAGATGGACAGCCAGGCGTCCGACGAGCTGGTGGCCGCTCTCGCAGGTGGCGCGGCGCTCACCTTCGAGCCCGATCTGGACGAGGAGGACGAGCTGCTGCCCGGTGCACGCGCGGCCCGGGCTGCCGCCCTCACGTCCACCGCCGCGCCAGAGGCGACCGCGAACGAGGCGACGGCCGACGAGATCGCGGCCGAGCTCGCCCGCGAAGCCGCCGAAGCCGAGGAGACGAGCGAGGCCAGCCCAGCCGGCTAAGCCGGCAGGACGGATCGCCTCGAATCGGCTGCCCCGATCAGCCCGATCCGGGCACGCGGGTGAGGCTCGGGGGAACGCGGGTCAACAGGAGTAGCGAACGAACATGGCGGAAATCACGGCGGCGAAGGTCAAGGAGCTGCGCGATATCACGCAGGCCGGCTTCATGGATTGCAAACGCGCCCTCGAGGAGAGCGACGGCGACATGGAGCAGGCGATCACGCGGCTTCGCGAGCGCGGCCAGGCTGCGGCGTCCAAGCGGGCCGGGCGAGAAGCCCGGGAGGGCCTGATCGGGAGCTACGTCCACACCGGCGGCCGGATCGGCGTCCTGATCGAGGTCAACAGCGAGAGTGACTTCGTGGCCCGCAATGAGCAGTTCCAGAAGCTCGTCCGCGACCTGGCCATCCAGGTCGCCGGGCTGAACCCGCGCTACATCGACGTCGAGGACATCCCGGGAGAGGTGGTCGAGGCGAAGCGTGCCGAACTTGCCGAGGATGCCCGAACGCGTGACGACGTCGAGGCGAATCTCAACCGCTGGACCAAGGAGGTCGCGCTCCTCGAGCAGCCGTTCCGGGACACGAACATGACGGTCCGCGATCTCATCACGAATGCAATCGCTACGATCGGCGAGAACATCAGGGTGCGCCGCTTCGCACGCTTCGAGCTCGGGGAGGAGCTGTGAGCAAGACGATCCCGGCACCGGCCGATACGTCCGTCCTGGCGCAGGCCTCGACCGGCGACCTGCGCTACCGGCGGATCCTGCTGAAGCTGTCCGGTGAGGCGCTCCTCGGAAACCGCCCGTACGGTGTCGACCCGGAGTTCTCTGCGTTCGTCGCCCGCCAGGTCGCGGAGGTCCAGCGGCTGGGGGTCGAGATCGGGATCGTGGTCGGGGGCGGCAACATCTTCCGCGGCCTCGCTGCCGCGGCGGCCGGCATGGACCGCGCGACCGGCGACTTCATCGGGATGCTCGCCACCGCGATGAATGCGCTGGCACTCCAGGACTCGATCGAGCGGGCCGGGGTCCCAACTCGTGTCATGAGCGCGATCATGATGAACGAGGTCGCCGAGCCCTACATCCGACGGCGGGCCGTGCGCCACCTGGAGAAGGGCCGCGTCGTGATCTTCGCAGCAGGCACCGGCAATCCGTACTTCACCACCGACACGGCGGCCGCCCTGCGAGCGGTCGAGATCGGCGCCGAGGTGATCCTCAAGGCGACCAAGGTCGACGGCGTGTACGACTCGGATCCCCTCATCAATCCACGGGCGCGACGCTATGACCGCCTGACCTACGAGGACGTCCTGCGCGACCGCCTGCAGGTGCTCGACGCCACGGCCGTCTCGCTGTGCATGGAGAACGATCTGCCGATCGTGGTCTTCGATCTGAACAAGGAGGACAACATCACGCGCGTCGCGCGCGGCGAGGCGGTCGGCACGCTGATCACCAGCACGCCTGTGAACGACCGATGAGCACCGAGGTCCTGACCTCCACCGAACGGAAGATGGCGCGGGCGGTCGAGGCAATGGAGCGGGACTTCCAGGGAATCCGAACCGGCCGCGCATCGACCAGCCTGGTCGAGCGGATCCACGTCGAGTACTACGGGACCCAGACGCCGCTCAACCAGCTGGCCGGCATCAGCGTGCCGGAGCCC
>VBFZ01000174.1:5364-21605 GCA_005880805.1 Chloroflexota bacterium | reverse complement strand
GTCACGTTCGACGAGCTGCCCCACCTCGTCCTCGACGCCACGACGGCCGCCGAGGACCGCACGTTCTGGCAGAACAGCGGCTTCGATCCGGCCGCAATCGTGTCCGCGCTCGCCGGCAACGCGACCAGTGGCAACGAGCGCGGAGCCTCGACGATCACCCAGCAGCTCGTGAGGGCGCGGCTCCTGCCGCCGGAGGCGACGGCGCCGGGCGCGGACCGCTACGTGCGCAAGGCCGAGGAGATCATCCAGGCCGCCCGCCTGACGGAGCGCTTCCCGGGCGACGAGGGGAAGCAGCTGATCATCACCTCGTACCTCAACCAGAACTTCTATGGCCACGGTGCATACGGGATCGCCGCGGCGGCCGAGATCTTCTTCGGCGTGGGTGACCTCTCGAAGCTCACGCCTGCCCAGGCCGCGCTGCTGGCCGGGCTCCCCAAGTCGCCGACGACGCTCGATCCCTACGTGTATGCCAAGCCGGACAAATCCGGGCATCTGGTCGTCCCGCAGGATGCTCCCCCAATCGAACGCCGGAACTGGATCCTGCAGGGTCTGTCGACGGGCCGCTGGACGCAGCTGAGCCCGGACGAACTGACGAAGGCGATGGCCGAACCGGTCGTTCTGGCCGGCGAGCAGCCCGTGCATTGGAAGGCGCCGCAGTTCGTGTGGCAGGTTCGGCAGCAGCTGATCCAGATCCTGGGCAGCCCGGAGAAGGTCGACACCGGCGGCTACCGCGTCATCACCTCGCTCGACTGGCGCGCGCAGCAGATCGCCGACAAGTACCTGACCGCGGCCGCCATCCTTCCGAACCTCAGCCGCTCGGCCAGAGCAAAGCTCGCCCGCCAGCTCAGGCTGTCGGCGTTCGATCGGTCGTGGGTCGCGCGACTGCGTGGCGCGGACATCCACAACGGATCCTTCGTTGCGCTCGACTACCAGACCGGCGACGTCATCGCCTACCTGGGCAGCGCTGGCTACTACCGGGACAACATCGGCAGCCGCAAATTCGCGCCCAAGTACGACGTGATGAGCGACGGCTTCCGGCAGCTCGGATCGGCGTTCAAGCCCGTCGTCTACGTCACGACCTTCGAGAAGCGCGCCCTGACGCCGGGCAGCCTGCTGCTCGACGTCACCACGCAGTTCGGCCCGGGCTGGGCCCCGCGTGACGCCGACAACCAGGACCGCGGCCCGGTCCTCATGCGGAAGGCCCTGCAGTATTCGCTCAACATTCCCGCAATCCGGGCACTGGAGACGGTCGGCAACGGCCCCGTGGCCGACCAGGCGGCCGCCCTCGGCATCCAGTTCCCGGGCGGCAAGAAGATGTTCATGCAGTCCGGACTGGCGGGCGCGATCGGGACGGTGGAGCTCCATCCGATCGACCTGACGGGCGCCTACGGCACGTTCGCCAACGGTGGTGTCCTGGCCAAGCGACGGATGGTCCTCGAGATCGACGACCCGAGCGGGAACGCGGTCTTCCAGGCGGGCGACCCGAAGCTCACGAAGGCCGTCAGCCCGCAGGCCGCCTACTTGATCACCAACGTCCTGGCCGGCAACACCGACCCCTCGCAGAACAAGATCTGGGCGTCGGCGCTCGCGCTGCGCAACGGGCCACATGGCCAGCGACGGCCGGCCGGCGCCAAGACGGGTACCACCAACGAGACCCGCGACTTCACGACATTCGGGTTCATCGCGCCCCCGAAATCGGGCAGCAAGGCGCATGCGCTGGCGGTCGGGGTCTGGATGGGCAACAGCGACCACTCCCAGCCGCGCGGCCACCAGATCACCTCGCTCGAGGGTCCCTCGCGCGTGTGGCAGGCATTCCTGCGCGACTACACCCGGGGCACGCCGGTCACCGACTTCAAGCGGCCGTCCGGGGTGGTCCGGACGACGATCGACGCGTGGACCGGCGGACGACCGGGACCGTGGACGCGCGATACCACATCGGAATGGTTCATCGCCGGGACCCAGCCAGGCGCCGCCCACCAGATCGACCAGCCCGGGCTGATGTACAAGTCCTGCCCGAGCGGGTGGGGGATCGACCTCGTGAAGGCGGAGCGTGGCCCGTCATCGTGGGATCGCTGGGACGCCGACTGGATGCGCCGAGCGAGCCGGGGCGTCGGAACCGGCGGCCAGCTTGGAAGCCGAACCGCCTACGTGTACTTCAAGAACAGCTGGGGCGGCACGATCGGCTGCCACAAGCCCGCGCCAAAGCACGAGGAGCACAAGCAACCAGGCGGCGACCAGGGCGGCGACTGCAAGAAGCACTGCAAGCCCGGACCGGGCGGCGGTCCGGCACCCAGCCCGACCCCGCAGCCAAGCCCGACCCCGTCCGGCTTCCTGCTGGTCTTCAGTCTCGGCGCAGGCCTGGCCGGTCGCGGTATCCGGCCGGGAACGACACGCGCCACGCGACGCCGGCGATCGCAGGCGACCTGAGCTCATGAGGGCCGAGGCGGTCCACTGGGCCGGACGCGGCCTAGGCTTCGGCGTCGGTGTCGGAGTGGTCATCGGCGTCGCTCTGCTGGCCTGGTCGGCCGCGCACGTGCTCGCGCTGGTCTTCATTGCGATCCTGCTGGCGTCCGGGCTGGAGCCGGTCATCGGCTGGCTGCGTTTGCGCCTTCCGCTCGGTCGACCCGCGGCGATCCTGCTCACCTACCTGGCGTTCCTGTGCATCGTGGTCGGCCTCGCGCTGGTGATCGTTCCTGCCGCTGCCGGTCAGGTCACGGACTTTGCCCGAGCGCTGCCACCGTTCCTGGCATCGGCGAAGGCGTGGGCCGAGAGGCTGGAGCCTGCATCGCTGTCGGCCACGCTCGTGGCGCTCATCGACAGCGCCTCCGGGCAGCTCGCGCGCCTCGGGACGCCGGCTGCGGATGCCGTCGTCGAGGCCGGCCTCACCGTGGCCGAGGTGGTGGCCTCCGTCGTGACGCTCCTCGCCGTGGTCTTCTTCTGGCTCGTGGAGCACGCCCGGCTGGAGCGCTACGTCCTGAGCTTCCTGCCGGAGGAGCGTCGTCCCGGCGTGCGCGAAGCGTGGAACGAAGCCGAGACGAGGCTGGGGCTCTGGGTGCGCGGCCAGCTGCTGCTGATGGCCGCGATCGGCATCGCGACGAGTGTCGTGTACACCGTGATGGGGCTGCCGTCGCCCCTCCTGCTCGGCCTGCTGGCCGGGCTTGCCGAGGGAATCCCGATCGTCGGTCCGTTCCTCGGCGCCATCCCGGCGATGCTCGTAGCCTTGACGATCGGCCCTGAGCAGGCACTGATCGTGGCCGTGGTCTACGTTCTGCTCCAGGCAATCGAGGGCAACTTCCTGGTGCCCCTCGTCATGCGCAACGCGATTGGACTGTCTCCGTTCGTCGTGCTGGTCAGCCTGCTCATCGGCGCCGCGGCAGGCGGGCTTCCGGGTGCCTTCCTGGCCGTGCCGATTGCGGCCGTCCTTGAGGTCGTTCTCGAGCGCCTCCAGGACCGGGACGTTCCGGTGGCGCCGAAGTCTTCGAAGGTCCCCGAGATCGAGCCCGCCGAGGCAGGACTGGCCGAAGCCGAGCCTTCGCGACGCCGACCGAGGCAATCACGAGCGCGAACGCGGCTGGGCGAGCGATTGCCCGACTCGGCAGGTGGTGCCGCGAGCCGCTGATGTCTCCTCCGCGGCGGACGCTCCAGCCCTCTGACATGACGATCGCCCCGGCCCTTGCGGACCGAGGCGGTCGTGGTCGATCCGGCGAACGCGATTAGCGCGAACCCAGTCGCTCACGAAGGGCGTCGAGCAGCTTCTCGGCGTGCTGCCGATCTTCGTTGGCGAGCTCCTCGAAGAGCGACCCGTAGCGGCCACCGTCGGCCGCGTACGTCTCGTACGCCTCGATGGCCTCGAGCTTCGAGGTCAGCGACTGCAGAAGGTCGTACGTCTGGTCATCGACCGGTGAACGGGTCGGGGTCGCGGTTCCTGATCGCTGCTGCATGGCTACTCCTTGCACGTTTGGCATGGGCAGGTGTCTGCCTCTAGCCTCGCCCGACACGGGTGGCGGCTCGGCCGGAAAGCCCTCGTCGGGCCCTTGCAGCTGTGTTGCATGGCCGTGACGGCCGGCGGACCACACGACCGTCGCGAGGCGGGCCAGGACCGCCAGGCCGGCAAGGGCGGCGTGACTGCACGCGCACCAATTGCAACTACTGTGAAACGTCTCGCCACGCTCCCCGTGGAAGTCGCGGCTCCGGCAGCCGACATTCTCCCGGGTGGCGTGGGCCCGAGGGCGGCCGCGCAAGGAGGGTGCGAGTGCTGTCGTCGCCGTTGGCGAACTGCTTCCCGTCGGACGACGTCGAGTTCACCGCTGCCGTGGACGACGTCCTGGCGCGCGAAGCCGACCAGGCGATGAGCCGCGAGGAGCTGGTGGAGCGGTTGGAGGACGCACTGCGGGGGCGCTGGCCACAGGTCCGCGTGCAGCCACGCAACGCGCTTGCCGACCTCGGCCAGACGGTCTGGTACATCTACCGCGACGGCCGCGCGGTCAACCCTCTCGGCGAGGAATCCGCGGTGACCGGCTCCGCCTGATCACGTCTCCGCACCCCCGACAACTGAACGGCGCGAAACGCGAGGCATCGTCGTAAGAGGCTGACCGCGGCGATGTCGGCGGTATAGTGCCCGGATGGTGTCGCGAACGGCATCGCCCGTGCACCGCACCGGGTCACTGGAAGAGCCGGTCGTCCTGGCGGTCGACGACGACGCGCCGGTGCGTCGACTCGTCCAGCGAACGCTGCGCGACGAGGGCTTCAAGGTCGTGACTGCCAGTGACGGCTCGGAGGCGCTGCGGATCTTCGGCGACATCCGGCCGGATCTCGTCGTGCTCGACCTGTTGCTCCCCGATACCGATGGCTTCGAGCTGCTGCGCCAGATGCGCGATTTCGAGCCCGTCCCGGCCATCATCCTGAGCCAGCGCTCGCGTCGGTCCGACATTCGGGTTGGGCTGGACCTGGGCGCCGATGACTACCTCGGCAAACCGTTCGACCCCGAGGAACTCGGGGCACGGGCGCGCGCATTGTTGCGGAGAGCCTCAGGCAAGGCACCACAGGCTGCGATCCGGCTGCCCGAGCTGAACGTCGAAGTCGATGTCGAGCATCGGGTCGTGCGGCGGAAGGGCGAGCCAGTGTGGCTCACCCGCCACGAGTGGGGCGTCCTGCGCGAGATGGCCGTTCATCCGAACACGGTCCTCGGCCACGGCGAGCTTCTCACGACGGTGTGGGGCCCCGACTACCGGGACGACGTCCGGACGCTCCGCACCACGATCGGCAAGCTGCGCCGGAAGCTCGGGGTGCCGCGCTCGACCGGTGGCCCCATCAAGACGATCCCGCGCCTGGGGTACCTCCTCGACGTGGACGGAACCGCGGGCCGCACCAGCCGCTGGAGCTGACCTCCGCCCGCTCTCCGGCCGCGGACTGCAATGGTCCTGCAATGGCTTCGCTCGCGGTTTGGCGGACCGCCACGCTAGCGCGGCGATGATCAAGGGGCCCAACCCCCAGGGGATGGCCGTCTGCACTTCCATCCGGGTCGTTGTTTGTGTCGTCGCAACTCCGCAGATCTACAGCACCGACGAGCCAGGAGACCCGCCACCTCCTGGTCATTGAAGACGACGCTGCTAATCGGGAGATCCTGGTGACTGCCTTCGAGGCCGAGGGCTTCACGGTTGCCAGCGCGGGGCGCGGGCGTGACGCGCTCGCGACAGCCACGCGCACGCATCCTTCCGCCGTCGTCCTGGACCTCCTGCTGCCCGACCTCGACGCGGACACGATCGTCGACAGGTTGCGACGAAGTGCGGGCGACTTTGCGCTCGTGCTCGTGAGCGCTTCGACCGACCTGCCGTACGCCGCCGGCCGGCTTCACGCCGATGCGTACTTCGCGAAGCCCTACGACCTGCCCGATGTCGTGGCCGCGATCGAGCGTCTCGTGTCCGGACCAGTCGCCACCAACGGAACGCCCGCCTAGCTTCTGCACGACGGCCGGCTCTCATTCGGCGAACGAGACGTCGCCCAACCCCACGATGTCCGCCAGCGTCGCAGCGATCTCGCGAACTGGAAGCACGTAGTCGACCTCCACGCTCTCGATCGCAACGGCCGGCATGCCCGGAAACAGGGCCTCGCCCGGGTCCTGGACGAGGGTCATTCCTCCGTGTTGCCGGACCACCGCCAGGCCGGCCGTCCCGTCGTCGAGCACGCCCGACAGGACGACCGCGGCAACCTCAGGTCCGTACGCCAGGGCGGCGGATCTGAACATCGGGTCGATGGCCGGACGATGACCGTTCTCCCGCGGACCACGAAGAGATATCGCACGACCCGGTTCGATCACGAGATGGTGGTCCGGCTCGGCGACGTGGATGATCCCTGCCCGGATCTGGGTCTGATTCCGGATCTGGACCGCGGGCAGCGGGCCCGCGCGACTCAGAATCGTCGGCAGGTGGCTGACGACACCCGTCGGCATGTGGAGCACCACGAAGACTGCTGCTGCAAGGCCCCCCGGCAGATTGCCGACCAGCCCAACGAGCGATTCGACGCCGCCCGCCGACGCGCCGATCACGACGATCCGTCGGTTCGGCATTCGCGGCCCCCTGGGATAGAATCCAGCTCGGCAAAATTGCGGCTCGAGGGCGCCCGTCAAGGGTACCCCCTTGTTCGGCAGGGAGGACATGGCCGAGCAACAGTCGATGCCCCAGCTCGTAGTCATCGGCGCCAGCGCCGGCGGAATCGATGCACTGTCGACGCTCGTCGCGAGCCTTCCTCAGAGCTTTCCGGCGCCGATCGTCGTCGCCCAGCACCTCGATCCCCGCCGGCAGAGCCACCTGGCCGACATCCTGCGTCGTCGCACCCCGCTCGACGTCATCACCGTGGAGACCGAGGAGGCGCTCCGGCCGGGTGTCGTCTACCTCGTGCCGGCCAACCGGCTCGTCGAGGTCGCGAGCGAGCGGGTGGGCGTTCGGGAGGACTCTCATCCCGGCCCGAAGCCTTCGGTCGACCTGCTGCTCGACAGCGCAGCGGAGGCGTTCGGCGAGGGTCTCGTGGCCGTGATCCTGACCGGGATTGGCTCCGACGGCGCGGCCGGTGCACGACATGTGAGCGCGGCCGGCGGCACGGTCGTCATCCAGAACCCGCAGACCGCCAGCTACCCCTCGATGCCGCTCTCGCTGTCGCCGACCGACGTCGACATCGTCGCCGACCTCGAGGCTATCGGGACATTGCTGAACGACCTCGTCACGGGCGTCTACCAGCCGGCGGTGGCGGGGGACGAGAAGGCCTTCCGCGCGTTCCTGTCCGACATCCAGGAACAGAGTGGAATCGACTTCCGGACGTACAAGCGGCCCACGATCATGCGCCGCCTTCAGCGCCGGATGGCCGCGACGAACACGACCCAGCTGAAGGACTACGTTCGATACCTGCGAACCAACCCTGACGAGTACCAGCGGCTCGTCAGCAGCTTCCTGATCAAGGTCACCGAGTTCTTCCGCGACCCGGACCTGTTCGACTACCTGCGTGATGACATCCTCCCGCGACTGATCGCCGAGGCCGAGGCGCGGGGCGGCGAGCTTCGGCTGTGGTCGGCCGGCTGCGCCACGGGCGAGGAGGCGTATTCGCTCGCGATCCTGCTCGCCGAAGCCCTTGGCGACGCGACCGGTCGGTCCGGCGTGCGGGTGTTCGCGACCGACCTGGACGCGAAGGCAATCGCGTTCGCACGCCGGGGTGTGTACCCACGCTCCGCAGTCAAGGGGATGGATCCGCAGCTCATCGAGCGCTATTTCAACGAGAACGACGGCGAGTACGAGATCAAGAAGCAGATCCGCCTGATGACCGTGTTCGGGGAGCACGACCTCGCCCAGCGGGCGCCCTTCCCCCGGATCGACCTGGCCGTCTGCCGCAACGTGCTGATCTACTTCACGCCCGAGCTTCAGCGGCGGGCCCTCCAGCTGTTCGCGTTCTCGCTGCGTGACGCGGGCTGGCTGGTGCTGGGCAAGGCGGAGACGACCAGCCCGCTGCACGAATACTTTGTGTTGGAGAATCCGAAGCTCAAGGTCTATCGACGGCAGGGCGAGCGCGTCCTCGTGCCCCCGGCCCGGACGCCACCTCCGCCGCGACTGCTCCTTGGGCAGGCCCGTCGCCGCGCGCTCGCGCCGGAAGGCGCCCCGACGGCGGCTGCACGCTCGCAGATCGCCGCCTTTGAGAGAGCCGACAACGTCCTGATGCAGCTGCCGGTCGGCGTCGTCGTCGTCGACGAGTCGTATGACATCCAGTTCCTCAACGCGGCCGCCCGGCGCCTCCTGGGAATTCACACGTCCGCGATCGGCCAGGACTTCATCCACCTCGCGGGGGGGATCGATTCGGCCGTCCTTCGCAAGCTGATCGACGGCGCGCTGCGTGGCGAATCGGCTAGCCGGGTCGCGCAGGTGGCCGCCGATGCCGCCGTGCGTGAAGCACCCCAGTGGCTCGACTTTCAGGTGCAGCCTCGGACTGATCCCAACAACGCGGATGCTCGTGACGGCGTGCTCATCGTGATAAGCGACGCCACAAAGGGCGCCGAGGAACGACGAAGCGCGGAGAAGTGGTCCGCGGAGAACAAGGACTCGTTTCAGGCCGCGCTCGACCAGGTCGAGAACCTCCGGGAGCGCCAAAGCGATCTGCTGGCGGCGAACCAGGAGCTAGCGGCCGGCAACGCGGAGCTGCGCGCTGCGAACGAGGAGCTTGTCGTCTCGACCGAGGAAATCCAGGCGGCGACCGAGGAGGTGGAGACCCTCAATGAGGAGCTGCAGGCCACGAACGAGGAGCTCGAGACCCTCAACGAGGAGCTGCAAGCCACCGTCGAGGAGTTGAACACCACCAACGACGATCTCGAAGCTCGCAGCCACGAGCTGGAGGAGGCCGCCCTCAACCTCGAGCACCAGCACCGCCTGAGCGAGGTGGAGCGTGCCCGACTGTCGGGCGTTCTCGGTCACATGCGTGATGCCGTCGTCGTGATCAGGCCGGAGGGCGACGTTCTGCTGAGCAACCAGACGTACGACACGATGTTCGAAGGAGTCGATCTCGCCCTGGACCTGGTCGATCCTGCAGGCCATCCGCTGTCCGGGGACCGTTCGCCGGTCGGCCTGGCGGCGGCGGGCGAATCATTCTCGATCGAGTTCAGCATCTCGGACGGCGATGGCCGGCGTCGCTGGTTCGAGGCTACCGGGGGACCGCTCTCGGACGCAGGCGAGCGAGCCGGCGGCGTGATCGTGATCCGCGACACCACCGACCGGACTCTCAGGCGGGTGCAAGAGGAGTTCATTGCAATCGCCGGTCACGAGCTCCGAACGCCGCTTGCGGCCCTCCGTGGCTACCTGCAGCTCCTCGGTCGGTCGCCGGAAGTTGAGACCAGCGACGCGGCACGCAGCTACGCCTCCAGCGCGCTGATCCAGGCGAACCGCCTGGCCAGGCTGATGTCCGAGTTCCTGGATGTGAGCAGGCTCCAGTACGGTCGCCTCGAGCTGGACCGCGCCCCGATCGACATCGTGCCGGTCATCCAACGCGCCCTGGACGTCGCGCAGGTCATCTCCCCCGATCAACCTATCCGGCTATCGGGCGGGCGGCAGCCCCTGATCGTGAACGGCGATGAGGTCCGGCTCGAGCAGGCAATCCTGAACGTGGTCACCAACGGCCAGGTGCATGCGCCCGAATCGCCCAGCGTCGATGTCACCCTCCGTGGCAACTCGACCAACGCGACGATCACGGTGGTGGACCGCGGTGCGGGCATCGACGCAGAAGGCCAGACGAAGATCTTCGAGCGCTTCGCCAAGCTGACAGATCGCTCCAGGAACCCGTCACCGGGGCTGGGCCTCGGCCTCTACATCACCAGGGCGATCATCGAGGGCCACGGCGGTCGCGTCGAGCTCAAGTCGAAGGTTGGCGAGGGGACGACGGTGACGATCAGGCTGCCGCTCGCCGGATCGGAACAGACGGACGGCCGAGGGTCGCGAGCCTCAACGGACGACCGGCAGGCGCGGTTGCAGCCCGGGACCGACGGCGAGAAGGCGTCGACCGCCGGGCGGGGAGCCGAGAGCCGCGAACGAAGAGCCCCCTCCAGGCCCCGAGCGCCCGTTTCGCTCAGTGAGTCAGCGGACCAGCGCCAAAAGGGCAGCCGCCGCGAACGCGATGATGGCGATCAGGTAGCCGAGGACCTGCATCGACAGATCCTCCCGGCTGATGGGTTCTTCGGTGGCGCGATCGGCTTCGAGTGGGGCACCCACGCTCGACGTCCCTTACTCCTGAGCTGGTTATGGTCCGAACCGTTGTAATCCGCCTCCTCGAAACTCGTGGCGTGAGGCTAGTTAGGGGCCCGTCGCGGCGCGATGCTCTGCGAACAGGCGCTCCTATCACGCCCGTTGCAGCGCGCGCCTGCGAGGCCTGTCGATGCTGTGTGGCTCCGGGAGCCTGACGACCACTCTGACGACTCTGGCATTCGGCCCTGGCGCTGAAAGCCCGTTGCAACAGCGCGCTCGAAAAGAGGGCGCTCCCGCGTCATCGGCAGACCGGTACGGTCGAGTCGAGCGTACCGGCCGCAAGACGGTCGGGCGTCGGCGCCAGGGAGCGTGATGGAGACTGATGGATCGGCTCGGAGGTCGATCGAGCAGGGCAGACGGCCGATGCCCTTGCCGGGCGCCGAGCACGACCTGCGAACGCCGCTGACGACCATCCTGCTCGGCAGCCGGATCCTTCGCCGGGTCGGCAAGGCGCGCCAGGACGCGGAGCTGCAGGAAGTCGCGAGCGCGGTCGAGGCGGATGCCGAGCGCCTGCGCGACGTGGTCGAGGATGTCCTCATCGCGACCCGATCTTCCGGTGAGCCGCTGGCACTCAACCCCGAGCCGTTGCTCCTGGAGCGGATGGTGTCGCATGCGGTCGAACACGAGCGCAAACGACGACCTCAGGTGGGCTTCGCGCTTCGGATGGCCGGGCGTGAAGCCGCCGTCCTTGGCGACGAAACCTGCCTGGAGCACGTCCTCCGGGATCTCGTCGCGACCGCCGCGAGTCAAGCCATGCCGGGCTCGACGATCGATGTCGCCGTGGAATCGGGTCGGCTCACCATCGCCGCCGAGGCGCGGGCGTCCGAGCCAGCGACCGGCATGGACCAGCGAGAGCCCGACGACTCGCAGCAGTGGCGACTCGACGTATGCGGAGACCTGGTCGACGCGATGGGCGGGCGCCTCTCGCTCGCCGCTGACGTCGGTTCGCAGCGGATCTCACTCGAGCTGCCGCTTGCCGCCGGAGACTGAGACCGGCGGAGCTGTCCCCTCCGCGCCGGCCGGCGCCGGCGTTGGGCTCAGGAGCTCAGGCGTCCGGTTTCGACGAGCGAGCGGACGAACAGCAGGCGCTGGATCTCGTTGATCGACCACTTCTGCCCCTCGATTGGCAGGCCGCTGAGATGCGCCGTGAGATTGGCGGCTTCGGTCGGGCTCAAGCCCGCCATCTGGAGGCGTCGATACGTGCCGACGACCGTTGAGGCCTGACGGGTCGGCGGTGCGATCGTCGCGGTAGCGCGACTCACTTCGCCGTACGACATGACCTGTACTCCAGTCTCCGGGCGACCCCTCCGTCCGGTGCTTCTTCCTTCGGACCCTCGGTCCGTTGTGGCATCGAAAGTAAGGCTCGCGAGAGTGCGAACGCGCGCGGCCGGTCAACCTCTCGATTGCAGCCCGATTGCGCCCTGACGGGCCCGCAAGACCTGCGTTATGTCGACCCGGCCGGACGGCATACAGCCAGCCAGAATCGGGCGTCGGAGAGGCCGGCGCGAGCTCCCGACAAGCCCTGGCTCGGCGCCCCGGCGATGGGCCGAAGCGGAAGCGTGACCGAGGCCGTCAGCGGCCTTCGGAGAACGAAAGCGCCGACCCTTGCCGAACTGCGGCTGTCAGTCGGTTGCAAGCCCATCGACGAACAGCGTTGTCCGCCCTGACGGGCCGCTCCACGACAGTTGCGGCCTGTTGATTTGAGGTCCCCGGCAACTGGCGGGGGCCGGGAGATGGAGGACAGCTATGAGTCTTCTGGCATGGATCGTCCTTGGCGCGATCGCCGGATACCTGGCAGGTCTGCTCGTCAAGGGCGACGAAGGCCTGGGGGTCATCGGCCACATCGTCCTCGGGATCATTGGCGCCGTCGTCGGCGGCTTCCTGGCCGCGGCGATTTTCGGAGTACGAGATCCGATTCAGGGCGCGCTCGACCTGAGCACGATCGTGATTTCCGTGATCGGCGCCGTCATCGTCGTGGTGGTGGCCAACGCAATCATGGGGAACCGGCGCGTCGGCGCAGGGCCGGTCTGACCAACTTGGAACGCATTCCGCGGCCGCAACCGGCCGTGCGGAGTTCCGGAAACGCCCACCTCGACGGTGGGCGTTTCCGCGTGATCGCGTGACCACCGTCTTCCTGGAGCGGGGAGCCGTTCTCCTCGCCCAGCCCGACGAGCAGCGCCGCCGCCCGCCGTCGTGGGTTCCGCTACCCGGAATGACCGAACAGATCGAGCACCTCACCGAGGTGGGGATCGACGTGACAATTATCGCGGCGGAGGTTCCCGATCAGATCCGCGTTGCCTTGCCGACCCTCACGCTGGTCGAAGAGCTGCCGTCCAACCCGCCCGCCGACAGCTGGCTGGTCACCACCGATCCTGCCTGGTGCGAGCGCCCCCGTCCGGCCGGCCTGCATACGATCCTGATCGGGCCGCGGAAGACCCAGGGGCCGCGGCGCTCGACCTACTGCGACATCGTCGCGCGCGACCTGTCCGCGGCCGTCATGGACATCCTGACGCGGCAGGCGATGGGGACGATCTGAGGGATCTTCCCCTTTGTCCCAGAGCCTCCGCAACGGCTCCGCGGCCGGAAGCGACCGGGCTTCTAGCTAGGTGCAAGATCGAGCCCCACTGCAATCGTCTTCGCTGAAATCTGCGCCGCGCCACGATCAACCCTGCTCCCGAACCGACTGGGGGTCGGGAGCTTTTTTTGCGCCACACGCCCGCTGCCAACGCCCGCGTCGGCGGCGGTGACTTCGACGCGATGCTCGCACGACCGGTCTGCGACATAGTGGGACCGTGGACCGCGACGCCGAGGTCTGGATCCGTGCGCATGTGGAACCCATCGGGGACATCGAGACAGTGCACCAGCGGTCGTGGGCTACCGTGGCGCGTGTTCCCAGTATCGACGGCCCGGCCTGGTTCAAGGCGTGCGCGCCCGTCCAGGCGTTCGAGCCCCGGCTCACGGCTCAGCTCTTCGCCCGCTGGCCCGACCGGGTCGCGCAGGTGCTCGCCTTCGACGAGGAGCGGGCCTGGCTCCTGATGGCCCATGCGGGCACGCCGATCGCCCAGCTGGGCAACCCGCCTGAGGCGTGGCTCCGCGTCCTGCCGCTCTACGCGGAGCTGCAGCGCGGCGAGGCCGCACACAGCGACGACCACCTGGCGCACGGCGTCCCGGACCTGCGGATCTCGGCACTCCCCGCGCGCTACGAGAAGTTCGTGCGGCAGCCGGACCTCCCACTGGACGAGCCCGGGAGGGATCGGCTCCAGAGGTTCGTTCCGCGCTTCTCTGAGCTCTGCTCCGAGCTGTCCGCGCACGGCGTCCCGGCGACGATCCAGCACGACGACCTCCACCTGACCAACCTCTACCGGCAGGGCGATCGACTGCGCGTGGTCGACTGGGGTGATGCCTCGATCTCGCACCCCTTCGCGTCCCTCTTCGTTACGTTCCGGTTCCTCGAGCAGGTGAACGGACTGCCGCCCACGAGCCCGTGGTTTCCGAGGCTGCGCGACGCCTACCTCGAGCCGTGGGGGAGCGGTCTGACGGGCACGTTCGCGCTGGCCATGCGCGTCGGCACCTTCGCCCACGCCATCGCATGGAAGAGACAGCGGGATCACCTGCCCGACCAGGCTCGGCGCGAGTTCGACGAGGACTACTCGGTCGTCCTCAGTCGCGCGGTGGCTCGGACGAGGGACTAGGGGCGGCCCTGGTCCCAAACACGCGAACTGCAATGCCCGCGCAAGGCTGATGCAACGGCTCTCTCGACGTATGAGAGCGGCGCGTACACCCTGCGACTGTAGGGTGAGCCCCTCATTCGGAAGAATCCCGATGGGGACGCTTGTGACGGGGCGTCCCCGCCCTCCCTCGGCAGGTCGCCCGAGCCCCCTCCTCGGGCACCTGCCTTTTCTCTTGTCCGTGGCTATGCCGTGGTGGCTGCTGGGGGAGCTTCCGCGCTCGAGGCTGGACTAGCTCCGGCGGCCCGTCATGCGTGCAGACCGGTTCCAGCGGTCGATCAGGGTCGCGCCCATCGCGGCGGCGGGCAGCAGTGCGATGGCGATGAGCAGGCGGTTGGCTCCTGCCAGGATGAGGCCGGTGACCATCCCGAGCGAGAAGGCGGCGCCAGTCATCAGCGAGTCGGTCGAGCTGCGCTCGAGCTGCTGGCTCGCCTGATCCAGGGCGCTTCGAGTCGCCTCGGCTGCCTCCGGCAGACGTGCAGCGACGTCCTGTGCGCGCGTGCGTACCGTGCCGGCGACGTCGTCGAGCATCTGACGGGCTTCCTCGGTTCGGCCGGTATCCATGCCTTCGCCGTTGCCGCTCGTCTGCCGGGCGGCCGGCTCACTCTGCGTGGCCATGTGGTCCTCCTTGTCGTCTTTTTCAGACCGCCGCCCGGACCGGCGCGGCCCGCGACCCAGCCTAGTCCGGTGCCCTGATCGTCCCGTCATCCGGCCAAGTGCGGGCCATAGCGACTGCGTGTCAGTCGCAACCCGACTGCGTGTCCGCGGCAATCCCAAGGCACGGCCGGAAGGTGGAGAGCGCTGCAAGCAGCGTGCAACTGCCTTCCGCGAGACGAGCAATCCCCCGTAACAATCCCGCCCCTAGCTTCGAAAGCGGTTGGCTTGGACACCATTCGGCGTTCCGCGGCCGACCTCAAAACGGAGGCAATCGGGTGGAAGACGTCAAGAAGACTTACCGGGAAGGTGAGGAGAAGACCAAGGAAGCCTGGCGCGGAATTGACGGAACCGACGCCAAGGACGAGTTGGGCAATCTGGGCGACGACGTCCGCAAGGACCTCGGGAACGCCGGCGACGAGATGCGCCGGGACGATCGCGAGCGGGTGGATGACACCGTCGACCGTGCATCCTGGGAAGCTGAGCGAACCCCCGACGACGATCGCGTCTGACATTCGCGAGCCATTCGCGGGCGTCGCGAGCCGGGCTTCTGGCGCGCGACGCCTCTGTTCTTCGTTGAAAGCAGGTTGCAAGGAGAAGGCAAGACCCGCGGGCGCTGGGGCAGGATGTCCCGGCTAGGTTGACGGGGTGCACGCCCGGGGGCGTGCCGTTCCCTCCTCCTCGGCGAACGCCACTCACCCGGCGTTCGTCTGTCCAGCGACCGGTGGCCGTCGGCCCTCGACGAGCCGCCGGTCGCTTTGCATTCTTGGCGAATCGGCCGGTCAGACCATCGCCCGGCCTCGCCCTGGCCGAGCGCATCCTCCTTGTTAGAAATCTGCAATAACGGCTGTGGCGCGCAGGCGTCTGCTTTGGGGACCTACGACTACGTTCAGCCTCCGCCGTCGTGGCTGCGCACCAGCGAACGATCGCGGACCGCGAGCCAATCGAGCCTGGGGGTCCGGTTGGCGACAGGGCAAGGCGGCCTGCTGTATCCCTCTCTACACCAGGCCGCTCAGCCCCTCGAGCGCAGAAGGCGTCGTCCCGTTAGCGCGCGCCGACCCCGGATGTCGTCGGCGAGGCCCGCCGCTCCGCGACCTGGCCCGGAATGGCGCCCGCGCCCCCCAGGGACGACGCCGTCGCCAGCGTGCCGGCCCCCATCGGGACCGGAGCAAGCGGTCGGCCGGCGGGCAGCGCTTCCGGAAGCGGGGCCTCGAGTGGCACGCCGCCGGGCCGCTCGATCTCATGGCCACACCACGCACACACGATCCAGTCCAGGTCGATCAGCTGTCCGCAGTCGGCGCACACCCGGTGGAGCTTGGCGCCGCACGTCGGGCATACGAGCCATTCCGGATCGACGCGCCGACCGCAGGCATAGCAACCCTGCAGGGCGTCGGCTTCAGCTTCGATGGCGCTGGCGCTGAGATGTCGTTCCCAGGCCTCGGTCAGGGTCTCCGGCGGCCGGACGATCCGGTAGACGACGATCGCGAGAGGAAAGAACAGCGGCGTGGCCCCGATGATGAGCCCGGCCGCCAAGTAGGACGCCACCTCGCTTTCGGCCCGGTGGCGCATGTCGCGGTATGCCCAGACGGCA
>VBFZ01000174.1:0-5268 GCA_005880805.1 Chloroflexota bacterium | reverse complement strand
GAACCTCGTGCCGCTCCCCGAGTTGGAATGGCGACCGGCCCGGCGAGAGGGGTCCGAACCGGGACCGGTCGAGGGGATCGTGCGTCCTGCCGATCCCACGCCGCGTCAATCGCGTGGCAGCCGCCATTACGTGCATCTGCCATCGCCGCCGGAGGGACGGGTCGGGGACCGGCAAGTCGCCCGTTAGCCGGGCTGCCTGCCGGTCGTGCCGGGAGGGACCGGCATGCGGTTGGCCTCGGCCTCCACCACTGACAGGGAGGTCCTGATATCCCGCATCCAGCGCGGGTGACACGCTTGGGCTCGTCAAGCGCCGGGTCCGCGGCGACCTCGATCGATTCGAGGAATTCATCGAGGCGCGAGGCCGGGAGGCCGGCGCCTGGCGAGGCACGATCGCAGGCGGCCAGCGCCGCTGCCGATCAGGTGCGTGGTCGCTCCGACATGTCGGGACCTGCTGCAACGCCAGTGCAAGGTTTCGTGGCCTGCTGTGGATGGACGCATGACCACCCTGGCCCCATCGTCTCGCCGGCTCCTCCGCACATCTGGTCTGAACGACCGGACTGACGGAAGGGGACCTGCCCGATCTCTGTCGGGGGGAGCGCTCGTCGCGACCGACGACCGAATCGGACCGATGCTCGGGACCCCGCGCCGATTCCGCGCGGGGTCCCTGTTTTTGCCCGCCGGCCCGGGCCGAAGCCAGGGTCCCGAGGTCTAACGACGGCGTTCCTCTGCGCGCTCCGTGATGGCCAGGATGACGTCGAGCAGGAGCAGCCCGATCACCCCGAGCGCAATCAGCCCGGATGGAGTCGGGATCGCTTGCGTCCGGGGCAGGGCGCTCGACCGTGTTCGTTGTGCCGCGCCCGCGACCGGCTGCCGCCCGCGGCGCTGGACTCCCTCGCGAGTGCCCACGACGCGACCACCGGCAGCCACCCGAAGCAGATCGCGTTCGACCTGCAGGCGCATCCGGTACAGGATCTCCCACTCGTCGTAGGGCAGCTCCGTGCTCTTGAGCTTCTCGTCGATTTCCTGGAGCCGCGCGAGCCTGGGCGCCTCGAGTGACGGGGGCACGACGCTCGGGCCGGGCGCCAGCGACTCGATGAGGTCTTCGATCGCCTGCGATTCGGCGCTCGTCGTGAGGTGCGCGGCGGTGCTCGTCAGCCGGCTGGCGATCGCCGCCCGCGCCTGTGCCACCTTGAGCCCGCGGCCGGCGACGGCGACGTCGGACAGGTGCACGGTCACCTCGAGGTCCCGGCCCACCAGCATCGTGAGCCTGTCCGGTACGAGTCCACGCACGCCCGTGCCGGCGACGGCTGCCAGAACGCGGGCGGGCACGGTCAGCGCGCGGCTGGCGGGCCTTCGGGAGACGTCGAGCCCGGCGCCATCGAGGGCATCCTCCAGGTCGCTGACGACTTTTTCGTAGCCGTTCGACCTGACGACGATCGGCACGTGCGCGTCATTCCAGCGACGGGCCAGGCTGCGGGCCTTGCCGACGACTGCGACGCCGGCCAGGAAGACGAGTGTCACCGCCAGCGCGGCGCCCAGCGGGTAGCCGCGAAGGATGTCCGTGACGGCAGCGCGTCCCGTGGCGCGGTCCTCCGGCTCGGGGATCATGCGAATGGCGATGCCGATCGCGATCGGCAGCACGACCGCTCCCGCGAGCATCGCGAGGCGTATCCAGAGGGGATCGACGAACGAGGGCGGCGGGACCGCCACAAGGAGCAGGGAAGCGACGGTCGGGACCACGACTCCCGCGAGCAGGACGGCCCAGATCAGCGATCCGAACGTCGCCGCCGCCAGCAGCACCTGCCTGGACTGCGGCACACGGCCGAACAGCAACATGCTCGCCCAGCCGAGGGCGGTCGTGAGCACCCGGCCGGTGTAGCGTCCGATGACGCCGAAGATCCCCGCGAGGATCGCCATGTCCCGAACCTAGCGCGGGTGCGCCCATGAGCCGCCCTGCACGAAGGCAGGACCCGCTCACAGGTGCGTTTCAGGCTTCCTCCGCGCGAGTCGGCCCGAGCCCTGCGACCTCGCACGCGCGCGCGAATTCCACGGCATTCCGGATCGCGCACGCGCGATGGTCGTTGTTGAAGTAGGCGTACAGGGGTACCTCGGGCTCGAACATCGCACCGAGCCGTTTCGCCCAGGTGTCGAGCGCGCCCGTGCCGTAGCAAGGGCGAGGAGTGGCGCGGCCCTGGTGGAACCGGGCGTAGCCCCAATCGGCAGTCCGCCACAGTGGGGCAATCGGACCGTAGCGGTCCGCCAGGCAGAGGGCCGCCCGATGCCTCTCGAGCACCCGTCGGGTCTCGTCCGTGAACCAGCTCGCATGCCGGAACTCCACTGCGACCTGGATGTCGGGTGGGAAGCGCTCCAGCACCTCCGTCAGGCGCGGGAGGTCGGCCTCGAGCGTCGGCGGCAGCTGCAGGAGCGCGGGCCCGAGCTTGTTGCCGAGTCCGCGCACGCGGTCGACGAAGCGGGCAACGGGCTCGCGCGGTTCGCGGAGGCGCAGGATGTGGGTCAGGTAGCGGCTGACCTTGACCGCCATCCGGAAGTCGGCCGGGGTCCGAGCGGCCCAGCTCTCGAAGACGTGCCGTTCGGGGAGGCGATAGAAGGCGTTGTTCGATTCGACGGTCGCGAATCGCTCGGCGTAGAACTCGAGCCAGCGCGTCTGCGGAACTCCGGCTGGGTAGAACGCAGACCGCCAGTGGCGGTACTGCCAGCCCGACGTCCCGACGTAGATCAGCGGGGTGGCGTCGCCGTAGTGCTCAGCGGATCTGCGTCATGAGCAAGGCCATCGCGAGTGCCATCAGGCCTGCGATGAGCCTCGTCAGCGTGCCGACCATGTCCGGGAGTTCGTCCGCCCGCACCTGTTCGCGTGGTTCGTTCGCGTGTTGCACGTGCTGCATGGTTCGCTCGTTCATGAAGTACCCCGATGGTTGACGGTTCGATCACGCTCGCGTCCCCGTGCGCGGAAGCCGCTCATTGCGCCTGCCTTTCATCGCGCGCAGGAAGCGTTCCGGCGAGCAACGACGAGCGCCGCGCCAGGAGCTGCAGGACGGCGAGCTCATCGCGGCGCGACACCGTGGCTGGCGACAGGTCGGGCCCGGAATCGGCGCCGGCTGTCCGTATTGGAAGCGCCTCGTTGACATATGCCTCGACGACCACGGGATGGACGTAGCTGGAGCGAGCCACCGTCGTCGTGTTGCCCAGCTGCTCCGCGACGCCATTGAGCGCCTGCTTCACGCGGCGGTTGGCGTCACGCTCGCTCCGTGGCTGGCCCGCCAAGCGCAGGGCGCGATACGCGAGCACTGTCGCGAACCACGTCCGGAAGTCCTTGGCCGTGAAGTCGGACCCGGCCACGTCGCGGAGGTAGGCGTTGACATCGGCCGACCGCATGCGGCGCCTGCGCCCGGTCTCGTCGATGTACTGGAGCAGGGCAGTGCCGGGCAGCTCCCGCGAGCGTTGGATGACGCCGGCCAGCCGGCGATCCTGAAGCTCGACCTCGTGCTCTCGCCCGGCCTTGCCCCGAAAGCGGAAGCGCACGAGTGCACCTTTCACTTCCACGTGCCGGTCGCGCAAGGTGGTGAGCCCGAATGAACGGTTGGCGCGTGCATACTCGTCGTTGCCCACGCGGATGAGGGTGAGCTCGAGGAGCCGGATGACCGCGGCCGAGACAGAGTCGCGCGTCAGCTGGCGGCGTGCCATGTCGCGTTGCACCCGCCTCCGGATCCACGGGAGCCGCTTTCCGAACTCCACCAACCGCTCGAACTTGCGCCGCTCCTGGACCGCTCGAAAGCGAGGGTGGTAGCGGTAGACCTTCCGTCCCCGAGCGTCGCGGCCGGTCGCCACCAGGTGGACATCCGGCTCGGGGCTGATCCAGACGTCGGTCCAGGCCGGAGGGATCACGAGCGCCCGGATCCAGCGGAGCTCACTCGAGTGTTTGACGGCGCGGCCCTCCGGATCGCGGTAGGCGAAGCCGCGCCCGGACCGAATCCGCCGGATGCCCGGCCGGTCGTCGGTGCGGTAGCGGAGGCCGGCGGCGCGCGCTCCCGCGCGGTCCGCACGAGTCGCAGCGGCGCGCGCCCGCTGGGAGCCCGGCACGGGCCTGGAGTCTGCTCGATGGGAGTCGCGTGCTGGAGCCACGAGCCGATCGTCCGGACCGCACCTCGTCATTGGCGCTAGGGGAGCGAGGCCGACCGTCACACCCCCGTGACAGGGGCGGTCCTGCGCGCGAGTTCGGCGTGTGGCTGGATCCGTGACCGCGTACGAGCTCCGGTGCCCGTCGTCACGAGCCCGTATGTCGAGTCCTGTATCCAGGGGCGCCCCTGCAAGCGCCGCGCGGCGACGCTATCCGAGGCGGCCCGTTCGGCCGCGTTCCCCTGGGAGGGTTTCGTGGCCCGAGACGACAACACGGCGCGGCCTGCTGCGGCTGCGTCTCCCGCCTCTCCCGACGTCCCGCCGGCAGTCGCCATGCGCGGAGTGAGCCGCCGGTTCGGGTCCGTTGTCGCGGTCAGGTCGCTGTCACTCGAGGTCCCGCGCGGATCGCTGATGGGCGTCATCGGCCCGTCCGGCTCCGGCAAGACGACCACGATCAGGATGATCATCGGTGGCATCCGGCCAAGCTCGGGCGAAATCCGGGTGCTTGGCGAGGAGCCGCGCCGGTTCCGGCGCCGGACCCGGGAACGGATCGGCTACATGCCCCAGTCGTTCATCCTCTACCCGGAGCTGTCGACCCGGGAGAACGTCGACTTCGTGGCCAGCCTCTTCGGCCTGCCCCTCTTTGGACGTGGCCACCGCGTGCGTGAGGTCCTGGAGCGAGTCGACCTGTGGAATGTCCGCGGTCGGCGGGCGGGCGACCTCTCGGGCGGGATGCAGCGTCGGCTCGAGCTCGCATGCGCCCTCGTCCACGATCCCGCATTGCTGGTGCTCGACGAACCGACGGCGGGGATCGACCCGCTGCTTCGCCAGTCGGTCTGGACTGAGCTCCACCGGCTGCGCGACTCCGGACGCACGCTGATCATCACGACGCAGTACGTCGCCGAGGCCGAGGAGTGCGACCAGGTCGTGCTCATCTCGGACGGCCGGGTGATCGCGTGGGCCGAGCCGGAGGGGCTTCGCCGACTGGCCCTCGGCGGCGAAGTGGTCGAGGTCGAAACGGAGCAGGTCTTCGATGCCTCGCAGCTCAGCGGGGTCCCCGGCTTGCGCGAGACGCGCCAGAGGGGTCCTCATCAGTTCCTCGCGGTCACCGACGATGCGGGCGCGGCGACGCCT
>VBFZ01000220.1 GCA_005880805.1 Chloroflexota bacterium | reverse complement strand
AACGGATCGTTCCGCGTGCTGATGATCGGCGACGTGATCGGCAAACCGGGGCGGGTCGCGCTGGAACAGGTTCTGCCAGGGCTCCGCGAGGAGCGGCGCATCGAATTCGTGACGGCCAATGGCGAGAACCTGGCCGGCGGCATGGGCCTGACCGCGAGCACCGCCGAAGCGCTTTTCGTGACCGGTGTGGACGTCATCACCTCGGGCAACCACATCTGGGACAAGCGCGAGATCTATCCCGTGCTGGAGCGCGACGAAAGGCTGTTGCGACCACTGAACTACGGCACCAATGACGTGCCGGGGCGGGGATGGGGGATCTTCCACGGTCACGACGGGACAGAGGTGGCCGTGGTCAACCTCCAGGGCCGAACCTACATGCAGCCGATCGACAACCCGTTCACCGACGCTGACCGGCTGCTGGACGAGTCTTCCGAGCCGCTGCCGCCCGTCCGGCTGGTCGACTTCCACTGCGAGATCACGTCGGAGAAGAACGCCCTGGGCCTGTACCTCGATGGTCGCGTCAGCGCGGTCGTGGGCACGCACACCCATGTGGTCACGGGCGACGAGCGTGTGCTCCCACGCGGGACGGCCTACCAGTCAGATCTGGGCATGACCGGGCCGCTGTGGAGCATCATCGGGTTCGACCCGAAGACCGTCCTGCCACGCTTCGTCAACGCGCTTCCGACGCGGTTCGAGGTCGGGGAGGGCCCGGTCGTCTTCAACGCGGCGCAGATCGACATCGACCCGGCGACCGGCGAAGCACTGGCCATCGAACGCGTGGCGCGCGTCATCGAAGTTTGAGCCCCTCGCGGCGGAGCAGGCACCAGCAGCTCGACGACGCCCAGCCTTCAAGCCCCAGCCCGGAGCCGCCGCCCTCGACGATCGACCTCCACACCCATACGAACCGGTCCGACGGCGTCCTGACGCCGTCGCAACTGGCCTCGGAGGCCGCTGCCGCGGGCGTCCGTCTCCTCGCGATCACCGACCACGACACCCTGGCCGGCTACCGGAGCCTGACCGGCCCCGGCTCGGCGCCGCCAGCCGGCGTTCAGCTCTTGTCCGGCGTCGAGATCAACTCGATCACTGCCGGCCTGCCGGACCTCTGGGAGGGTGAGCTTCACGTCCTGGGCCTCGGCGTGCGGGCCGACGACGAGGCGCTGGAAGATCGACTGTCGACCCAGCGCCAGGCCCGACGACTTCGCTTCGACCGGACGCTCGAGCGGCTGCGCGATCTCGGGCTGCCGATCGACGCTCAGGCCGCCGCGCTCGAGCATGGCGACGAGGACGCCCTCGGGCGACCGACGATCGGACGGCTGCTGATGCAGGCCGGCTTCGCGGACAGCGTCGAGGACGCATTCCGGCGCCTGCTGGCTCGCGGCCAGCCGGCATACGTGCCGCGCATGGGCATGGGGCCGGTCGAGGCTATCGGTGCGATTCGCGTCGCTGGCGGGCTTGCGTCGCTCGCCCATTTCGCGGAGGCGCCTATGCGGGTCGGCCTGCTGCGGGAGCTCAAGGAGACCGGCCTCGACGCGCTGGAGGTGTACTACCGGTCGTTCGACCTGCCAACTGTGGCCGCCGTAGCAGAGGTAGCGTCGGAGCTCGCGCTCGTCCCGACCGGAGGCAGCGACTACCATGGCGACTTCGGCCCGTATGCCGAATCGCATGCACGCCTGTGGGTTCCACCCGAGGTCGAAACGAAGCTCGTGGAGAGATTGAGCAACCTGTCAGCGTCGGCGCCGTCGTGATCACCGCTCCTCGCTCCCGAGCACTGCCCGTGCTGGACATGCCGGTCGCCGCGCGCCCGCCGAAGGTGCCGCCCGGGCCTGGCGACGAGCGCCTCGAGGAATACCTGCCCGAGCCGCGGTCGTTGCCGCGCTTCTTCGTCTGGACGCTCGGCTGCCAGATGAACCGGAGCGACTCGGAGGAGATGGCCGGCCGTCTCCGGACCGCGGGCTGCGAACCGGCGCAGGGGCTCGACGCTGCCGACCTGATCGTGATCAACACCTGCGCGATCAGAGAGGCCGCAGAGCAGAAGGTCATCGGGCGACAGGGCCATCTCGCCAGCCTGAAGGCGGCCAAGCCCGGTCTTAGAGTCGTGCTCACCGGGTGTTCGGTCCGCGAGCCGGATCGGGCGGGCCTGCATCGTCGCTATCCCGCAGTGGACCTGTTCCTGCGACCCGACGAGGAACCAGAGCTCATCGACCGGCTGGGTCTCGCCTCGGCGCAGGCGCCGATCGGCCCGGTCGGGTCGACGACGGTCGTCGGTCGGCACGTCGTCGGC
>VBFZ01000173.1:17393-18412 GCA_005880805.1 Chloroflexota bacterium | reverse complement strand
GGGGGAAGACGACCGCCGCAGTTCCTACTCCAGGTAGTCCTTGAGCTTTCGGCTGCGGGACGGGTGGCGCAGCTTGCGCAACGCTTTGGCCTCGATCTGGCGGATCCGCTCGCGAGTGACGTTGAACTCCTTGCCGACCTCCTCGAGCGTGCGCGCGCGGCCGTCCTCCAGTCCGAACCGGAGCTGCAGGACCCGCCGCTCGCGGCCCGTCAGCGAGTCGAGCACCGCTTCGACCTGCTCCTTGAGCAGCTGGTGCGAAGCGGCCTCGGCCGGCGCGAGCGCGCCGCGGTCCTCGATGAAGTCGCCCAGGTGCGAGTCCTCCTCCTCGCCGATCGGCGTCTCGAGCGAGACCGGCTCCTGGGAGACCTTGATGATCTCGCGCACCTTCTCCGGCGTGACCTGGACCTCCTGGCCGCGTGACATCGCCTCGGCGATCTCCTCGACGGTCGGCTCCCGGCCCAGCTCCTGCAGCAGCCCGCGCGACACGCGGATCAGCCGGTTGATCGTCTCGACCATATGCACGGGAATGCGGATCGTGCGCGCCTGGTCGGCGATCGCGCGGGTGATCGCCTGCCGGATCCACCAAGTGGCGTACGTCGAGAACTTGTAGCCCTTCTCGTAATCGAACTTCTCGACCGCCCGGATCAGGCCGATGTTGCCCTCCTGGATGAGGTCCAGGAACGACATCCCCCGGCCGATGTACTTCTTCGCGATCGATACGACCAACCGCAGGTTCGCCGACGTGAGCTGCTCCCGCGCGTCGCGTCCGATGCGGACCAGCTCGCCCTTCCGGTCGCGCAGCTTCGTGTTGGCGGGCACGGACGGGTCATAGCCCAGGCGCCGCAGCAGGTCCGAGTCGTGGCCGGTCGCGATCCAGCGCTCCAGCGCAAGGAAGGCGACCCCGTCCCGCGTCCAGTCGTAGATTGCTCGCAGCCCGACGTTGTCGCGCGAGTCGAGATCCCCGTTGTGGACCGCGAAGTACGCCCAGTCCAGGAGCGCCACGAAAGAGTCCGCATCGA
>VBFZ01000173.1:16818-17279 GCA_005880805.1 Chloroflexota bacterium | reverse complement strand
TCGCGTCGCGGACCATCCGCGCCGCCTCGGGCCCGAACGGCAGTCGGTGCTGCGTCTTCTGGGTGCGCGTCTTGCGCTCGGTGTCGTGGTGCGTCCACTCGTGGAGCGAGACGATGCCCTTCCAGGGCTCGTCGACCATCTGCTCCCCGAGTTCGATCGCCTTGGCCAGCACGACCTCTTCCTCGGCCGTCAGCAGGGCGACCTTGCCGATCTCCTTGAGGTACATGCGGACCGGGTCGTCGATCCCGATCATGTCGGCGCTGAGCGCCTCGAGCTCTTCCTGCGTGGGCTCCTCGAGCTCGACCGCGTCGAGCTTCGCCGGTGCATCGAGCGGGATGCCGCCGCGCGCCTGGCCGGCCTCGCCGACGACCTCGACTCCGAGGTCGGCGGCCTCCGCCAGTGCGTCGGCAGATGTCAGCAGCCGGTCCTCGGACTCTTCCTCGTCCTCGTCTTCCTCGACC
>VBFZ01000173.1:11709-16734 GCA_005880805.1 Chloroflexota bacterium | reverse complement strand
CTTCGACGAGGAGCTTGTCGGTGGGATCGGTCACGGTCGAACCTCCATCGGTCGAGCGAGAAGGCGCGTCTGCTCGCCACGGCGGTCGAGCGAACGGCGGGCTTCGTTGTATTGGCGTTCCTGATCGAGCAGGCGACCCATTGCCTCGTGGTCGCCGCGGCTCTCCGCCTCGGCCTGCTCCGCGAGGTTGTAGGCGATGGCCTCCTCGAGCCGATCTCCTTCCAATGTCAGCAAACACTTATCGACGGCGTAGGCGATGCGTTCGACGGGCAGGTGCGTGGGGTCCGGGCCTGGTCGCGCGTACAAGGCGATGGCAAGGGCTCGCGTCTCGGGATCCAGCGCCTCGAGCAGTCGCCCCCGCTCGAATGGGTGCTGCTCCTCGCCGTCCGGAAGGCCCCGCGAGGCGAGCAGAGCGCGGTAGAGCTCCCGGGCGACCGTCGACGGCAATCCCTCCGGCTTCAGGATGTCCGCCACGCGCTCCTGCTGGTCCGGAACGAGGAGGAGCAGGCGCAGCAGCTCGGCCTCCACCGCGCTGATCGACCGAACGACCTCCTCCGGGCTGACCGACTCCTGGGCGGCCCGAACGGCCTCCAGCGTGAGCCGAACGCCGCCGTGGTCTCCGTCGCTCCCGGTGCGGCCCGGTGCCGGGCGCTGGTGGAGGACCTCCAGCAAAGTTCGCTCCTCCACCCCACTACGCCGGGCGAGCTTCTGCAGGTAGGAGTCACGGACGACAGGGTCGGCGACCCGCCGGAGGGTCGGCAGGACACCGTCGACGAGGCGCTTCCGGCCTTCGGGAGTCCGAACATCGACCCGCGACGCGTGGAAGTCGATCAGATAGGTCAGGATCGGGTCCGGCGTTCGCGTGGCTTCGCGCCACAGGTCAGGGTTCTCCCGGATGACCTCGTCGGGATCCTTGCCGTCCGGAAGCCGGACGACGCCGACATCGGTCAGGCCGAGCCCGCCGTCGGCCTGGACCTCGGAGATCAACGCGTTCAGCTCGGTGACCCCAAACGTGCCGGCGCTCTGCCCGGCGGGATCGACGTCGTAGGCGAGAGCGATCTTCTTCGCGTAGCGGGTGAGGAGCGCGACCTGGCCGGGCGTCAGCGCCGTCCCCAGCGAGGCTACAACGGTGTCGAAGCCGGCCTGGTGGGCCATCAGGGCGTCGGTGTAGCCCTCGACGATGACGGCCTGCCCGCTCTTGCGGACGGCCGACTTCGCGCGGTCGATCAGGTACAGCGTCCGGCTCTTGTCGAACAGCGGCGTCGCGGGCGAATTCAGGTATTTGGGGCCATGGTCCGCCTGATCGCCATCGGCGACGAGGTAGCGGCCACCCAGGCCCACGGCATTTCCGTTCTGGTCGCGGATCGGGAAGATGATCCGGGCCCGGAAGCGGTCGATCGGACCACGGCGCCCGGGTGACGTCAGGCCGACCTCGGCCAGGGCGGCCGAGTCGAGGTTTCGGCGGGCCTTCAGGGTGCGGACCATGACGTCCCAGCCTTCTGGCGCCCAGCCAAGCTGGAAGGCTTCGATCGTTTCGTCGGTGAACCCTCGCGCGCGCAGGTAGTCGAGCGCGGGTTGTCCGAGCCTCGAGCCCGTCAGGACCGCGTGGTAGAACGCGATCGCGTGCTCGAGTGTCTCGCGCAGGCGCGCCTTGCGCGCGTCGTCCCGGCGCGTGTGCTCATCGATTTCGACGCCGGCCTTGGCCGCGAGCGTCCGAAGCGCGTCCGGGAACGAGACGCCGTCCCGTTGCATGACGAAGCTGAAGATGTCCCCGCCCAGCCCGCAACCAAAGCATTTCCAGGTCTCGCGCGCTGGTGTCACGACGAACGAAGGGGTCTTCTCGCCGTGGAAGGGACACAGCCCCTTGAGCGTGGTGCCGGCCTTCCTGAGCTGAACCGTCTCGCCGACGACGTCAGCGACGCTGAGCTTGTTCTTGACCTCGGCCGCGATGCCTGCTGCCGTGATGGGCCTCCGCGCAGCTGCTTGGCTCGTCCGCCCGGCTCGGCGTCGCGCGCCGAGTTCCGGACATGGCTACGGGCGTGTCAAGTCTTGACACGCCACGTCGGCCCGAAGTCTACCACTTGACAGCGACCGGGAAATACCCACCGGGGGTATTGACAGCGGCTTTTCGCGGTCAGTCCGCCGCGGCTTTTCGCGGTCGCGCAGCCTCGGCCGAGTCCCCGCCCAGGAACGCCGCGGCATCGTCGGCTGCGCGCTGCTCGTCGGCGGTGATCCGATGTCGACGGTCGTGGCTGGATGCCGCCGAGAAGCGCTCCAGGCGCGCGCGCAGGTCGCGGACCCGCGCAGCCTGCGCGCGCTCGATCTCGTCCCAGGCCTCGCCGGACGGACGATGCATGAGCAGCGCGAGCAGGTGGTCGAGGCAGAACGGCGACCCGGCAATGGCCCCGCGCCACTCCGCAACCGACGCGAGGCCGTGGAAGCTGTCGATCGCCGATGCGAGGGCCTTCGCTTCGACGTCGCAGACCGGACACGCGGCTCGCCGGGCGGCTTCCGCCAGACGTTTCCGACGTGCATTTCCGCGAGACGCAAGGGCGTCCTCCAGCTCCGCTCCGCGGATCCGCAGGATCGCCTCGAACAGGATCGCCGACCCCAGCGTTCCGCCCGACTGGCGCCGGTTGGCCGCAAGCACTTCGCGGGTGTGCCGCCGGCAGAATCCGCGCGCCCGGTCGAGCTCGCGTCGAAAGCCGACGTCGGTGACCCCTTCGTACAGGAACGAATTCATGTAGGTCGCGGCGCTGCGAGCCATCTGCGTGCAGAGCGGGCATCCACCGCGGTCGAAGACTTCCGAAAGCCGAACGTCGGCGATGCTCCGGGCTGGCAGTTCGGGCATGTCCTCTCCAGTTCCCGGACCGTGGGCGAGCGCGATCAGGCCTCTGCCTGCAACACGAACAGCCGCGCCCAGAAGTCGCCTCGCGTCACCCCGTAGGCGCGCGGCGGATCGAGCTGGAGCCCGGCGTTCATCAGGTCGTCGCCACCACGCAGCCCGGCGTTGGCAATGGCGGCCCCCTCTCCGCCGGCCGGCCACGCGGAAATTCGATAGGAGGCTTTCGGGTCGAGCTCGCGCAATCGCAGCCGATTCCTCGGGGCAGCCGGCCGGCTCAGGACCTGGTAGAAGCCGACGACGGCCCGCTGGAGGTCGTCCGACACGACCATCCAGGCGGTCTGGTTTCCGTCA
The DNA here is from genome assembly GCA_005880805.1 of Chloroflexota bacterium. Taxonomy (GTDB): domain Bacteria; phylum Chloroflexota; class Limnocylindria; order Limnocylindrales; family CSP1-4; genus CF-16. The sequence continues at coordinate 13,538 of VBFZ01000173.1, read as the reverse complement.
CCCTCGAACGGGCTTCGCAAGCGAACGAACCGGCCCCGCTGGAACAGGTCGCGGTGCTCCTTGTAGAACGCCACCTGCCCGGCGACGTCCCGCCGCTCCTCGTCCGTGAACGTCGTCGGGTCGAGCTCATAGCCGAACACGCCGAAGAACGCCACGGCCGCTCGCGTCGAGAGCGGCGTGATCCGGCCGACCTGGTGGTTCGGGACGGCGGACACGTGCGCCCCCATCGAGCTGAGCGGATACACGAGCGACGTCCCCCACTGGATCCTGAGGCGCTCGACGGCGTCGGTGTCGTCGCTGGTCCAGCCTTGCGGCGCGAACGCGAGCAGGCCCGGATCGAACCGTCCGCCTCCGCCGGCACACGACTCGAACAGGATCTCGGGAAAGGCGCTGGTCAGCCGGTCGTACAGCTCGTACACCCCGAGGATGTAACGGTGGAAGAACTCGCCCTGGCGTTCGGGCGGAAGGCTGAGACTGTAGGGCTCGGTGATGTAGCGGTTCATGTCCCACTTGAGGTAGGTGATCGGGGCGCCGCCGAGCACGTCCGCGAGGACGGAGAACAGGTGATCCCGCACTTCCGCTCGCGACAGGTCCAGGACGAACTGGTTCCGGCCCTCCGAGCGCGGCCGGCCCGGAATCCCGATCGCCCAGTCGGGGTGGGCCGCGAACAGCTCCGAGCGTTCGCTGACCATCTCGGGCTCGATCCACAGGCCGAAGCGCAAGCCAAGGTCTTCGATCCGCCGTGCGAAGCCGTCGAGCCCGGCGGGGAGCTTCCGACGGTCGACGAACCAGTCCCCGAGCGACGAATCGTCCCGGTCGCGCCTGCCGAACCAGCCGTCGTCGAGCACGAACAGTTCGATGCCGAGCTCCCTGGCGACGCCGGCCATGCCCAGCAGCCGCTCTTCCGTAAAGTCGAAGTAGGTCCCTTCCCAGTTGTTCATGAGCACGGGACGATCGCGGTCGCGCCAGCGTCCGCGCGCGAGGCGTTCGCGGTAGAGCCGGTGATAGGTGTCGCTGATGCCCTGCAGCCCGCCTCCGGACCACGTCACCGCGACTTCGGGCGTCGCGAACTCGCCCCCTGGCGCGAGGCTCCAGGCGAACGTGTCAGGGTCGATCCCCAGCCGGACCCGCGCCGTGCCGTACTGCTCGACCTCCGCTTCCGCCAGGAAGTTGCCGGAATAGACGAGGCTGAGGCCGATCGCTTCGCCCGCATCCTCCCGCGTGGCTTCACGGCGCAGCAGGAGGAAGGGGTTGTGCTGGTGGCTGCTCGCCCCCCGCGAGCTGGAGATCGACTGGCGGCCCGGCTGAAGGCGTCGCGAGCGGATGTGGCGCTCGCCCGCCCAGGTGCCGCTCAGATGCACCATCTCCCAGGCAGCGTCCGGAAGGTCGAGCGAAGCGCTGAACGCGGCCTCCAGCCGGACCTCCTCGTTGCCCTCGTTCCGGATCCGGGCCGAACGGGCGATCGCCTGCACGTCCCGGAAGATCGTGTAGGCGAGGGTGACCCCGACGCCGCTGGCGACGTCGGCCAGCTCGACCTCTAGCGTCTGCGCCTCCTCCCCGGCTTCGACATACGTGGCCGGCAATCCGGGGATGGGCCGCTTGCCCGCCGTAATCCGATGTCGCTGGTACTGCAGATCGAGGACGGTCGAGCCGTCGGCGTGCACGACGGCCAACGCCGGGATCCGGAAGTCGCCCGAACCTGTCGTGGGGTACTCGAGCGCGACCGGGTCGCCGAGGCGGTTCGAGAAGCCGCGGAATTCGGGCGGGCCGAGGTGGCGATACAAACGGCCGGCGGCAAGCGCTGCCCCGAAATAGAGGTGCCCGAGTGC
>VBFZ01000173.1:465-11667 GCA_005880805.1 Chloroflexota bacterium | reverse complement strand
TCCATTCGATCGTTGCACCGGCGGCGAGGCGCGGCTCCGGTGGAGCGATCGTCATCCGGGGTCGACCGGCTGGAGGGTCCAGGACCAGCGATACGTCCCCGGGCCGAGGAGATACTCGGGCAAGGTGTCGGGGCCGCAGCTCGCGGTGCCCAGGCCGCGGTGGGCGGCATCCAGGTGGACGATCGTCTCGGCGCGGGGCGCGAGCTCCACGTCGTGCGTTGCGGTCGCGAGGTCGGAGGCGCGGAAGTGGGTGGCGGACACCTGCCGCGGCGCGTCGAGCGTGATCCGGAGGCCGCGGCCGAGATCGTCACGCAGCTCGATCCAGCGTACGTCCGCGTGGCCGCCATTTTCCTGAGGACGAATGTAGGGCACGTACTGGTCGGTAACCGTCGACTGCCAGCGACCGACGCGCCCACCTCGTTTTCGATCCGGGTAGGTCTCGTGCGGACCTCGCCCGAACCAGACCACGTCCTCGAGGCCGGGCACGACTTCCAGCACCGTGCCGACCCGGGCAAGGTCGGTCAACGCCTCCGCAATCTCGGCGACTTCATCGACCCGTAGCACGCCGTTGTCCAGGCCGGTCAGGCGCTGTTCGTGGGCGATGACGATCTCCGATGGCGCCCGGTACTCGCTCCTGACGACCCTGGCCGGGCCCTGCTCCTGAACGGACAGGAGCCGCCGTTCGAGGCGATCGAGACCCCACTCCGACCACCGATCCGCCATTCCGCCGATCCGGTCGTTGTCGGTCGGGGCGCGCCAGAGCGCAAGCGCCGGCGGAGCCGCCAGCAGCGGATGACGGAGTTGCCCGTCTTGCCCAAGCGTGACGCCACCGCTCGTCGCGTTCGGTGGCCCCGGAACCGACGGCGGCGCGAGCGGGAACTGGGCCCAGCAGATCTCGAAGCCCCCGTCTACCCAAGGCTCCTCCCGGGCGGTCGCGAAGCGGATGGTCAGCCACGCCTCGCGAGGGTCGGCCGCTGGCGGGCCTTGACCACGTCTCCATCGAGCGCGACCTCCCACCTGACATCGAGCCAGCCGATGTCGCGCCAGGCCTGACGGTTGAGCACGGAGACCTGGCCGTCGCGCAAGCCCGCCTGATCGGCGCCTATCCGGACAGGGGCCGCCAGCTGCTTGTGCTCCCAGAGTGCCGGCTTGGGGGTTCGATCCGGCCAGACCACCCCGTCGATGCAGAAGTTGCCGTCGTTCGGACGATCGCCGAAGTCCCCACCGTACGCCCACCGCCAGCGACCGGCATCGGATCCCGGCAGGTCCTGCACGAGGCCGTGGTCCCACCACTCCCAGATGAAACCGCCCTGCAGCCCGGGCGTCGACTCGATCGCGTCCCAGTACTCGGCCAGCGTCCCGTTGCTGTTGCCCATCGCGTGGGAGAACTCGCACATGATCAGCGGGTGGCGCTGGGTCCCCGAGCGGGCGTGCGCGACGATCGCGGAGATCGGCGGATACATCGGACAGGTGATGTCGCTGACGCGCTGGTCGCTCGCCCAGCCGAACCGGATCGCACCCTCGTAGTGCAGCGGCCGAGACGGGTCGAAGCGCCTCAGCCAGGCAGCCGCCGCGTCATGGTTGACGCCGTAGCCGGACTCGTTCCCGAGCGACCAGAGGATCACGGACGGGTGGTTCTTGTCCCGGAGGGCCATCCGCGACACTCGATCCACCCATGCCTCGAGGTAGCGCGGGTCGTCGGACACGCCGCGATAGAAGGCGTGGGACTCGATGTCTGCCTCGGAGATCACCCATAGGCCGAGCTCGTCCGTGAGCTCGAGGAACGCCGGGTCGTTCGGGTAGTGCGAGGTCCGCACCGCGTTGAAGCCGAACTGCTTCATCTGCACGATGTCCGCCCGCATTGACTCCCGGCTGACGACGCGCCCCGCCCGCTGGTCAAAGTCGTGGCGGTTCACGCCGCGCAGGAGGACGCGCTTGCCATTCAGCAGCAGGTCGAGCCCGCGGATCTCCACGCGGCGGAAGCCAACGGGCAGGCTGGCCTCCTCGACGAGGGCGCCGCCCGGTGAGCGCAGGCCGACCGAGAGGCGGTAGAGGGTGGGCTGCTCCGCCGACCACGCGTGCACGCGCAGATCCTCGCCATGCCACACGGCGATTCCTTCGGGTAGCGGAGCGAAGCGTCCGTATATCTCCGACCAGCGCGCCTCCTCGTCCGCGGAGAAAGGCAATCCCTGCGCGCGGCGATGCATGAGGTCGCTGTCGGCAGACGTTGTCCGCGTGTGCAGTTCGGGTCGATCGGCCGAGACCTCCAGCCCTTGGACGGCCAGGACGTCCCCACCCCCCTTCGCGGTGGGCTCCAGACGGGCGTCGACGGTCCAGCCCGGCTGCGCGAGATCGTCCGGGAAGCCTACCCGGACCTCCAGGTCCAGCAAGCTCGTCGCCAGGTCGTCCGCCAGCCCGCCGATCGCGCGGATGTCGGCGATGAAGACGGGTCCCGTCGCGTACAGGAACACCGAGCGGGTGATGCCGCCGTGCCACCACTGGTCCTGGTCCTCGACGAAGCTCGCGTCTGACCACTTGACCACCCGCAGGGTGAGCGTGTTCTCCCCCGGCTCAAGGAATCCCGTGACGTCGAACTCGGCCGCCAGGTGGGAGTCCTTGCTGACGCCGACCTCGCGGTCGTTCAGGGTCACGATCAGCACGCTCTCTGCCGCCCCCACGTGCAGCACGACCCGGCGATCCGTCCAGTCCCCCGGCAGCTCGAACGTTCGCCGGAATACGCCCGTCGGGTTGCGCTCCGGCGGATGCGGTGGCCGCTCGTCCCAGGGCATCTGCACGTTCGTGTACTGCGGCAGGTCCGGGAAGCCCTGCATCGTCCACACGCCCGGCACCGTGATCTCATCCCAGGCACCCGCAGCCACCTCGTCCGCGCGCGGCAGGAGCTGGAACTGCCACCGGCCGTCGAGCTCGAGGCGGTCGGGATGGGGGACCGCATGCATGGGCAGGCGGTCGAGGGATGTGAGCTCGGGCGCCTCCCAGGGCGTCACGATCGGCAGGCGCGCGACGCCCCGATCTGCGAGTTGGGCCACGAGGTCAGTCTATTGCCGCAACGCGGAATCCGCGGGATGGTCGTTGCCGCTGGTCGTTGCCGCTACTTGGCAGTCCGGACCTGGCCGACCCTCGACGATACGGATACCGGTTCTCGTAGGCGCCCACCCGGCCCACCGGGCGAGAGGGCACCCGTCGATGCGACAGTTCGCGGACGCCGGCGCAGCCAGACCCAACCCGAGACGGACACCAGTGCAGAGATGACGCCGCCGATGATCAGGGCGGTCGGCGTTCCGGCCGAGGCGGCGATGGCACCCATCGCCACGCCTCCGATCGGGGTCGAGCCGGCAAAGAGCGTCGTGTAGACGCTCAGCACGCGTCCGCGGAGGTGGTCCGGGACGCTCAGCTGGATCGTGGTATTGGCCGTGGCCGCCATCGCGATGCCGCCCGCGCCGATACCGAACATGCACAGCAGCGAAAGGGGGAAGCTGCGCGAAATCGCAAACGCAATCTCCAGGACTCCGAGCAGCAGGCCGCCGCCCACGATGATCCCGGGGCGCGGGCGGCCGAGAACGGCGAGGCCGATCGCGGCCAGTAACGATCCGACACCCGATGCCGCCATGAGGAAGCCGTACCCGTCGGCGCCAGCGTTCAGAACGTCCTTCGACATCGCCGGGGTGAGCACGTTGAAGTTCATGCCGAAGGTCGCCACGAGCGCAACGACCGCCACCGCGAGCAGGACGATGGGCGTCTCGCGCACGTAGCGCAGACCCTCGCCGAGGTTCTGGAAGACGGCCTCGACGGTGGTCGGGCGAGGAATGGCCGGCGGACTCGTCAGCTCCTCGTCGCGCATCAGCGACAGTCCTGCGATGACGGCCAGGAACGACGCTCCGTTCAGGAAGAACGCGAGCGACGTGCCGAACGCTGCGATCGACAGGCCGGCGACAGCCGGGCCCACGATCCGCGCGGCATTGAAGATCGCCGAGTTGAGCGCGACCGCGTTCGTGACGTCCTCCCGGCCGACCATCTCGACGGAGAACGCCTGCCGCGTCGGCATGTCGATGGCGTTCGTGAAGCCGAGTAGGAGCGCGAGCACGAAGATGTGCCACACCTGCACGGTGTTGGTCGCCGTCAGCACTGCCAGCACGAATGCGAGTGTCATCGCCGATACCTGTGTGGCGATCAGCGTGCGGCGCTTCGGCAGGTGGTCGGCGACGAGACCGCCGAACAGGCCGAACACGAGCACAGGCGTGAACTGCGCGGCTGCGACCAGCCCGAGCGCAAACGGGCTGCCGGTCAGCGCGAGGACGAGCCAGGCCTGGGCGACCGTTTGCATCCAGGTGCCGACCAGGCTGATCAGCTGCCCGAGGAAGAAGAGCCGGTAGTTGCGATGGCGGAGGGCGCTCCAGGCGCGGAAGTCGCGGAGCGCGGCCCGGCTCAAGCTCTGGGGAACGTTCATCGCCGGGCTCCCCGCCGCGCCGGCGCAGGCGTGGAGGTCCTCTCCGCGTCGATCTCGGCGAGGTGACCTTGGAGGTGCGCCCGACGCGTCTCGGTCTCGCGGATCATGGCTTCGATCCGCTCGATCTTCCCGCGCAGCGTCGCGATCTGACGGTCGATTCGCACGATGCCGTCGCTCACGAGCGCGCGACGCTCTGCCAGGTCGTGAGACGCACGGAACCTCTCGCGAATACGGACGCGCGCCGCCTCGTCCTCGAGCAGCTGGCCGATCTCGGCCAGCGAGAACCCGGCGTCGTCGCGCAGGCCGCGGATGAAGCGCAGCCGCTCGAGATCATCCGCGTCGTAGAGGCGGTAGGCAGCCTCGCTTCGGGCAGCCGGCTTGAGCAGCCCGATCTCCTCGTAGTAGCGAATCGAACGGGTCGTCAGCCCGGTTTCCGCGGCGACTTCCTGGATGCGGAGCAGTCGCGGAGAGGCTTCGGTGGGCGTGCTGAACACGCCCGAATCCTACCAGACCTTACCGTTTACGTAAAGGTTCAGGTTAGTGGTGATCTGCAGCGACCCCGGCGAGCCGGCTGACCCGCGCGAGCTCCGGAACCGGCGCTACCGGCCCGGGACCAGCCCGCTTCCGGACAGTGATGCCGCGACCGAAACCGGGATATCGAGGTTGCCACTCCCGTTGGATGACAGCGCCCCCAACTGGTCGCTCACGACGTCGAGGGCGATCGACCAGTCTCCGGGCTCACGCGGCGCCACGAGGTCGATCTGGAAGGAGGCGAACGCGCCCGGGGCAAGCTCGCCCGACAGCCGCACAGCCTCCCGCACCTCCCCATCGGCGGAGTACCACGTGACCACGAGGGCGGTCATCGGGCCCTGGTTTGGTTCCGGGGGAACGTCGGTGTCGGGTGGCCGCCGCCAGTCCGCCGTGCCGACGTTGCGCAGCCCGACCTTCAGGGTGAACGCTCCGCCCGCTGGCAGCTCGAGCGCACGGGTCGCACTGATCGCGGCGGCGAAGGGAGGCAGGACCTGTACCTGGAGCGGCGGGAACGTCCGGACGGGTGCCTTCCGGCCGGGCTGGCTCAACCCCAGCGTCAGGCGATACAAGCCCGAGACCGGGGGAACGGGAAGGGTCGCGCCAAAACCATGGCTATCCGGCTTGTCTGGGGCGGACATGGTCGTCGTGGCCGTCGGCGCTGCCGGGGCAGGAAGATCCGGCCCTGGGTCCATGGCGACTCGCGTGAGCAGCGACCGGTCCGGAGTCGCATCGACGACCGGCTCCCAGCGGCCGACGAACCGGTGGGCGGCCGGCATCGGGAAGCCATCATCGATCGAGAGGCCGACGCGCACGCCGACCCGCGATCCGGCGATCGCGGCGCCCGCGAGCGATGGTGTCCCGAGGCGATAGGCCTGGTCGGTCAGCGGCGCCGTCGTGGGCCGGTAGCGTGGCGGAGTCGCAGCGGCGAGCACGTAGTCGCCATGGAACGTCGCGAACCGTCGCAGTGCCTCGACCGGGATCCACTCACCCGGCAAGTCGCGCGGCGCCAGCGGGTCCATGAACCAGACCCTGGCATTCGCGCGGTCGTATCGCTCGACGTAAACCGCGTGACCACTGTTGGATGAATCGGCGAAGGCCGGGTTCCAGCGCGTGAAGTCCGATGGAAGCCGGGAGTAGAGCCCGATCAGAACGCCTCCACCGCCATGCTCGAGCCGATCGAGGAATTGCCACCACGTCATCGGGTCGCCCATCCCCGGCGAGGAGCGAAGAAGGATGCCCGTCGCCTTGGCGATCCCTCGCGAGAGGTCGACCAGGCTCGCTGCCTTGTGCTTCGTGTGCGACGCGTGGCGCAGCCGGCTCTGCCAGACGATGACGCGGCCGTGGGTCCACTTGTCGAGCAGCATCTGCCCGGCGGCCCACACACAGTTGTTCTTCAGCTGCTGGACGTGCTGCGGCGTGTACTGGCCGGCCGCTGGCCCCGGCATCCACGTGGCTGCGGCGGGCGCGGGCCCGATGGCCGCGAACATCCCGAGACCGAACGCGGCAAGGAGGACGGACCGGGTGAGGATTCGAGACAGGCGGGCACGGCGGCGCGGGGACTGGATGTGGGGCATGGCCCGATCGTCTCAGGCGGATGGGCACCGACACATCGCCTGACGGGACGACTCCGACCGGTACCTTCGGACTACCGGTCTGCCGGGACCCCTACTCGATGGCCACGACCCGGTAGCTGGTCTCGCCTCGCGGCGTCTGCACGACGGCGACGTCACCAACCGACCGGCCGAGCAGAGCGCGACCGACCGGAGAGGCATGGGAAATTCGTCCGGCGGCGGGATCCGACTCATCCGAGCCCACGATGGTCCACGCCTGCCGCTGCCCGTCGCCCTCGACGACCACGCGCGAGCCCATCGCGACGCGCGATGAATCGGTCGCTGCCGGAACAATGACTGCCGCGCGGATGCGGGCCTCGAGTGCCTGGATCCTGCCTTCGAGGAACGACTGCTCCTCCCGGGCGGCGTGGTAGTCCGCGTTCTCCCGGAGGTCGCCCAGCTCCTTTGCGGCCCGGATGCTCGCGACGTTTCGCGGCCGGCGAACGCGAACCAGTTCGTCGAGCTCAGCCTCCAGCCGCGCCATGCCGTCGGCCGACAGGTAGACCGGCTCGGGAGCCGGGCGGGTCGGCGGACTCGGCTTTCTGGGCCGAGGGGCGTGCGAGACAGCCGGATCCGGCGACCTGCGGCCCACTCGCCGGGCCGTTCCGGTGCCCTTTTCGCCGGCTCGCGCACCTTCCGCGTCCCCGGGCGGAAGCTGGACGACACGAGGCGGGCTGGCAGGTGCCGTCTCGTCGGGCAGGACCGCGCCCGTGATGCCGTGTCGCTTCGCCACTCCAAGTGTCGATCTCAGGTTGGCGAACGGCAGCACGATTTCGGGGTCGGGGAGCGCACGGACCTCGAGCGGCGGAACGGCCGCCGCGAAGGCCTCGAGCAGGCCGTCCTCGTATTCCTCGGGCGCGGAGGTCGACGCCCACCAGACGCGCAGCGGAACGCCGGCGAGCGACTTGAGCCACTGGCTGGCGGCGTGCGGCCGCCGATCCCCGAGCACGTGCCGGTTCAGTGCATCGACCCGCGTCGCGATCGAGCTCGGAGTCGACCCGACGTACACAACGGACTGGCTCGGGAGCCAGAACGATGCCAGTCGAGCCGCGAGCGCCTTCGACGTCGGCCGAGCACCGTCGAGGCTCAGGTTTGGGACGCGCTCGATCCATCGACCGACGGCCGCAACGTCGACCGGCGCCGTCGTGTGGGGCGCGGTCAGCTCAATGAGGTAGACGCCCGGGCCCGCGGCACGGATGGGCCGGCCGAGAAGCGCCGGTCCGTCGGGCATCAGGCCAACCGCTCGGAACAGTCCGGCAGGAGTGGCGGGGGCGCGAACCTCGTCTGGAATGCCGGCGATGCTAGCCGATCGGCGGGCCCGGCACGTAGGTGCATGGCGCGTCGGCGGCCACATCGGCCCCGGTCACGCCCGTACGATTGAGCCTCCCGTGCCGAGCACCCTCGACGACCGGTCTTATCGCGCGCTGCTCGCCGTGCCGGCGTTGCCGCGTGTCCTGATCGGCATGCAGATCGCCCGGATCGCTCAGCAGATGGTGGCGGTCGCGATGGTCCTCTTCACGCTGAACGCCTTCCACTCGCCAGCGCTCACCGGGCTGGTGACCTTCGCGAGTGGCTTCCCGGGGATCATCGCCGCGCCGATTGCCGGTGCCCTGCTCGATCGGCATGGCCGGACGTGGCTGGTCATCGCCGACTACCTCGTCGCATGCCTCGCGATCGTGCTGATCGGCAGCCTGTCACTGGGCGGAGTCCTGACGCCCGCACTGCTCATCCTCATCGCGGCCTTCGCGTCACTGACCGCGCCGCTCAGCACCGCCGGGCTGCGCAGCCTCCTGCCGATCATGGTCCCGCAGCATCTCTGGGAACGCGCCAACGCCATGGACTCGAACGGCTATGTCGTCGCGACGCTGATCGGGCCGGCCCTGGCCGGTTTCATGGTCCAGGTGTGGGGCGGGGCGATTGCGCTCATCGCGATCGGGGTCCTGTTCGCCATCGCGGCCCTCGTGCTCGTTCGCATCCCGGACCCGGTGACGCGCACGGCGACGACTGGACGGATCCTTCTCGATGCGTGGCAGGGCCTCGTCTATGCCCTGCGGAACCCCACCCTGCGAGCGATCGGCCTGTCGATCTCCACGCTGAACCTGAGCGGCGGCGTGACCACGATCGTGCTCCCGCTGATCGTTCTCAACCATCTGCACCAGGGCGAGGTCGCGGTCGGCCTGCTGTTCGCGGTGAGCGGGGTGTTCGGGATTGCATCGGCGTTCGCGTTCGGCCGCATGGATACGACCGGGCGCGAGAAGCGGATGCTCGTATTGCCGATGGCGGGATATGCGTTCTCGCTGCTCTTCTTCCTCCCGCTCCAGATCGCGGCCATCGCCTTTGCCATGGCAATCGGCGGCCTGCTCAGCGGGCCGATGGACATCGCACTGTTTACGATCCGCCAACGCCGCACGGATCCGGCGTGGATGGGTCGCGCCTTCGCCGTGTCGATGTACTTCAACTTCCTGGGCTTCCCGATCGGCTCCGCGCTGGCCGGCTTGATCGCGAGCCAATCCCTGGAGCTGGCGATCCTGTTCGGGGTGGCGGCCGCGGCCACGGCCGGGCTCGTCGCACAGCTGCTGATCCCCGCCCGGGACGACTGACACAGCGGCTTCGCGCGAGCTGGCTCGCGCCACGAGGGAACCTGGCGGCGGAGTCCGGAGTCTCCCCGGCAATCACGCGGCCGTCAGCGCCGCCCAGCCTGGGAGCGGAGTCATGCGACGATCCACGAAGGCACATCGATTGGCACTCGCGGCGACCTCAGCATTGGTCGCCGTGTTCATGCTCGCCGGCCCGACGCTGGCCTGCGCGGGCCTCATCGGGCCGAACGGCGCGGTCAACCTGTTGCGGACCACGACGTTCGCCGGCTACCACGACGGCGTCGAGCACTACGTCACTGCATTCAAGTTCGCGGGCGGTGGCGGCAAGTTCGGGTCGATCGTGCCCCTGCCGGGAATCCCATCCGACGTGGTACGGGGCGGTGACTGGACGCTCCAGCGGCTGGTCCGCGAAACCCGCAAGCAGCTGCTGTTCGAAGCCGACCTCCGAGCGGCCCCCGCAGCTTCCGGTGCGGAGGTCCTGCTCCAGACCCGCATCGACGCACTCGACATCACGATCCTCAGGGGCGGCGGCGCCGATGTCGGCAAGTGGGCGACCGACCATGGGTTCCGGCTCCCGCCCGACTCGCCCGAGGTGCTCGACTTCTACGCGCAGCGCAGCCCGATCTTCATGGCCGCCAGCTTCGACGCCGATTCGGCGAAAGCGCGCGGCCAGTCGATCGGCGACGGAACCCCCGTCCATCTCACGATTCCGACCGAAAACCCGTGGGTACCGCTGCGGATCCTCGGCCTCGGCAAGACCCCTGGCGCAACGGTGGAAGCCGACGTCTTCCTCCTGACCGACCATCGCCCAGCGCTCCTGCCGCGGCCCGGCCTGGTGCCCGGCCTGCAGCTCGCGCACAGCGACGCCGCGTCGGACAGCCTGCTCGCCGATCTGCGGTCCGACAAGGGCATGGGCTGGGTTCCGTCGTCGGCATGGCTGACCCAGATAGCGATCGATGCCGATGCCGACCGGTTGACGTTCGACCTGGCGGTCGACGCGAGCGGCAAGGACACGCCCTCGATGGTGGCCGCGGGATTTGTCTCGCCCCGGCCGCCGGCGCCGGCCACTCCACCGGCTGACCTGTCGCGCATCGGTCTCGCACTCGTCGTGTTCGCGATCGGTGCCGCGTTCGTCCTCGGCCTGATGGCCACCCGGCCCGCAGGCGCTCGACCCGCGTGAAGCGCCGGTTCGCTCTCAGCTCCGTTGCCGCGCTGCTGGCAGCCATCATGGTGTGGGCTGTCGGCGGCGCGGTGCTGGGTACGAGCAGGAGCGAACCCCTGCACGTCGAGATCACGATCCACTATTCGCACTATGAGCCGGCCGCCTTCCGGGTCCCGGCCGGCCGCCCCGTCGCGATCGTCCTTCGCAACACGGATCCGATCGACCACGAGTGGATCGTTGGTGACGCCGCACTCCACGAGCGGCACCGGACCGGCACCGAGCCCTATCACGCCAGCCGCCCAACGGAGGTGACGATCCCGGCGTTGTCGACCATCACCACGGTCGTGACGTTCGCGTCGCCCGGCTCGCTCCAGTACATCTGCCACCTGCCCGGGCACGAGGCCTATGGCATGGTGGGCACCGTCACGATCACTCCCTGACCAGATCGTCCAGTCACGCTGACTCCGTACACAAAGAAGCGGGCCGGCCGATCGCTCGGCGGGCCCGCTTGCGCTGTCGCGTGAAGCTAGACGGAGTTCCCGACGGTGCTCAGGATCGTGCTGACCTGGGTGCCCAGGAAGATCAGGGCGATGATCGCGACGATCGCGATGAGGGCGAGGATCAGCGCGTACTCCGCGAGACCCTGGCCTTCCTCGTCCCGGCGAAGCGAGGCGAGGAACTGGTGAATGAGCGCCATGCGGCTGCCTCCTGGATGAGATCCCACCCCCGGTCGAGGGCGGCGCCATGATTACAGGCGCGCGTCGCGAACTCCACTAGGCATTTGGTACCAAACGTGGGGGCCGTCCGCCGCTGTACGCCGAGGCATCGAGCCCTCGC
>VBFZ01000173.1:0-316 GCA_005880805.1 Chloroflexota bacterium | reverse complement strand
TGCCTGGCAGAGATCGGTCCGGCGGGTTGGGCGGGTCGGAACTCGCGTTCGCGCCGGATTCGATGCCTGGTAGAGAGTCGCCGGGGCGAGGCGGGACGGCGCTGCCCGCAGCCCTACGTCGCGGCGTCGATCGCGTCGCCGACGGCCTGGAGCACCGCGCTGAGCGTCCCGCCGAAGAAGACCAGCACGACGATCGCGAACAGCGCCGACCCGGACAGGATCAGGCCGTACTCGACGATGCCCTGACCGGCCTCGCCGGCAGCGACCGCCACGCGGCGGATCGCGTCAGTCGGCCGATCCCACCGCATCGGTTGCT
>VBFZ01000172.1:24534-32767 GCA_005880805.1 Chloroflexota bacterium | reverse complement strand
GAGACCCTGGCGGAGGATCGTGCGGAAGATGGCGGTACGAGTTCCTGTTCGCGGCCGTTCCACTGCCGATCACGGGAGGCGTCGGCTCGCCGGTGAATCCCCTGGCGATCAAGTAGCCTCGACGTCCGGCACCCAGCGCCCAATCAGGCGCCGTATGCGCGCTGCGGAAAATGAGCCAGGGAACGTGGGTGACGCTACCGTTTGCCGGAGCGACGGCAGTTCCAAAATCAGCCGGAGGTAGTCATCGTGGCCGATACCGATCCAATTGGCTGGCGAGGCGTTGTCTACGGCACTCCGGTCACGGCGGTTGACGGGGTTCGAATAGGAGCTGTTCGCGAAGTGCTCGGTTCCGATGCCGACGACATCTTCCACGGACTAAGGGTGGGGCTCGCCACAGGTCATCGCGACGTGATGGTCCCGGCCGACAACGTGATCCTGATGTCAGCCGCCCGTGTCGAGACCGACCTCACGCGCTCCGCGATCGAGGCCCTCCCCACATATGACGAAACTGCCACCTACCATCTGGCCTCGGTGGGCTGGCTACGAAAGCATCTGGGCTGGAAGAAGGACGACACGAGCGACGAGGAGCCCGGCTGAGAGAGCCTCGCTGCATCCTGGTGACGCCCGCGACGACCACCCGAACGGCATTGCCCGTCTGGTCAGTGAGAGTGATCTAACCAGCTAGGGTGACGCTGACTCCGGTCGGCTCGCCGCGGTTGACGGGGAGACCTGCCGCTTCCCAAGTTGGAACCCCGCCAGCAACCCACGAGACGTCGGTGAAGCCAGCCTGGCGGAGAAGCGACGCCGCCACCGAGGATCGGTAGCCGGAGGCGCACATCGTCGCGAGCGGGCGGTCCCGTGGGAGCTCTGCAAGATGATCGGTGAGCTCGCCCGCTCCCAGGTGAAGGGCACCGGGGATGTGGCCGGCCGCGAACTCGGAGGCCTGGCGAACGTCGATGACGAGTGGCGGGCCCGAGCCCGCAGAAGCGCGCGCCAGCTGCTCGACCGACAGGCGACCGTTCGACTCGGTCGGGTTGCCCGCCTCCAGCCAACGTGCGAAGCCGCCCTGCAAGTAGCCGGCAATCGAGTCGTGGCCGACGCGCAGCGCCTGACGGACGAGGTCGTCCCAGTCGTCGACCGAATCCAGCACAAGCACGAGCGGGCGGTCGGGCTCGACCACCCAGCCAACCCACGTCCCGAACGATGTCCCAGCCGGCATCGAAAACGAGCCAGGAATGTGGGCCAGCGCGTGGTCGACCGGCGATCGCGCGTCCACGACCGCCGCACCATCGGCGATGGACCTGCGGACCTCCTCCAGCGCGAGCGGGCGCGGCGCCGGGATTGAGCCCAGAGGCGGAGGCCCACCCTGGTTCGTCGGTCGCATCCGGGCGAAGTAACGGGGAAACGTTGGCTGGCCGTCGAGCAGCCCTCGAACGAACGTCTCCACGTCGATCGGCTGGAGCATCAGGTTGTAGCGGCGCTCGAACCCGACCGACGAGGACGTCGTCGCCGAGATGCCGGTCGAGCATAGCGAACCCGCGCCGTGGGTCGGAATCACCCCGACGAAATCCTCGTGGCGCAGGATGACCTCGTGGAGCGAGCGGAACATTTCGCGGGCGTACGGCACGGCATTCTCCGCGCCAAGGAGGTCCGTCCGCCCGACCGACCCTACGAGCAATGAGCCCCCTGTGAACAGGAGCAGTGGCTCCTCCGCCCGTGAGGTGTCGGCGACAGCGTAGGACACGTGCTCGGGCGTGTGTCCGGGCGTCTCGAGCGCCACGAACCGCAGTCCGCCGATGGAGAACGATTCCTGGTCGCGGACGTCGTGACCGCGCCGCTCGTACGCCAGCTCGGCCCCCGCCCCGATTACCTGCTCTGCGCCGGTGATCGCGGCGAGCTCGCGGGCACCCGAGACGTAGTCGTTGTGGAGGTGCGTCTCGACGACGTGCGTGATGCGCAGGTCGCGCTCATGGGCAGCGGCGAGGTAGACGTCGACGTCGCGCCTCGGGTCGATGACGGCTGCGAGACCGGCGTCTTCGTCGGCGATCAGCGCCGAGAGATGGCCCAGCCCTTCGATCTGGAACTGTCTGAGGAACATCGCCCGAGGATTACATCATCACGAGGCCGCCGTCGACGGCGAGCACCTGCCCAGTGATGAATCCCGCCTCGTCGGAGGCGAGAAAAGCCACCGCGTCGGCGACTTCCTCGGCCGTGCCGAACCGCCCGAGCGGCGTCCGCGCCGTGAGCTCGGCCTTGAGCGCCTCGGGCAGATCCTGTGTCAGCTCGGTCAGGACGAAGCCGGGCGCCACGGCATTGCACGTGATTCCGCGCGAGGCAAGCTCGCGTGCTGTCGCCTTCGTCAGCCCGATCAAGCCGGCTTTCGCCGAGGAATAGTTGGCCTGCCCCATCTGCCCGGCCTGGCCGGAGACCGACGTGATGTTCACGATCCGGCCGCCCCGCGCCTTGAGCATCGGCCGAGTCACAGCCTTGATCGTGTAGAACGCCCCAAAGAGGTTCGTCTCGAGGACGTCGCGCCAGTTCTCGAGGCTCATCCGCATGATCAGGTCGTCGCGGGTGATACCGGCGTTGTTGACGAGGATGTCGACCTTGCCAAACGCCTCGATCGCGGCCTTGATCAGCGCCTCCGCGGCGGCCGGATCGGTGACGTCGGCCTGAATCGCGAGCGCCTTCCGGCCGGCGCCCTCGATCCCGGCGACCGTCTCCTTTGCCGCAGCCTCGTTGCCGCGGTAGCTGAACGCGACCTCGGCGCCCTGCCGGGCCAGCCGAAGGGCGATCGCGCGGCCGAGCCCCCGCGAGCCGCCGGTGACGACCGCCGACTTGCCCGACAGATCGATCAAACGCCCACCTCCGTCTTCCGGCTGGCGTGCTCGGGCTCACCGGGCACGACGTCGTCGAGCGGCACCTCGACACCGGGCGCGACCGGCCGACCCAGGACGGCGGCCAGGGCCTCGGGGATGGGGTCGACCGAATCCCAGTCGACCGGCAAGCGCACGTGGACGTCTTCCGGCTGGACGGCAGCCTCACCCGCCCGGCCTCGAGCGGGATCCGCAGTCCATTCGATGGCCACGGCTCCACTCGTAAAGCCGGCACCGAAAGCGACGATCACGATCCGGTCCCCGACCGCGACGCGCCCCTGGTTGACTGCCTCGGCCAGGGCGATCGGCACGGATGCCGCGGATGTGTTCCCGTATTTGTCGAGGTTGACGAACATTCGCTCCATCGGCAGGCTCAGGCCCTTCGCCACCGCCTCGATGATGCGGATGTTGGCCTGGTGCGGGATGAACAGGTCGATGTCGGAGGCATTCAGCCCCGCGTGCTCGACGGCGGTCAGCGCCGTGGAGGCCAGCGTCCGGGTCGCGAACCGGTACGTCTCCTTGCCTTCCATCCGGACGTAGTGCTCGCCACGGGCAACGCTCTCGAGCGAGGGAGGCCGCTTCGCCCCGCCGGCAGGCAGCCAGATCATGTAGGCGCCCTCGGGCTCGGTCGTGAGCTCGATTCCCAGGCCCCCGCCCGGCTTCTCGGATGCGCCCAGTACAACGGCTCCCGCGCCGTCGCCGAACAGGATGCAGGTATTCCGGTCGGAGTAGTCCAGGAAGCGCGTGAGCGTCTCCGCGCCGATCACCAGCACGTTCGTGGCCATCCCGCTCGTGATGTAGGCCTGCGCGGTCGCGTACGCGTAGACGAACCCGGAGCACGCCGCAGCGACATCCATGGCGGCTGCCTTCGTGTTGCCGATCGCCTCTTTCACAAGCGCGGCAGTCGAGGGCATCCAGTAGTCAGGCGTGAGCGTTGCCAGCAGGATGACGTCGATGTCGGTCGGCTCGACCCCGGCCGTGCGGATCGCCCTGAGGGAAGCAACGGCGGCCATCGAGGCGGTCGTCTCGTGAGCGGCGGCGACTCGTCGCTCGCGAATGCCGGTGCGCGAGACGATCCACTCGTCGGAGGTGTCGACCATCCGCTCGAGGTCGGCGTTCGTGAGGACCTGCGATGGCGCATAGCTTCCCCAGCCGATCACGTGGGCGTAGCGGCGACCAGGTCGCGCGCCATTGCGGGCATTCACAGGGGGTCCACCTCGATCAACGGTTGCTTGGCCTTCACCAACGTGCCGCTCTCGGCGACCATCCGTGCGACACGGCCTGGGATGTCGGACTTGATCTCGTTGAACAGCTTCATGGCCTCGATCAGCCCGATGACCGTCCCGACGGCGATCTCCGAACCGACCTGGACGTAAGGTGCCGAGCCGGGCGCGGGCGATGCATAGAAGATCCCCGTCAGCGGGGCTTTGACCGATGGCCTGCTCGGCGCGTCCGCTGGGGCCTGGGTGCCCCCGCGGGGAGTTGCGACAGGGACCGATGCGGCAGCTGCAATCTGCCCTCCAGCCACCGGGGCAGCCGCCGCGATGGCCGACGGTTTGCGCAGAACGAGGCCCGTTCCGCCGGCTTCGACCTCGAGCTCGGATAGATCGCTGCGTTCCAGGAGATCCGTCAGCCGATCGAGCAGCGCCAGGAGTGAGGCATCACCGTGGTCGGTCGGCATCAGAGCGGGAATGGGCTCGACCTCGGCCGCGGCGCCCGCCGGCGAACCCGTGACGGGATCCGGGGCAGCCATGGACTCCTCGCCGGTGCCTTCGTCCACGGTCGCGATCAGTCGTTCCAGCGCCGGAAGATGAGGGCAGCGTTCTGCCCGCCGAACCCGAACGAGTTCGAGAGTGCGGTGGTGATGTTCCGCGAGCTCGCGCGGCCCGGCGTGAGATCGAGGCCGGCAGCCGCCTCGTCGGGATCCGTGAGGTTGATCGTCGGCGGGACGCAGCCGCTGCGGATCGCCATGATCGTGGCCACGGCCTCGATGGCGCCCGCCGCCCCGAGGGTGTGGCCGATCATCGACTTGTTGGCCGTGATCGCGACTTTCTCCGCGTGGTCGCCGAAGATCGTGCGGATTGCCTGCAGCTCGGCCCGGTCGCCCTCCGGGGTCGAGGTGGCGTGCGCGTTGACGTGCTCGATCTCGGTCGCCTCGATGCCGGCCTTCTCGAGCGCGCGCCGAGCGGCGCGCACCGCCCCGATTCCGCCCGGAGCCGGCAGGGTGATGTGGGAGGCGTCCGCGGTCGCGCCGTAGCCGATGAGTTCGGCCAGTGGCTCCGCCCCGCGCGCGAGCGCGTGATCGAGCTCCTCCAGCACGACCGCCGCCGCGCCCTCGGCGAACACGAAGCCGTCGCGACCCTTGTCGAACGGGCGCGATGCGGCCTCCGGCGTGTCGTTGTAGTGGGTGGAGAGTGCCTTCATCGCGCAGAAGCCGCCGACCAGTGATTCGTGGAAGCCGGCCTCGCTGCCGCCGGCGATCATCACGTCCGCGTCCGATCGGCGAATCGTCTCGAACGCCTCGCCGATCGCGTGGCCGCCGGTCGCGCACGCGGAGACCGTTGTGAAGTTGGGCCCCAGCGGTCCGAAGCTGATAGCCACCTGGCCGGCGCCCACGTTCGGGATGCCCATCGGGATCATGAACGGCCCGATGCGGTCCGGGCCGCGCTCCATGTAGGTCATCACGTTGTCGAACAGCGTCAGGACGCCGCCCAGGCCGGTCCCGAGGATGACGCCGGTTCGCTCCGCCAGCTCGTCTTCGACGCGCTGCGGGAGGCCCGCCTGGTCCATCGCCTGTCGACTGACCACGAGCCCGAACTGGATGTATCGGTCGGTCCGGCGCAGATCCTTGCGGTCGAGGACGCCCGAGGCATCGAAGTCGACCACCTCGCCGCCCACGCGACTCGGGACGCGGCCGGGATCGAAGGCCTGGATCGTCCGGATGCCCGACCGCCCGGCGAGGAGGCCCTCCCAGGTTTTGGCGACGTCGTTCCCGAGGGGGGTGACCGCGCCCATGCCGGTGACGACGACGCGTCGCCTGGCGCCTTCGCTCATCTCACGAGCTTCCCGGTTCGCACCGTCGCGGCGCGGTAGATGTCGCCGGGCAGGCCGCGGCGCGAGAGTGCCTCGCTGACGGCCATGAGGTCGAACTCGGCGCGCCTGATCTCGGCGGTGACCTCACCGTCCTTGATGTCGAGGAGGGCCCACGAGGCCGTCGGATCACCATCGAACACGTAGCCCGCCGAGCCGTCGTTGACGATCGTCTTCCAGCCCAGGTCGCGGACCTCTGGCTGGTGGGTGTGCCCGCAGCAGATGACCTGGGCGTCGGTCCGTGCCGCGTGCTCGATCGTCACCGAGGGATCCAGGTCGCGATCGAAGCCGGACGTCTGCGAGCCGGGCGAGGCGTGGCAGACCAGCACGAGCGTGTCATCGAGCCGAACGCGGCGTTCCGCGGGCAGGCGCCGGAGCCAGTCCAGGCGCTCCTCGCCGAGCTGCTCGTTTGCCCACTGCGAGGCTGCCTGGATGGATTCGGGGACACCTTCCGTCATCCAGGGGAAGGCCGCCGAATAGTCGAAATCGGCCACCGCGACGTCCGTGTTGCCCTGGACGACGATCGCGCCCGCCTCTTCCATCTCCCGGATCCCGTCGACGGCTTCGACCGGATCGGGGCCATGCAGGACATGGTCACCAGCGATCAGGATGGTGTCCGGTCTGGCCGCCTTGATCGCCTTCCGCACGGCTGCAAGGGCCGGGGCGTTGCCGTGGACGTCGGAGAGCACCGCGAGTCGCGGCATCAGCGCATCACCGAAGCGTCCGGGATGATGAAGCTGAGGGTGGCCTCGCAGGCGACTTCGCCGTCGACGCTGGCGACTGCCCTGCCCCGTCCGAACCGGCGCCCGAGCTTCTCCATCCTGACCTCGAGGCGGAGCGTGTCGCCCGGCGAAACGACGCGCTTGAAGCGGCAGCCCTCGATGCCCGCGAACAAGCCGATCCTGTCACCGAACCCTTCCTGCTTGGCGACGTAGACGGCCATCGTCTGGGCAAGGGCCTCGATCTGCAGGACGCCGGGCATGACGGGGAGGCCAGGAAAGTGGCCCTGGAAGAACCACTCCGTTGCGGTCACGGCCTTCGACCCTACGATGCGGTGGGCGTCGGCGTCGTACTCGACGATCCGGTCGACGAGCAGGAACGGCCAGCGGTGCGGAATGAGGTCCTGGATCTCACGCGCCGTGTGGACCGGCCCTGCCGACGGGCGGCCAGCGGGCTGGGCGGTCCCGGTGGGCTCGGCGGTCCCGGTGGGCTCGGCGGTCCCGGTGGGCTCGGCGGTCGCGGTGGGCTCGGCGACGTCGGTCATCGGTCGTTCGGTCTCATGGTCACGTGGCAGTTTGCCGTGCGAAGCCCGCCGCGAGCGACAACTCGTTGCAGAGTTGCACGTCGACGCGCGACGGTCCGGCGGGGGCGTGGGCCGATTCGGGTCACGTCCGGGCGGCCGCGGCCAGGAATGCCGCTCCGCCGACCCGATCCAGGAGGTTGGTCGTCATCCGTCCCTCGAGGAACGCCTCGTTCGCGAGCAGCGCCTGGTGGATCGGCACGTTCGTGATGAGCCCGTCCACGAGCAGCTCGTCCAGCGCGACGCGGCTCCGCGCGATGGCCGTTGGCCGGTCCGGACCCCACACGATCAGCTTGGCAAGCAGGGAGTCGTAGTAGGGCGGCACCTCGTAGCCGGAGTAGACGTGCGTGTCGACGCGCACGCCCGGCCCGCCCGGCGACATGAAGCGCTCGACCAGGCCCGCCTGGGGCCGGAAGTCCGCGCCGGCATCCTCGGCGTTGATCCGGAACTCGATCGCGTGGCCACGGGGCACGATCTCGGACTGGGTCAGGCCAAGGGGCTCCCCGGCGGCGATCCGGATCTGGGCTGCCACAATGTCGATGCCGGTCAGCATCTCCGTCACCGGGTGCTCCACCTGGATGCGGCAGTTGATCTCGATGAAGTAGAAGTTGCCCTCCCGGTCGACCAGGAACTCGAGCGTGCCGACGTTCTCGTAGCCCGCTGTCAGCACCGCCCGGATCGCACGCTCGGAGAGCTCGGCGCGAGCGGCCGGCGAGAGGGCCGGCGTCGGCGCCTCCTCGACGATCTTCTGGTGCCGCCGCTGAACGGAGCAGTCGCGCTCGCCGAGGTGGACGCCGTGCCCGTATCGGTCCACCGCGACCTGGACCTCGACGTGGCGGTTGTCCTCGAGCCATTTCTCCATGTACAGCGAGTCGTCGCCGAACGCCGCCCGTGCTTCCGAGCGGCAGATCGTGATCGCAGCCTCGAGCTCGCGCGGCGAGCGAACCATTCGCATGCCCTTGCCGCC
>VBFZ01000172.1:14216-24474 GCA_005880805.1 Chloroflexota bacterium | reverse complement strand
CGCCACCCGCCGAGGGCTTGAGCAGGACCGGGAAGCCGATCCGGTCCGCCTCCTCGAGGGCATGCGCCTCGTCGCGCAACAGCCCGTCCGATCCGGGGATCGTGGGCAGGCCGTGGCCGCCGAGCAGGCGTCGCGTGCTTTCCTTGGAAGCGAACCGGTCGAGGACCTCGGGCGGAGGGCCGATGAACGCCAGGTCGTGGGCCCGCACTACCTCGGCGAAGCCCTCGTCCTCGGACAGGAAGCCGTAGCCGGGATGGATCGCGTCGCAGCCGGTTACGATCGCGGCCGAGATCATGGCCGGGGCCGAAAGGTACGAACGGCGGGCGTCAGCCGGGCCGATGCAGATCGCCTCGTCCGCGAGCTGCACCGGAAGGCTCTCCCGGTCGGCCTCGCTGTAGGCGACAACCGCTTCCATGCCCAGTGAGCGGGCGGCCCGCAGGATCCGCAGCGCAATCTCGCCCCGGTTCGCGATCAGGACCTTGCGGAACATCAGGGCTCGGCCGCCGGCGTCCCGTGCCCGCCCCCGGACGTGACTCCGGCCAGCTCGATCAGGACCAGCTCCTGGCCGTATTCGACGGCGTCGCCCGACTCCACGAGATTGACGCCGAGCACCCCGTCGACCGGCGCCACGACCTCCTGTGGGACGCCAAGCACGTCGACCGCCCCCAGGCGGTCCCCCGCCCGAACCCACGCGCCCGGCCGCAGGTCCGAGCGGGCGTGGAAGATCCCGACCGCCGGCGACGTCGCCACCGCGCGCCTCGCGCCCGGGCTGCTGGGCTCCGGGGCTTCCCGAGGCTCGGGATGGGCTCCGTTGCCGGAGCTCATCGCTTTCCCGTCCCGTCCGGACTTGTGGGTCTCAACAGCCGCTGGCGCGTGTCCGTGTCCCGCATGCCCGGGTTGCGCTCTCGACGGTCGGTCTCCCGAGCGGCGCCTGGGTGCCCCACCGGCCTCCACGCCGGCATCGGGCCGGCGCAGGCGCACCTTCCAGTTGCCCTCGCGGACCTCGACCTCGCCGAGCCCGCTCGCGCCGAGCTTGGCCATCAGCGCGGGCAGCAGCTCATCCGTGAGGCGGTCGATTGCCTGGTGGTCGACACGCCGGTCATCGCTCGATCGCGAATCCGGGGGAGTGGACCTTCGTGCGCGTCCGGCCACGGATCAGACTTCCTCTCGCGCCGGCGGTTGTGGGTCATCGTCGTCGCGGCGACCGGCGCCCGGTGTAGGGCCACCGATGGTCTGCAGCCCGGCTTCGAGCAGGTTGCGCAGCCGGTCGACGAGCCCCGGCCTCTCCGGGGGTGCGACTGGCGCGGCGGTCACGGTCGTGTACGCGCCGAGGTCGCGGTATCGCCGGTACCGTCGCGCCACCAGTTCGTCCAGCGGGAGCCGCGCCAGCCGATCGATCTCGGCCAGGATCGCGATCTTCAGGCGGCGGGCCGTCTCGATCGGATCCGTGTGCGCTCCGGCGCCCGGCTCGGAAATCACGAGGTCGACGACGCCGAGCGCCTGCTGGTCCTCTGCGGTCATCTTCATCGCAGCGGCGGCAGTCTCGGCCTGGTCGGGCGTGCGCCACAGGATCGCCGCGCAGCCTTCGGGGCTGATGACGGAATAGACGGCGTTCTCGAGCGCGATCACGACGTCGGCCACGGCGATCGCCAGCGCGCCGCCGGATCCGCCTTCGCCCGTGATCACCGCCACGATCGGCGTGCGGAGGCGGGTCATGACCCCGATCGAGCGGGCGATCGACTCGGCGATTCCACGCTCCTCCGACTCCGGGCCCGGGTTCGCCCCAGGGACGTCGACGAACGTGACGACCGGCAGGCGGAATCGCTCCGCGAGCTCCATCAAGCGAATGGCTTTGCGATACCCCTCCGGGTGCGGCATCCCGAAGTTCCGCCGGATGTTCTCGTCGGTTTCGGCGCCCTTCTGCTGGCCGACGACGACCATTCGCCGGCCGCCGATGCGCGCCAGGCCGGCGACCAAAGCTTCGTCGTCGCCGAAAAGCCGGTCCCCATGCAGCTCGATGAACTCGTCCGCCATCGCGGCGACGAGCTCGAGGGTGTGCGGGCGCTTGAGGTTGCGGGCAAGCTGAAGGCGCGCCCAGACGTCGGGGCTCGGGTCGGGGGCCGCGGTTGGCCGACCGTCGGTACCGCCTCCGCGGCCGAGCAGGCGCTCAACCATCGCGTTGACCCCGGGATCTGGCCGGCTCTTTTGCCGGGGCAGGCGCGCCGCTGGGGGACTGCTCGGGCTGGTCTCCGGGTGGGCGGGAGGGTCTCGCGCGGGCCGGGCCGAGCGTCGTCGAGGAAGATGCGGGCGCCGAGGAGGATGCAGGCGTCGACGGGGCCGCGGGCCGCCCGTTCGTCGGCGTCCGGCCGTCGCCCTCTGACGCGGCAAGGTCCGAGACGCGCTCGGCCAGTGACGACAGGAATGAAAGCGGTCGGAAAGCCGGCACGGTCGCTGCCTCGACACCGGCCTCCTCGAAGATGACCGGTTCCAGGAAGCGCAGCAGTGTCGCGACCTCGGCGCGCAGCTCGCTGCGGTGAACGACGCGATCCACGAAGCCGTGCCGGAACAGGAACTCCGAGCGCTGGAAGCCCTCCGGGAGCTCGCTGGCGATCGTTCCGGCGGAGACGCGTGCACCGGCGAAGCCGATGAGCGCATTGGGCTCGGCCAGGTTCACGTCGCCGAGGGCTGCGTAGGACGCGAACACGCCGCCGGTCGTCGGATCGGTCAGGATCGAGACGTAGGGGACGCCTTCGGCCCGCAAGCGCTCCAGTGCGGCCACCGTCTTGGCCAGCTGCATCAGCGCGAGCGTCCCCTCCTGCATGCGTGCGCCGCCCGAGGCCGACACGACGATCAGCGGGATGCGCAGCTCCAGTGCGGTTTCCGCCGCGCGCGTCACCTTCTCGCCGACGACGCTGCCCATCGAGCCGCCCATGAACGCGAAGTCCATGACGCAGATCGCGACCTGACGGCCTTCGATCGTGCCCATTCCCCAGACGGCCGCGTCGCGCATGCCGGTTGCGACCTGCGCGGCGGCGATACGGTCGGGGTACGGCTTCTGGTCGACGAACCCGAGCGGATCGAGCGACTGCAGGCCTTCGTCACGCTCGTGGAAGCTGTCCCGGTCGAGCAGGAGGTCCAGCCTGGCCCTGGCCGACAGGCGGAAGTGATGTCCGCAGTTGGGGCAGACCCGGTCCACCTTGTCGAGCTGCTTGTTGAAAAGCATCTCGCCGCAGCTCGGGCACTTGGTCCAGAGGTCAGGCGGGTAGGTGTCGCGGCGCCCCCGGAAGGACGGCAGCTTGATCGGCATCAGTCCAATGCCCGCCGGGCGTCGACCTCGGGGAGCCGGCCAAGCGCCCGGCTCTCGCGTGCGGCGCGAACGGCACGGGCCATCGGCGAGCCCTGACCCCGGCTCCGCCGCCAGGCGACGAATGCCGCGCCTGCGATCGAGAGGGCGGCCGACGTGAGGGCGCCGCCGATCAGGAGCTCGCGCGACGGACCAGCGTCCCGACCCTTCTCATCGTCGAAGCCCGGCCCGGGCTCCTGCGAGGGGTCGAACGCGAGTCCGGGGAACGGCACCGAGCCGCCTTCTCCGCCGGCGGCCGGGGCGAGGCGAAGGCCTGCCGCCACTTCCGCGAGCCGGGCGGCAAGCCGCTCCTCGAAGCGGAACGAGGGGTGAACGCGCGTGAGGCTCGAGCGCAGCCAGGCGGCCGCCCGCCTCAGGTCCGCGTCGAGGCGAGGGTCCGAGGGCGCGTCCTGCGCATGGCGGTCGTTCGCCGCGAGCAGGGCGTCGAGGTAATGGTCGGTGAGGAGGGCTTCGGCCTCGAGCCGGTCTCCGATCGGCAGGGTCACCGTTCGTCGGCCGAGCGAAGGTCGCGGGCAACGCTCCGAAGGGCGCGGTGGATCAGCACGCGGACGGCTCCCTCGGACCGCCCGAGCACGCCGGCGATCTCCGCCGTCGACATCTCGTCAACGAAGCGGAACAGGAGCGCCCGACGCCGGTCGCCCGGAAGCCGGTCGACTGCGGCCCAGGCGTCGGCCGCGGCTGCCCGCTCGGTCGTGCGGGCCTCGAGGTCGAGCGGGTCGGCGGTGGTGGACGCTGCTTCCAGTGGAGCGGTCGGGTGCCGGCGGCGGGCCCGCCTCTGATTCGCGACCACGTTGCGCGCAATCCGGAAGAGCCAGACGCGGAAGGTCGACGCGCCCTCGCCATCCTCTGGCGTTGCCCGCTCCTCGAAGCGTGGCAGGCCCGAGAGCGCGAGCAGGAAGGTCCGTTCCGTGGCGTCTTCGGCTTCGTGATGGTCGCCGAGCTCGTAGTACGCGTACGAATACACCTGGGCGAGGTACCTGCGGTACAGGGCGTCGAATGCGGCCGGGTCGCGCTGCGCGCGCTGCACGAGCAGGCGATCCCGATCGAAATGGGCGAGGCGACGCGACTCCTCTTGTGCGCCTGCCTTCCAGAACACCGGCGAAGGCACTCCGTTACACCCGGCCCGGCGACACCGGTCCGGCCGCCGCCATCCGTGGCTCGTAAAGCCGGACGTGTTGCACGGCCGCGCTGTGGATGCGCCGCGCGCCGTGATGGCCCTCCTCGTCGGCGGGCTCGTGGCGAGAGGCTGCGCTCACCTGTTCCTCTTCGTCCTCGCCCTCGACGCTCTCGACGATCAGGGCGCCCGTTTCGTCGTCGACGCCCACGGCACGGACCGGGAGGACGCGGCCGTCCGGCTGCTCGAGCCAGCAGACTCGCCCGGTCGTCAGCTGGCGTGCCATCCACTCGGCGGCATCGAAGCGGCCGACGCGCAAGGCCCCGATGCCCGACTCGACGCGTTCGACGAACGCTTCCAGCAGCGCGGCGTGGTCGATCGGGTGGTCCCCGCCGATCGCGCGCAGGCTCGTCATCTGGTCCGCGAGATCGGGCGGGAAGTCCGACGGTCGCCAGTCGGCGTTGATGCCCAGGCCGATGATCGCGCGCGGGTCGTCGGTGCCGATGCCGTGGGTTTCGCCGAGCACGCCGCCCAGCTTCGCCGCCATGTCGCCCGACTCGGCATACAGGTCGTTCGGCCACTTCAGCCGAACCGCACCTGGCCGCAGCCCGGCCACCTCCTCGCCCGCGCCCGCCATTGCAAGCGAGATCACGGCGGCGAGCCGCCAGGTCTCGGCAGCCGGCAGCCAGCTGGGTCGAAAGCCCATTGAGAGGAGCAGGCTCGTGCCCTTCGGCGCGTACCACGAGCGGCCCTCCCGACCGCGCCCCGCGGACTGTTCGTCCGCGACCGCGAGGCAGACTTCGGGTACCCCGTCCGAAAGCCACGAGCGGACCACGTCGTTCGTGGATCCGACGTTCGAGAAGCGCTCCCGGCGGGAGAGGAACGTCGCCACGGTCACGAAGCGACGGCGCTCGCGGTGGGTCCGCCGGCGTCGGCTGCGTCTGTGACGTCGTCCGGTCTCGCGAGCTCGAAGGCTGCGTGTAGTGCCTGGACGGCCGTCTCGACCTCGTCCTCGGCGATCATGCAGGTGATCCGGATCTCGGACGTCGTGATCATCTCGATGTTCACCCCGGCGGTTGCCAGCGCCCCGAACATGCGGGCCGCGTATCCGGGGGCATTCTGGATGCCCGCGCCGACGATGGACACCTTGGCGACCGCCGAGTCGGTCGTCATCTCGCGGAAGCCTAGGTCGCGAACCACCGGTTCGAGGATGCGCTTCGCCCTGGCGAGGTCGACCTCCGGGACCGTGAACGACAGGTCGGTCGCACCGTGATGGCCGACGTTCTGGACGATCATGTCGACGTTGATGCCGCCGTCGGCGAGCGGCGCGAAGACGGCATGGGCGACGCCCGGGCGGTCCGGCACCTCCACGAGGGTTACCTTCGCGACGTTCCGATCGTGGGCCAGGCCCCGGACCTTGTTGCGCTGCTCCACGAAGGGGTCCTCCTTGATGAGTGTGCCGGGTGCGTCCTCGAACGAGCTCAGGACCTCGATGACGACGCCGTTCACCCAGCCGAGCTCCACCGCGCGAGCCTGCATGACCTGGGCGCCCTGGCCGGCGAGGTCGAGCATCTCCTCGTAGCCGATGACCGGCAACTGCCGGGCGTCCGGCACGTGCCGTGGATCGGCAGTGTAGATACCCCTCACGTCGGTGAAGATCTGGCAGCGATCGGCGCCGAGGCGCGCGGCGAGGGCGACCGCGGTCGTGTCGGAGCCGCCCCGGCCGAGCGTCGTGATCTCCGCGTCGGCTGCGGTGTCGCCGCTCAGCCCCTGGAAGCCGGCGACGATGACGACCTTGCCCTTCTCGATCTCGGCCTGGACCCGCCGCGGTTCGATGTTGGCGATGCGGGCCTTGCCGTAGCGGCCGTCGGTCGTGATGCCGGCTTGCGGGCCGGTCAGGCTGATGGCCGGCAGCCCGAGCGCGTGGAGGGCCATCGAGACGAGCGTCGCGGACTGATGCTCGCCCGTGGCCAGCAGCATGTCGAGCTCGCGTGAATCCGGGTCATCGGTGATGCCATGGGCCAGGGCGAGCAGCTCGTCCGTGGCGTCGCCCATCGCAGAAACGACCACCACCAGATCCGAGCCGGCGGCACGCTCTCGGGCGATGCGTCGGGCCACCCGCCGGATCCGGTCGGCATCGGCGAGGCTCGAGCCGCCGAACTTCTGCACGACGAGCGGGGCGGGCATCGGCGGATTCTAGCAGCGGGGTTTCGGCATTCCCCCTTCGGAGACGAGATCGCCGATCGCTGGGACAATCGCGTGAAGAGAGCGACATGGAGGTGCAGCACGATGTGCTTCGACCACGACAGCCGGCCGCCCATCCCCAGCATCGCCGGCGGTGCGGCAGACTCCGCGGAGATCACGCTCAGGTCGAGCGACGGCAACCGCTTCTCGGCGTTCGTGGCACGCCCGGCGGAACCGAGCGGGGCGGGGATCGTGGTCCTGCCCGATGTCCGCGGGCTGCACGCCTACTACGAGGACCTGGCGGAGCGGTTCGCCGAGATCGGGCTGCACGCCATCGCGATCGATTACTTCGGGCGGACTGCGGGGCTTGGCCGCCGCGGCCCCGAGTTCGATTACACGCCCCACCTCGGCCAGACGAGCTACGAGGGCCTGACGGCCGACATCACGGCGGCTGCCTCCTACCTGCGAAGCGACGACGGAGGTTCCGTGGGGCAGCTCTTCACGATCGGGTTCTGCTTCGGCGGCCGCATCGCGTTCCTGACCAGCACGATGGGGGTCGGGGTGAACGGCGCCATCGGCTTCTATGGCTGGCCGACGGGCCCGCACCGCAGCGGCTCACCCGCTCCTTCCGAGCTCGCCTCCCAGGTGCAGGGCTCGATCCTGGGCATCTTCGGAGGCGCCGACCAGGGCATCCCGGCCGCCGCGGTGCGCGATTTCGAGCATGCCCTGCAGGATGCCGGCGTCGACCACCGGATCATCACCTACCCGAAGGCGCCCCACAGCTTCTTCGACCGCAAGGCCGACGAATTCGCCAAGACCTCGGAGCAGGCGTGGACCGAGGTCCGGCGCTTCATCGAGGCTCGATTGGCGGCCCGCGCGGGCGCCTGAGCCAGGGTTACGCCGCCGGCGCTGCAGGCTCCGGACCGGGCCCGCCGTCCGGTCGGCGGAGCAGACCCAGCCGGCCCGCAGCGAAGCGGACGACCAGAGCGACAAGGACGACAGCGAAGAGGACAGGCAGCCACACGATCGCGAACCAGATTCCCGCGGTCGCGAGTGACTGGCCGATCCCAAGCAATTGGGCGACCGCGTGATCGAGCTCGGCGGCGGGGTCCCAGCCCTTGGAGGTTTCGGTCACCGCCTGTGGCGCGGGCGTCGAGAAGACGACCGTGAGCGTCGAGAGAGCGGCCTGTTGCTGCAGGTGCGCCTGTTGCGTGGACAGCTGCTCGATCTGGCCCTGGACGTCCGTGAGCCTCGACTGGACCTCGAGGATGTCAGTGATCTTCACGGCTTTGCCCATGATCAGCAGAAGCTGCCGCTCGGTCGCCTTGAGGTTGTCGATCCGGGCGCCCAGGTCGAGCACCTGGCCGGTGATCTCGACCGAGTTCGTCGTGAGGTCCTTGACCTTCACCGAGTCGAGCTTGCGGATCGCGTCGAGGGCATCCTCCCAGCGAGCCACGGGGATTCGGAACGTGAGCGAGGCGGTGGAGCGGTCCTTGTTGTTGACCTGCTGTGAGCCGGCGATGTATCCACCGAGGCCGGTGATCGCCGCGCGGGCCTTCAGGAGCGTCTCGTCGAGGCGCGGGACCTCGACAGTCATCGTGCCGGTCTTGACGATGTAGGCGGTGTCCTGGATCGGTGCCTGCTGATCAGCCTGTGACTTGCTCCCAGAGGCCCCCGCGTTGGCCGAGGTGGCGCCGGGCGAGGCTGCCGCCGAGGGTGCCGGCTGACCCTGGAAGTTTTGCCCGACGGGCCCACCGACCTTCGAAAGGGTCGCGGAGCCACCGCACGCCGCGATGAGGGCGAACACGGCAAGGATGCTCATCGCGGCAAGAGCGCGATGCCGAAGGAGACGTGACATCCCAGTTCTCCCAACTGGCCGTTCGGTCGAACGGCGCGCCACCGGGACGTTCGTGCAGCGCACTCGGTTCCGACGTCGGTCGGAAAGGCGGCGCACCCGGAGATATCGGTTCCGCCCGAGCCTCGTTCAATTCGGACGTCCGGCCGTGCTCAGCGTCGCGTCAGGACGCGTGCTCCCTGGTTCCGCGGTGCGGCTATCTCGACGCGTCCCGGCAGGTCGTTCTCGGCCGCCACGCCGAGCAGCGCCGCCTCGATGCGGGTGAACGCCGACACCGAATCGGAGAACGCTACGACCGTCGATCCGGCCCCGGACAGGCAGGCGCCGATGGCTCCCGCCTCGCGCGCCGCCTCGACGAGGAGCGGCAACTGCGGATAGAGCTTGGCGCGGTACGGTTCGTGGAGACGGTCGATGGTCAGGACGCGGAGCAGCTCGTAGTGACCGCTCGCGAGACCCGCGACGCCGAGCGCCAGGCGGCCGAGGTTCGCGGTCGCATCGGCAAGCGGCACCGATCGAGGCAGGGCGCGCCGCATCGCCTTCGTCTCGAGACGCAGGTCGGGGATGAACAGGACGGCCCGGAGGTCTCGCGGGGCGTCGAAACGCAGGGCCTCGACCCCACCGTTTGAAGGTCCGACGACGGTGAAGCCGCCCAGCAATGCCGCGGCTGCGTTGTCGGGGTGGCCCTCGATCTCGGTCGCCAGTCGCAGCAGCTCCCGATTGGTGAGCGGCTCGCCGAGCAGCGCGTTACCCGCGACGAGACCGCCGACGGTGGCGGCTGCGGACGAGCCGAGCCCCCGCGCGAGCGGGATCTTGTTGCGCATCTCGACGCCCCACGCGGCACCCACCGGGAGCTCGCCGCGGACCTCCGTCAGGATCGACTCGAGCGCGCGCACGAAGCGGTTCGTGCGGTCGGACGGCAGCTCGCCTGCGCCCTCGCCGTCGACCGACAGGTCGACTTCGCCACGACTCCATCCGCGGACCTCGAGCTCGATCCGGTTGACAAGGTCGAGCGCCAGCGCGAGACAGTCGTAGCCCGCGCCGAGGTTCGCGGACGACGCAGGAACCTCGACGAGGATTCGGCGCCCGTCGAGCTCGGCCAGCCAGCTCTTCACGCGCTCACCCCTGCTCGGGGGACGCTGCGGAGGCGGCATGAGCGCTCACCAACCGAGGGCGCGTCGGACATCGTCGGCCGTCGGCCCTGCCTCCAGGATCGGGGCGGCGACCGTTTCCGCGCTCCGCGGATCCTTGAGACCCGATCCGGTGAGCACGCAGACGATCACGGCGTCGCGGTCCAGTTCACCCGACGCTGTGAGCTGTGCGACGCCGGCGAGGGAGGCGGCTGAGGACGGCTCGCAGAAGACTCCTTCCAGGCGTGCGAGATCGCGATACGCGGACAGGATCTGCTCGTCCGTCACGGCGCGGATCAGCCCGTCCGACTCGTCGCGCGCGGCCGTCGCCTTCTGCCACGAAGCCGGATTGCCGATCCGGATCGCGGTCGCGACCGTCTCGGGTCGCTCGACTACGTGCCCGAGCACGATCGGCGCGGCGCCCTCCGCCTGGAATCCGAACATCCGTGGCAGCGACGAGCTCAGCCCCGCCGCGTGATACGCCAGGAACCCCGCCCAGTACGCGCTGACGTTTCCTGCGTTGCCGACCGGGATGGCGAGGATCTCCGGTGCGCGTCCGAGGTCGTCGCAGACCTCGAAAGCCGCGGTCTGCTGGCCCGCGAGCCGGTACGGGT
>VBFZ01000172.1:0-14206 GCA_005880805.1 Chloroflexota bacterium | reverse complement strand
CGAGCTGCCGGACGACCGACAGCGCCTGGTCGAAGTTGCCGTCGATCGCCACGACCCGGGCGCCCGCGACCAGCGCCTGGAGAAGCTTGCCGAGCGCGATCTGGCCGGCCGGAAGCACCACCACGACTTCGAGCCCAGCCGCCGCTCCGTATGCAGCCGCCGAGGCCGACGTGTTGCCGGTCGACGCGCAAATAACGGCGTCGGCGCCCTCCTCGAGGGCCTTCGAGACGGCCACGACCATGCCCCGGTCCTTGAAGCTGCCGGTCGGGTTCTGGCCCTCGACCTTGAGGTAGAGGTTCGTAAGCCCGAGCTCGCTCCCCAGGCGTCGAGCGTGGAGCAGCGGCGTGAAACCTTCGCCAAGCGTCAGTCGCGGCGTCGCGTCGGTGATCGGCAGGAACCGTCGGTAGTGCTCGACAAGCAGGGGGCGTCGCGCTCCCGTCGCGTCTGTCACACCCTGGTGGGTCACCGGCTCACTCCCGAGACCGCGGCTGGTGCCTGTTCGTCGGCCGGGTAGATCGTGACGTTGCGAACGCGGGGTGCGGCCTCCCGCAGGAGCCGCCGCATGTCCGCCAGGCTGCCGCATCGCAGGTGGATCGCCGCTCCCATCTCCGTCCGGACCGAGGACGCCCGGTCGTCCGCCAGCGTGAGCTTGCCCGTGCCGGGGATAAAGGCAAACCACCCACGATCCGGGGCTTCCTCGAGCGGTCCGGCGACCGCCGGCGCTCGGTCGGTCGCCGGCTCGAGACTCGCCCACGTGCTGCCGCCATCACGGGCAATCGCAAGGAGGTCGGCGATCACGGCCGCGCTCGTCGCCGGGCCACCGGCCCCGGGTCCGCTGAACGCAACGCTGCCGAGCTTTTCGGCCCGGACCTCGACCCGGTTCGTGACGCCGCGGATCCGGGCAATCGGGTCTGCCAGCGGGACGGCCGTCGGCTGTGCCGACAACGACACACTCCCATCGGCGAGGCGGCGCGCATCGGCGATCAGCTTGATCGCGAGGCCGCTCGCGGACGCTCCGGCCAGCTCCTCCCGGGACACCCCGCTGATACCCGGACTCCCGACCCCATGCGCCGTCCAACCCGAGCGCACGATGTCGCCTGGATCGGCCCACATGCCGAACGCCAGGCGCGCGAGGATCACGAGCTTGTTGACCGCGTCCAGGCCCTCGACGTCGGCGGTCGGGTCGGCCTCGGCATAGCCGGCCGCCTGTGCGTCGGCCAGCGCGTCACGGTATTCGCGGCCCTCCGCGGCCATCTCGGTCAGGATGAAGTTGCTGGTGCCGTTCACGATCCCGCGTACCCGGGACACGCCGCTCGGGGCGAGCTGCGCCGCAAGAGGCGTGAGCAGGGGGATCCCGCCGCCGACCGACGCCTCGAAGCGCAATGCGGACCCGGCGCGCCGGGCGATCGCTTCGAGCTCCGGTCCGTGATGCGCGAGCACGTGCTTGTTTGCGGTCACGACTGCCTTGCCGGCCGCCAGTGCCGCCGAGATCAGCGTTCGGGCCGGCTCGTCGCCGCCCATCAGCTCAACGACCACGTCGATGTCGGGGTCCGCGACGACGTGTGCCGGCGCATCTGTGAGGAGGTCCGCAGGTATCCCCCGGCGAGGCTTTGCGGCATTCCGCACGGCAACGGCCTTCAGGCGGAGGTCCGGCGCGTCGGGTGACAAAAGCTCCGGAGGCTGCCCAAGCAGCGTACGGGCGACCTCTCGACCGACAGTGCCCGCGCCAAGCAGGCCGACGCCCAGCACCGCGCGCGGGCTCACGACGAGTGGTGGTCGGCCGGTCCGGACATGGCGCGCATCCTAGCCGACCGGAATCGGCCTCCCGCCTGCGCCTTGCGATCGAACCGCTCGTAAAACGCGAGGGGAGGCTTCCCGGGTCCTCCCCTCGCTGGGCTCGCGGTCGGCGTCCGGTCGCGGTCCTGCGACCTCGCCGTCCCCGCGGGCTAGCCGGGCGTGGCCTCCGTTACCGCGCCCGGGATGCGTTCAGGAGCTGCGCTCGCCGACACCTCGTCCCAGATCCGTGTGTCCTTGGTTTCACGGATGAACAGGCCCCCGATGACCACCGACATCAACGCGATCGCGATCGGGTAGATCAGGCCCGCGTAGATGTTGCCGGTGGAGGCAGCGAGGGCCGCCGCGATCAGCGGCAGGAAGCCGCCGAACCAGCCGTTCCCGAAGTGGTACGGGATCGACAGTGATGTGTATCGGATGCGCGCCGGGAAGAACTCGACCAGGAACGCGGCGATCGGGCCATACACCATCGTCACGTAGACGATCTGGATGAAGACTAGGACGACCTCGGCCGCGATATTCGGAGCCGAGGACGCGATCTTGTTGTCCCCGCCCAGCGTCACGTTCGCGTACTGGTACATGAGGTTGTAGATCGGGTAGTAGGTGACCGCGGCCAGCAATGCCCCGCCGAGGATGATCTTCTTGCGCCCGATGCTGTCCGACAGGCGGCCGAAGAAGATGAAGAACGGCGTGGCGAGGACGATCGCGGCCCCGACGATCAGGTAGGCGGTCTGGAACGGCACCTTGAGGGTGGTGCCGAGGAAGAACAGGGCCTGGAACTGACCCTGGTACCAGACGACGCCCTGGCCGGCCGTCATGCCCAGCAGGGCCAGCAGGATGAGCCGACCGTTGCGGGTATTGCCGATGCTCTCGCGGAGCGGTTGCGTCGACGTGCGGCCTTCTGCCTTGAGCCGGCTGTAGAGCGGGGTCTCGCGAAGCCGGAGCCGGATATAGATCGCGAACATGACCAGGATCGCCGAGATGATGAACGGGATCCGGAAGCCATAGGCCTTGAAGGCCTCCTCGCCGAGTCCGATCCGGGTCAGGGCAAGCACGAACAATGCGAGCAGCAGCCCGATGGTCGCCGTCGTCTGGATCCAGCTCGTGTACTGGCCGCGCTTGTCGTCGGGAGCGTGCTCGGCGACGTAGATGGCGGCCCCACCGTACTCCCCGCCCAGCGCGAGGCCCTGCAGTAGGCGAAGGGCGACCAGGAGGATCGGTGCCAGGATGCCGATCGCGGCGTAGGTCGGTAGCAGCCCGATCAGCGTCGTGGCGATGCCCATGAGGCTGATCGTCAGCAGGAAGGTGAATTTCCGGCCAACAATGTCGCCGATCCGGCCGAAAACGACCGCCCCGAACGGCCGCACGGCGAACCCGGCGCCGAACGCGGCGAGGCCGGCCAGCAGCGAGGCGGTCGCGTCGTGACTCGGGAAGAAGAGCGGCGCCAGGAACGGCGTCAGGACCGCGTAGAGGTAGAAGTCGTACCACTCGATCGTCGTCCCCGCCGACGAGGCCGCGATGACGAACGGGATCTTGTAGTCGTAGACGGCGCGCGCGTTTGCCACGCCAGCCGGCGCAGTCGCAGAAGCCACGGAGAACCTCCCTTCCCACCGGCCCGCGCTCCCTCAACGCGGCGCTCGGCCCAGTCCTCACCCTTCGATTACGAACGCGCTGTCGAACGCTCGCGCCTCCGTCGCGATTGAGCGGACAATCATTCCGCCGTCTCCCTCAGGCGAATAACGGGCCGTCGAATCGCGTTGCGAGCGCATTGCAAGCGGGTATCCGTTCCGCGCGTCGTGTGGAGGTCCGTCCGAGTGTGGGAGCGCCGCTACACTCCGCGACCATGAGCGCACTCGCGACGGCATCCGCACCCGCGCCGGTCGAAGCGCCACAGGCTCGCGCGCGCATCTTCAGCGGCATCCAGCCGTCCGGGATCGTCCATCTCGGCAACGACCTGGGCGCCGTCCGCAACTACGTGCGCCTGCAGTCGGAATACGAGGCGATCTACTGCATCGTCGACTACCACGCCCTGACGAGCACGCACGACGCCGACCTGCTGCGCGAGCGCACGCGGGAGATGGCGGCCTCGCTCCTCGCGCTGGGCCTGGATCCGGAGCGATGCACACTGTTCGTGCAGTCGCACCGCCCGGAGCACACCGAGCTCGCCTGGCTGCTCGCGACGGTCACGCCGGTCAGCTGGCTGGAGCGGACCCCGACCTACAAGGAAAAGCGAGAGCAGCAACCGAACGACATCAACCACGGACTGCTCACCTACCCCGTCCTTCAGGCGGCCGACATCGTGATCTACAAGGCGACGCTGGTTCCCGTCGGGAAGGACCAGGCCGCCCACCTCGAGCTGTCACGGGAGATCGTCCGGTCGTTCAACAACCGCTATGGCGACACCTTCCCCCAGCCCCAGGCGGTCTACACGGAGGCGCCGGTCGTGTTGGGTACGGACGGCGTCCGAAAGATGAGCAAGTCGCTCGGCAACACGATCGACATCCTTGGACCGCCCGAGCTGATCCGGAAGCAGGTCACGTCGATGGTGACCGACACGAAACGGATCCTGCGCACCGACCCGGGCCGCCCGGAGGTGTGCAACGTGTGCCGGCTGCACCGCTTCTTCGGGCCCGACTTCGAGGAGATCTGGGAGGGCGAGCGAACCGCGCGCACCGGTTGCGTGGATACGAAGAAGCTTCTGGCCGATCGGATCGTGGCCCACTATTCGCCGGCCCGGGAGCGGTTCCTTGAGCTGATCGCGAACCCGTCGCTGGTCGAACGCATCCTCGAGAGCGGCGCGGATCGATTGCGGCCGAAGGCCGAGGCGACGATGGCCGAGGTCCGCGCGAAGATGGGCCTCCGCTCCGGTAGCTGGACCCAGGCTGCGTGCAGTCTGTGACTCATTCAGTCGCATCGGAACCGATCGCACCCTCAGCCATCGGCGGACTGCAAAGCGGAACATCCGGCGGGCTGGGGGGCTCGGAGCCCGCTGTCCCAATTTCCGAGCGTGGATCCTCCTGTGGGTCCCGAAGCGGGCCGCTATGCCTCCGCTTATGAGTCCGGAGGTGCATGGGTGTGGGAAACAGCGAGTGCGGTTCCGCGGGCGCGCTGGGTGGCGTCCCTCGCCGGCCGTGCCTTTAGCCGGGTCGTGCGCTACCGCGTGCCCGACGGCTTGCGTCGGTTCATTCATGCATCGGTGGACTGGGGGATCGTGGGCGGCCGCCTGGAGGCGCCGATGCGCTGGATCGGTAGCCGTTTCGGGCTGACAAACATGTCCTGTCGGCGCCTGCCGCCTCGTAGGAAGGGCTTCGCAGTCCCCGGATGCAAAGCTGAACCGAGCGGGCCCGTCCGGCGTCCGCCGACGTAAGCGGTCGCCAATGGCGAGGGTCTACCATGACCGTTGGGGAGGGGCAGCCACTCCCCGATGGGGTGCGGTAAGGACGAGTTAGCCCATGGCCTTTTCCCTGACTGAGCGACAACGGCGCTGGCTCGATGCCCTGCTGATTCTCGCGACACTCGCTGCGGCGTTCGTCGTCATCGGCTTCGTCCAGGACCTGTTCTTCTCGTTCGGCGACATCGTGCTCGTCTTCTTCCTGGCCTGGCTGCTGGCGTTCATCCTCAGCCCGATCGTTTCGGCGCTGGTACGCATGGTCCCGCGCCTGCCACGGGTCGCTGCGGTCGTGGTGGTCTACGCAGCGCTGCTCGGCGCGCTCGTGTTCCTGACCGTGCTCGTCGCGAACGCGATCGGGAGCTCGATCAGCGACTTCATCCGCAACGTTCCACAGCTGCGCGACCAGATCCCGGCCATCCTGGCGCCGTGGCAGGACCGCCTCCGCGCCATCGGCCTCGGGCAGGTCGACCTGTTCGCGCAGGCCAATGCCTTCCTCGACAACGTCGCCAGCTACGCCAACGAGCTGGTCGGGCCGCTCCAGCAGCTGGCCGTGGCGAGCCTCGGCGTCCTCGGCAACCTGCTGCTGGTCCTCATCCTGTCGCTGTACATGGTCGCCGACCGCGACCGGGAGGAGGCCCGGCTTCTCGAGACGACCGTCGCCCGCTCATTCGGGGGTTTCCTGCGGGGTCAGGCGGTGATGGGCGCGGTGTACGGGCTGGTGGCCGCGGTCGTGAGCGGCATCTTCGGCCTCGACTACCTGCCCGCGACCTCCGCCCTCTCAGGCGTTCTCATGGCGATTCCATTCTTCGGCCCGTTCGTGTCGTGGGCGCCGCCCGTGCTCGTCGCAATGCTCCTGAAGCCGGAGGTCCTGCTGCCGACACTGATCGCGATGGCGATCGGCTGGATCATCGTCATGAACGTGCTCCAGCCGCGGCTGATGGAGCAGGCGGTTGGCATCCACCCGATCGTCGTCATCGCCTCGGTCCTCATCGGCTCGAAGATCGGCGGGATCGCCGGCGCAATCTTCGGCATCCCGATCGCGGCGGTCGTTTCCGCGTTCTTCTTCCACATTCTCGGGCAGGTCCGGGCGACCGGGCCCATCACCCGGCGGGCAGCCGAGCGCCTCGCTGCTCGGGAAGGCCGCGAGGTGCGCATTCCGCGCGAGCCCTCGCCCGGGATCGACCCTGACGTCGAGGA
Source organism: Chloroflexota bacterium (assembly GCA_005880805.1). Classification (GTDB taxonomy): domain Bacteria; phylum Chloroflexota; class Limnocylindria; order Limnocylindrales; family CSP1-4; genus CF-16. The sequence goes on along the minus strand of VBFZ01000172.1, from coordinate 7,824 downwards.
CCTGGCATCGCCCGGTGGACCCTCGACGGCTTCGACCGCTGGGCCCTCAACCGCCTCGACGGCCGGACCTGGGGCCGTCTCGACCGCCGGACCTGGGGCCGTCTCGACCTCGACACCCTCCCCTGGCACGGCGATTGGCACGGCCGGGCCGGACCTGGGATCGAGCGCTTGACCGACGGCAGTCGCGATCGCCCGGACATGACCCGCGAGCGCGCGCGGGTCGAACGTCGCGACCTCGACAAGGAGCGTGGAGAGCCACTGGCGGGTGGCGGACGGCGTGGAGGCCCGCGAGCGCTTCGACGCACCGCCCGACCGCTGCCCGACTGGAGCTCGCGACCGCGGATCCTCGTCACCAACGATGACGGCATCGAGTCGCGCGGGCTGCTCGCGCTCAAGCAGGCCCTCGACCCGATGGGCGAGACGTTCGTTGTCGCGCCAGAGACGAACCAGAGCGCGGTGGGCCACCAGAAGACGCTGATGCGCCCGCTCCGCGTCCGCGAGCGGACTCTCGCCGACGGCTCGACCGGCTGGTCGGTCGACGGGTCGCCGACGGACGCCGTGAGCCTCGCTTTCCTCGGCTACTTCGGGCACGGCTTCGACCTCGTCGCATCGGGCATCAACTACGGCGCCAACCTGGGCGACGACATCACCTATTCGGGAACGGTCAGCGCGGCGATGGAGGCGGTCATCAACGGCTGCCCCGCGTTCGCGATCTCGCAGGAGTACTACGAGCATCCCGACTTCACGCTGGCCGCAAGGGTCGCGGCGATCACGGCGCGGAACATCCTCGAGCACGGCCTCTCGCCCGGGCAGCTCATCAACGTCAACGTGCCGGCCGTCCCGCCCGAGGAATGCCACGGGATCGAGGTGACGCGACTCGGCAAGCGGGTCTACCAGGACGAGCTCGTCCAGCGTCTCGACCCGCGCGGCATCCCCTACTACTGGATCGGCGGTCCCCCGCCGTCAGGACTGGCGGTCGAGGGGACGGATTTTCACGCCGTCGTGAATCGCCGGATCGCCGTCACGCCGATCCAGCTCGACCTGACGGCGCGGAAGCTCCTCAAGCGACTGCGAACCTGGGACTGGAGCGTCACGGGTGTCGAGAACGTGGTGCCCGCAGCGCCAGTCGCCGCGGCGTCCGCGGCGGGGTCTTCGGCCGGACGTTCACCGGCCGCGGACGGCTCGACTCCCGGACGGAAGCGGCCCTCAGCCCCGGACAGACAAACCGATCGACGGCGCCGCAGGCGACGCGGACGCCCGGTCGCCGCCCAGACGCCCGAACGCGCCGCGCAGGTCGAGCGCGAGCTGGTGGACGAGGCCCGCCGGGAGCGACGCTAGCCCCGCGCGCGTTCCTCAGCCAGCGGTTCTGGCCTCGTCGAGGGCTCGACCAGCACGCCCTCGTCGGGCTCGAGCTCGATCGCGCCCCGAGCGGGGCCCTCACGGCCCGCCCCCGTCGAGATCACGCGTAGCTGGTCCCCAAGGCCCGCTCCGGTCAGCTCTTCCTCGGGGATCCGGATCGGCTTCGATCCGAAATTGAGGCAAACGAGGGCGCGCTCCGTGCCCGCCTCCCGGACGTAGCCGAAACAGTCTGCGGGCATTCCCGGCAGCTCCCGGTAGGTGCCGCTCTGCAGCGCGGCCCGACTGCGGCGGCTCCAGATGAGGCGGCGGTACAGGCTGAGCATCGAATCCGGATCCGCTCGCTGGGCCTCGACGTTCACGGATGAAGCCTCCGGAGACGCTGGCAACCACGGATCGGCGGTCGAAAAACCGCCATTCCTGGATGCGTCCCACTGCATCGGCGTCCGCTCGGAGTCGCGGCCGCCCACATCCACGACACGCTCCGGCGGGATCGGCCCGTCGGCCATGCCGATCTCCTCTCCGTAGTAGAGGAACGGCGTTCCGCGCAGGGTGAGGAGCATGAGCGCCGCCATCCGGGCCCGCTTTCGACCCCGCTCGAGGTCGCCGTCGGGCGCATACCGGCTCACGGCTCGCGAGTTGTCGTGGTTCGAGAGCGTGTAGTCGGGCCAGGCGCCCTTCGGAAGGAGGCGTTCGAACGTCGCCACGACCCTGCGGAATGCCTCGGCGGACCAGGGCGCGCGCAGGAAGCTGAAGTTGAAGGCGAGGTGGAGCTCGTCGTTGGCTGACCCGTAGAAGCTGACGAGGCGCGCGGGGTCGAACAGGAAGACCTCGCCGACAGCCATGCGATCGTCGTACTCGTCCAGCAGCGCTCGCCAGGAGCGCAGGAGCGCGTGGAGCTCGGGCTCGTCCGCGGGTGGCATCAGATCGAGCACGCCGGGGATGTTCTCGACCGGGATGTGGCCGTGGAGCTCGCGCGGCTTCACGGTCCTGTGGGCCACGTCGATGCGGAAGCCGTCGACCCCCCGATCGAGCCAGAAGCGAAGGATCTGCTCGAACGCGCGGCGCACCCCGGGGTTCCACCAGTTGAGGTCGGGCTGCTCCCGGGTGAACGAATGGAGGTAGTACTGGTCGGTGCGGCGGTCCAGCGTCCACGCTCGGCCCACTGCGGGAAACGCGCTGCGCCAGTCGTTGGGCGGCGCGCCATCCGCGGCGGGATCGGCCCACACGTACCAGTCCCGCCTGGGGTTGTCGCGAGAGGCCCGCGCCTCGAGGAACCACGGATGCTCGTCGGAGGTGTGGTTTGGAACGAGGTCGACGATGACGCGGATGGCGCGTTCGTGGGCCTGCCCGAGGAGCTCGTCGAAGTCGGCGAGCGTCCCGAAGCGCGGGTCGACATCGCAGTAGTCGGCGACGTCATAGCCGAAGTCCGCCATCGGCGACGGATAGAAGGGCGACAGCCAGATCCCGTCGATGCCCAGCGAGTCCGGTGTCCCGTCGTTCAGGTGGTCCAGCCGCGAGGTGATGCCGGCCAGGTCCCCGACGCCATCGCCATTGCTGTCCTGGAAGCTACGCGGGTAGACCTGGTACAGCACGCCATGGCGCCACCAATCGCCGGGGGCAGGCCCGGGGGTCATTTCCCGAGAGGGTATCCGTCCAGGCTTCACCGCGGGATGCGGACGCCGATCGGGGATGTCGCCGCGGACCGTCGGCCGCTATTGGCGACGCTTCTTCCAGTCCGACAGGATCTCGCGGGCCGCGTTCTGGCCGGGCTGGCCGGTGACCCCACCACCCGGGTGCGCGCCGGATCCGCACAGGTACAACCGCTCGAGCGGCATTCGGTAGCGCGCGTGTCCGAGGAGTGGCCGCCACAGGAAGAACTGGTCGAGGGACGGCTCGCCATGGAGTGGGTGACCGCCCGCCAGCCCGTACTCGCGCTCGAGGTCGAGCGGCGTGAGGACCTGCCGCCCCACCACGAGGCCGCCGATGCCCGGCGCGAACCCCTCGAGCCTGCGGACGACGAGGTCGCCGAGGGTGTCGCGGCAGTCGTCCCACTCGTAATCGCGAAGCCGGAAGGGCGCCCACTGCACGACGGCACTCATGACATGGCTGCCGGCCGGTGCCTGTGCGGTTTGCCTCGATGTAGGGCTGTGCGGACATTCGCCCGTACTTCGAGTCGTCGAAGGCGCGCTCCAGGTCGTCGATGCCCGTCGCGATCACGATCCGGCCCCGAAGCAGTTGCCGGCCCTCATCGCCGGCCGCGGTGAAGCGGGGCAGCGCCGAGAGCGCCAGGTTCACTTTGGCGGTCGACCCGTGGCTTCGATAGTTGTTCGCCCGCCAGCCGAGCGTCGGGCCGACCTCGACGGGATCAAGGAGCCGGGTCAGCGTCGTCTTCGGGTCGAGGCCGGAGATGACGCACCTGGCGCCGATCTCCTCCCCGCCGGCGAGGACCACGCCGTTGGCCCGGCCATTGACCGACGTGATCGCTGTCACCTCCGTGCCGGTTCGGATCTGCCCGCCGAAGGCCCTGAGGGAAGCGGCCAGGGCGTCGGCGACGGCACCTGGCCCGCCTTTCGCGAACACCGTCTGGCCCGGCGCACCGCCGTCGTTGCCGGCCGAATCCGTCAGCAGTACGGCGGTCGTGCCCGCCGACCACGGGCCCATTGCCGTGTACTGGATGCCCCGCGACGCGATCAGCGCCCGAAGCGGGTCCGACTCGAACGCCTCGGCAACGAAGTCGGCGACGGCCATGGGCAGGACGCGCAAGGCCGTCCTCGCGTCGTGCTTGCCGAGTCCCCGGAACGAACGACCGAGTCGCAGTCCGGTGAGCGCGTCCCCGAGGGACGGTGAACGGATGTCGGGTGGGGTCGTCGCGGCGATCTCGGCGAGGAAGCGACCCAGCGAGCGAACCAGGCGATCGAAGGCCGGCCAGGCCTGCGAATCATTCTTCGAACGACCGCGAAGGCCGTCCGCCGTTCGTGCGACGTCGGCCCACAGGGTGATCGCGGTCCCGTCCGGCTGGGGAGCGAAGAGACGCACGTCGGGTGCCAGAAGCGACAGGCCGTGCTCGCGCAACCGCAGGTCTCGAACGATCGAAGGCCGAAGCCGCCCGACCGTGTGCGCCGCGATCGGCCCGCGGAAGCCGGGGGCGATCTCGCCGGTCTCGGCCGCCCCACCAACGTGGTCCCGCCGCTCGAGGACGAGTGTTCCGAGACCGGCCCGGGCAAGGTAGGCCGCGGTGACGAGTCCGTTGTGCCCGCCCCCGACGACGATCGCGTCCCACGCGCCGCCCGTGGTCACGCGGCTCGCCGACGCTGGCTGCGCAGCACCTCGAGGGCCGCGAGCCGGCCGTTTGCGCCCATGATCCCCCCGCCCGGATGCGTCGCCGAGCCGCACAACCAGAGATCGCGAACGGGGCTCCGGAAGCGCGCGTAGCCCGGCACGGGCCGGTTGAAGAACAGCTGCTCCAGCGACAGCTCGCCCTGGAAGATGTTCCCCTCGGTGAGGCCCAGCGTCCGCTCCAGGTCGAGCGGCGTGAGGACCTGGCGGCCGACCACGACGTCGCGGATGTTCGGTGCACGCTCGGCGATCGTGTCGACCACTGCGTCCCCGAACGCCTCGCGCTGGTCGTCCCAGGTGCCCAGCGCCGGGTCGAGGTGATACGGGGCGTACTGGATGAAGCAGCTGATGACGTGTTTGCCGGGCGGCGCCATCGACGGATCGACGAGCGTCGGAATGATCATGTCGATGTAGGGCCGGGTGCTGAAGCGCCCGTACTTCGCGTCGTCGTAGGCGCGCTCCATGTACTCCACGGAGGGGCTGAACGAGATCGCGCCGCGGAGGTGCTCGCCGTCGCCCGGGAGGCACGTGAAGTCCGGCAGCCGATCGACGGCCAGGTTCACCTTGCCCGACGATCCACGGAACTTGAAACGGCGGACCTCCTCCTCGAAGGCCGGATCCAGCGTGCCGGGCTCGAGGAAGCCGAGAAAGGTCCGCCGCGCGTCCACCGATGAGAGGACGGTCGCGGCCTCGATCTCCTCGCCTGACTCCAGGGCGACACCGGTTGCCCGGCCGTTCCGCACGACGATCCGCGCGACGGGCGCCTCCGTCCGGATCTCCGCCGCCGCCGCCTGGGCCGCCGACGCGATCGCCATGGAAACGCTGCCCGTGCCGCCCTTGGGGATGCCCCAGGCGCGGAACGCGCCGTCGATCTCGCCCATGTAGTGGTGCAGCAGGACGTAGGCCGTGCCGGGGGAACGCACGCCCTGGAACGTGCCGATGATCCCCGACGCCGACATCGTGGCCTTGAGCGGATCGGTCTCCAACCACTGGTCGAGGAAGTCCGCGGCGCTCATCGTCATGAGCTGCACGAAGACGGCCTGCTGCGTTTCCGGCAGCGACTGGAACGTGCGAAGGAGGCCGGCCAGCGGCAGGAACTCGCGGGGATCCCTCCCGGTTGGATCGGGCGGAACGATGCCCAGGATCGGTTTGATGAAGCGGGCCATCTCGACCATCAGCCGCCCGTATTCGTCATACGCCTCGGCGTCGACCTTCGACCAGCGACGGAGCTCCCGGATCGTGCGGCCATGGTCGTTGACTCGCCAGAGATAGTCGCCGTCGTGGGCTCCGCCGCGCGCGTGCCCGCTGCCCCAGGGCCCGCCGCCCTCGGGCAGCGGCGTGAACGTCCCGTCGAGCGGCAGGATGTCGAGGCCGTGGCGTGGCAGGTCCAGCTCGCGGATGATCTCGGGGCGCAACAGGCTGACAACATAGGAGGCCACGGAGAACCGGAACCCGGGCACGATTTCCTCGGTGACAGCCGCGCCGCCGAGGACGTGCCGGCGCTCGAGGACCAGCGTCCTGAGACCGGCGCGAGCGAGATAGGCCGCGCTGATCAGCCCGTTATGGCCGCCGCCGATCACGACTGCGTCGTAACGCTGGGTCACTGCTCGCTCCTCCGCCGGGGGGCAAGGTCAACCGCCGTCCGGCTCCGGAGCAGCGTACCCGAGCGAGCTCGCGTCGCGCCTCTGGCAGCCCGCGGCGACACGGTTGCCGCCGGCTCGGCTATCGACGCCGCGGTAGACAGGAGGCAGACGTGAGCGATTACTCGGCTCTCGATCGGTACATCGACGAGCGCATGCCCAGGTGGACGGACGAGCTGGCCGAGTTCTGCAGCTTCCCATCCGAGTCGACTCAGCCGGAGGGCCTCGCGGGCGCCGCCCGGTGGATCGAGGACCGTCTCAGGGCGCTCGGGGCCACCGTCGATGTCGTCCGCCTGCCGGAGAAGGACCGCGTGCCGCCGCTCGTCATCGGCGAGGTTGGCGAAGGCCCCAGGACCCTCAACGCCGTTCAGCACTACGACGTCCAGCCGGCCGTGCCGTACGAGCTCTGGACGACGCCGCCGTACGAGCCGTCGGTTCGCGATGGGCGCCTCTACGCTCGGGGCGCCACCGACAACAAGGGCGAGCTGATGTCGCGCGTCTGGGGCATCGAGGCCTACCTCGCCGCCATCGGCCCCCTGCCGTGCAAGATCCGCTTCCTCGTTGAAGGCGAGGAGGAGTACGGCAGCGGCCACTTCGACGAGCTGCTCGACCTCAGCCCGGGCGTTCGCAAGGTCGACGGGGCGCTGATCGAGGGCGGCGGCATCGACCTGACCGGCCGACCCGAGATCGTGGGCGGCGTTCGGGGCATCATCGTGATCGAGCTCAGGGTCAAGTCGATCGCCTACGACGCCCACTCGAGCCTGGCAACCATCCTGCCCAGCGCACCCGTCCGTCTGACCCAGGCGCTCGCGACGTTCTGGGATCGAGACGGGCGGCCGGCGGTCGATGGCCTGACCGACGGCGTCCTTCCACCGACGCCCCGGCAGCTGGCGGTTGTCGACGCTACCCCGACCGAGGACCTCGCCGAGCTCCGTCACGAGTTCGAGATCGAGGGCTTCCTGGCCGGCATGAACGATCGGGAGGCCGTTCGGGCCATGGCGTTCAATCCGACCTGCAACGTGCAGGGCTTGTGGTCGGGCTTCATCGGCCCGGGCGCGAAGACGATCACGCCGGCCGAGGGGCACGTCCGGCTCGACATCCGGCTCGTGCCCGACCAGGATCCGGAGGTCATCGTCGCCAATCTCCGTGCGCATCTCGATCGCCGCGGATTCACCGACGTCGAGATGCTTCCGGGCGCGGAGATGGAGCGCGCCTACTGGACAACCCCCGACGACCCGCTGCTGGACGTGGCCGAGCGGGTCTCAGTGGAGGTGTTTGGCCGGCCGGCCAAGCGGCGCCTGTCGCTCCCCGGGACCGCGCCGATGTGGCAGGTCTGCGGCCGCGATCGAGTCCGGATGACGACCCTCGGTGGCGGGCACGACGACTGCAGGGCACACGCACCCGACGAGAACTACCGGCTCGACCTGGCGGCAAAGGCCGCGCAGGTAACCGCCCGCTTCGTCGACGCGTTCGCGGCCATCGATGAGCA
>VBFZ01000221.1:2337-5524 GCA_005880805.1 Chloroflexota bacterium | reverse complement strand
CGTTTCGATCGCTTGATACGTAATCAGGCGCCGCGTTGTGACATCCCGCTAGCTTGGGTCATGCAGGACGAGGGCAGACCTACGGCAGCTGCGGTCTTCTCAGAGGTGTTGATCAACTTCGGCAACCGGGTTCGCCTTCTCTCCCGGTGCGATTGGTTGCTTACGCCCCGGCCGAGTTGAACAGGCGACCGACGAGAAAACCGACGGCTGCGGCCCCCAGGCCGATCGCCACGAACCTCAGGCCGCTCTTCCGCCAGTCGCCGACCAGCGTCAGCGCCGAATACACGCCGACCCCGAAGAGGGCCAGCCCGCTCAGCACGATGGCCAGGACCAGTGCCTGTGTTCGAGGGAGAAGCACGAACGGAATCAACGGGATCAGGTGACCGATGAGCGTGGCGATCGTGATAACGACCGCGGTGCGCAGGATGTCGCGCGACTGGACGGGCTGCAGGTGCAGTTCCTCGTCCATCATCGTTCCCAACCAGGTCTCGCGGTTGGCGGTGATCGTCTCGACGACGCCGTCCAGCAGGTTTCCGGTGAAGCCCCTGGACGCGTAGATGTCGCGAATCTCCTGGCGTTCTGCGTCGGGCACCGTGGCAATCTCGGCCGCCTCGCGCGCCCGTTCGGCCTCATAGTAGTCGCGCTCCGAGATCGAGGACGTGTACCCGACGGCGCCCATCGAGATGGACTCGGTGATCGCGGCGGCGAAGCCAGCGGCGAGAAGAACCGTGTTCGAGCCACCGCCGGCGATCACGCCCAGGATGATGCCGAGGATGTTGACCAGGCCATCCTGGCCACCGAGGATCACGTCCCGCAGCCAGTTGCCCTGACGATGGGCCTCGCGATGTCCGCCGGCCGCGATCGCGGCGCCCTCGGTCGTCGCCCGTACCGCGCGGCCCAGTCGGGTTGCCGCACGGCGGTCAGGGTCGGGGTTCATCGCTCACTCGATCACTCGCTTTGTCACGCGGCGATGGACGATAGAGCCGGACCATGGCGCCGATATCGTTGTCGGAGAATTCGCCGAGGGCCTGACTGACGAGCTCGCGGGCGATGGCAGTCATCGGGGCAGGCGCGTCCTCGGCATGGAAGACCCCGAGCGCGAGATCGAGGTCCTTTCGCAGGTCGCGCAGCGCGAACATCGTCGGCTGCAGCTCGTTGTCGACAAAGGCCGGACGCCGCGTCTCGAGCGTCGGTGCGAATCGCGCCAGGATCCAGAACACGTCGCCCGGATCGAGACCCGCGGCTTCACCCGCGTGCTGAAGCTCGGCTGCGCCGGCCACGATCTGGGCGAGCATGCTGTTGGCGATCAGCTTGAGGCGTGCGCCGTTGCCGGGTGGTCCGACATGTCGGACCGTGCCGAGGTGCTCGAGGATCGGCCGGGCCCGCTCGACATCGGCGGCGTCACCGCCGGCGAGGATGGCCGCCTCACCGTGCTCGACGATTGGTGGCGCGCCCACGATCGTCGCATCGACGAGGTGAGAGCCCGTGGATCCAACGCGTGGCGCGAGTTCCGCCTCGAAGGCCGGCCCGGCCGTGCTCATCTCGAGGAAAAGCTGGCCGTGGGCGCTTTCGAGCGCGCCCCCCGGCCCGAGGAAGGTGGCACGGAGAGCGTCGGGTCCGGTGAGGCTGCTGACAACGAACTCTGCCTCGGCCACCGCGTCTGCGGGCGTAACGGCGACGCGGCCCACGCCTACCGCCGTGGCTCGCGCCGCGGTGCGGTCCCAGAGCGTCAGCTCAAAGCCGGCCCCGGCGAGCCGTCGCACGAGCGATGAGCCCATCTTGCCGGTGCCGAGCACCGCGATCCTCGTCATCACTGCACCTCCAATGGCTCACCGTTCATGCATTGCTGGACGCCGCCCACAGGTTGACTCCACCTTCAACGGCGAAGCGATCGATCGCCGCGAGCTCAGCAGGCGAGAAGGCGAGGTGGTCGAGTGCCGCGAGATTGTCGTCGAGCTGGGCGACCGAGCTCGCGCCGATGAGCGCCGAGGCCACTCGCGCGTCGCGCAGGGTCCAGGCGATCGCCATCTGGGCCAGCGTCTGGCCGCGTCCTCGCGCGATGTCGCGGAGTCCCCGGGCGTTAGCCAGATTGGATTCCGAAAGCAGTTCCTGATCGAACGAGCCCTCACGCGCTGCGCGCGAGTCGGCTGGGATGCCGTCGAGGCAGCGATCCGTCAGGAGCCCCTGCGCCAATGGCGAAAAGGCGATCGCGCCGACCTTTTCCTCCGCCAGGACGGCGAGCAATTCCTCCTCGATCCAGCGATTGATCATCGAATAGGACGGCTGGTGGATGACGAGCGGCGTACCTAGCCCACGCAGGATCGCCGCCGTCTCACGCGTCCTCCGCGCCGAATACGAGGAGATGCCGACATAGAGGGCCTTGCCCTGGCCAACGGCGGCATCGAGCGCGCCCATCGTCTCCTCCAGGGGCGTCTCGGGATCGACCCGATGGGAGTAGAAGATGTCGACGTAGTCGAGGCCCAATCGGCCGAGGCTTTGGTCGAGGCTGGCCAGAAGGTATTTCCGCGACCCGTGATCGCCGTATGGCCCGGGCCACATGTCGTAGCCAGCCTTGGTGGAGATGATCAATTCGTCGCGGTAGGCGCGCAGGTCCGACCCAAGGATCCGGCCGAAGTTCGCCTCGGCCGCGCCGTAGGGCGGGCCATAGTTGTTGGCCAGGTCGAAGTGGGTGATACCGCGGTCGAACGCGCGCGCGACGATCGCCCGCTGGGTCGCGAGTGCCCGGTCGTCACCGAAGTTTTGCCAGAGCCCGAGTGAGATCGCAGGTAATCGCAAGCCACTCGCACCCACCCGCCGATATGGCATCGCGTCATACCGATCCGGGGCAGGAGCGTACGTCGCGGTGGTTGCGTCAGGCGCCTCTTCCATATCCAGCCCTCCTCGGGTCAACCCTCGGCACGAATTACCAGATGATGAAACGTCCAATAAGACACGGCATCTGAGAGGCCTCGCATGTGCTCTGGATCTCTCGGTCCGCATCCGATCGCCGCACTGCTCGGGTTTCTTGCGCCAGCGTTCGTGGCGGCGTCGGGATTGGAGGTTCGCCGGCCACCGGCTCTGGTGCTGCGCACTACGGACGCGCTGGAATTCGACCTCATCGCGATGACGTTCATCATGGAACGCGGCTTGACTGCCGGATTGTTAGCATGCTAATGTTGCTTGTCAG
>VBFZ01000221.1:0-2265 GCA_005880805.1 Chloroflexota bacterium | reverse complement strand
ATTCGGAGGCATCCTGTGGGGCTTATCGCGGCGCACGAGCCGATGGGCCCTGCCCCTCGCGGGTCGGCGATGGAATCCGATCTTTGCCCAGGTCCTTCATCGGGGACGACGCTCGGGTCGGGCATACCACACGCCGGTGGCGGCACGGCGAATGGCCGACGGCTTCATCATCTCGCTTGCCTTCGGGTCCCAGGTCGACTGGCACCGCAACCTCGAAGCCGCCGGCGGCGGTGTGATCCGCTGGCGGGGCCGCGACTATGAGGTCGGCGGACCCGAGATGATCGACGGCGACGAGGCGCTCCCCGCGTTCGACCCGGTCCAGCGCCTATTCCTGCGGCTGGCCGGCATCGATGGCTACATCCGAGTCCGCGACGCGGCCGTCGTGACCCGATGAGCAAGTGGTCGGTGCGGCTGGCCAGAGCCGCTCCGGGCGAGCACCCCGATGGCTCGGGCCTTGTGTCGGAGTCGCAAACGTTCGTGATCGAGGACAGCCTGGGCTATCTCGTGAATCGGATGGCCCGGCTTATGGCCCACGAGCTCGGCGAGAGGATCCGACCAGCGGGGGTCGCCATCGGTCAATGGGCGGTGCTCTTGTTCCTGTGGGCGCGTGACGGGATGACCCAGGCGGAGCTCTCGCGGGTGGTGGCGATCGAGCCGCCGACCATGGTCCGGACGATCGACCGGATGGCCCGCGACGGACTCGTCACCCGTGCCCCCGATCCGGAGGACGGACGCCTGAGCCGGATCTACCTCACGGAGCGGGCGCGGTCGCTCAGCGACGAGCTGGTCCCACTCGCGGCGGCCGTCAACGAGGAGATCCTGCAACGGCTCACGGCCAGCGAGGCGCGAGCACTGCGAAGACTGCTGACCAAGCTGCTGACCAGCGGCGGATCATCGTCGTCGAACGTTCCTCTTTGAGCAGCGGTGACTTCCTCGAGGTCGCCCCGCCGGAGCGCCTCGTCCAGAGCTTCGCGCCGGCGGCGAGGCGGCGGCATTGGAGGCACGGACCCTGCCTCCCCGAACGCGACCACCTCACGCGACAGGCCGCACGGCTCAACGCGCAGGTGCGCATGGCAGGCATTCACCGACCCGATAGGGACAGTCTGCTCACCCTGGTGGGTGGCCGGACCGCGTCACTTGCCGTTCAAGAGCCCGATATCCCCGTGCTCCTCGCTCCTGACCCTGAGCAACATTAGCCGCCTCGAGCTGGGCCAAGGCCAAGCCGCCGACGCGAGCGGCGATGATCCAGTCGCTCTACGAGGAGATCGTCGTCCGCGGCGAGGAGTTCGTCAGCGTGCGGTTGTCACCCGAGGCGTATGCACATGGCCTCGCGCTCGCCTTGCCGCAGGAAGTCATAGTGACGCCGCTGCCCTCGCGCGGCCGGGCCTGAAAAAATATGGCATTGGCGCGCCCGACAGGTGTTGGGCGCGGGATAACAACCTACACGATCCCGATCGAGGGCCGGGATGAGTGGGTCGCGGCGGCCAAGCGCCTGGCATGAGAGCGCGTACTCCGGTCCGTCGGGGCTCTGCTAACCGCGCCACAGATCGCGAGGTCGCCGTCGTCGCCGCGGTCCTCGTCACCGGGTCGGAGAAGGCGGCCGCCCACCGCCTCGGCCTGTCGCACTCGACCGTCAAGCACCACCTGGCGAACGCGCGGTCCAAGGTAGGAGCGGAGACGACGGCGCAGCTGGTGTGGATCCTCGCCGCGCGGCTGCCCGAGCCGGAGGCCGCAAGCTCACGGGTGGTCTCTTCGAGCCAATCATCGGCGAGACCGTCGCGGCGCTTGCCGAGATGCACGTCGGTGTCGTCATGCCGGCGCATTGCACGGGTTGGCAAGCAGTCCACGCTCTGGCCCGGACGATGCGGGACGCGTTCGTCCAGCCGTCGATCGGAACGTCCGTCCGAATCTAAGAAGGTCTGCACCGTCCGGTCGACAGCCGACAAATCGGCCACAGCCCCTGATGCTTCATGATCCTGGATGCCGGCTCAGACCCTGTAGTTGATCCGCAGCCTTGACCTCGGGCTGCCGCCCGTGTGTGCTGGACGCCGACTTGATTGAACCGAATCGCATTCGGAGTCGGTCTTAGGAGCATGAGGATCCAGGAGGCAGGTCCCACCCACGGGAGGCTCCAACGGTGAATCGCGCGATCTGCGCATTCGCCACCGTCCTGGCGATCATCGTCGGCGCATGCGGGACATCGGCCGGATCGTCTGACAACGGCCCTCTGATCACGCCCGGCGTCCCGAGCACCCCAGGAGCGAG
>VBFZ01000171.1 GCA_005880805.1 Chloroflexota bacterium | reverse complement strand
GACGACTCGAGATCGATGAAGGGGGCCATTCGGTCCGCCGCGACGGACGAGAGGTGACCCTGAGCCACACCGAGTTCCGGCTCCTCGCCGAGCTGGCCCGCCGCCCGGGACAGGTCCTCACGCGTGACCTGCTGCTGGATCGCGTTTGGGGTTACGACTATCTCGGCGACTCGCGCCTCGTGGACGTCGCGATCCAGCGCCTGCGCTCCAAGGTGGAAGTGGATCCAGCCAATCCGCAGCTGATCCTGACCGTCCGTGGCGCGGGCTACAAGGCGTCACGCCCGGACCCGGGCAGCTGATGCTTCGGGGAGTCCGCGGCCGACTGACCCTCACGATCATCGGCCTCGTCGCGCTCACGTCCCTGGTCCTCGGCGTCGCCGCGTACGCGTACGTTGCGACATCGCTGCGCGACCAGCAGGTCGAGGCCGCCCGTGACCTCACGAACTTCAACGTCTCCGTGCTCGCCGCGGAACGAGTCCCGCCGGGGACGGCTCGAGACGACAGGCGCTGGAAATCGCTGGTGGACGCCTTCACGCTCCGCGGCGTTACCGGGACGGTCGTCGACTTCGGCGACGGTGATCCCTTCGCATCCGGCCTCGACGCGACCTCGGACTTCCGCCAGCTCTCCCCGTCGCTGCGGTCGATCGCGGAGAGCGGCAACATCGGCTACGAGCGGCTGACCGTTGACGGCCGGTCGCTGCTCGTGACGGCCGCCCGACGCGCGCCGGACGGACCGTCCTTCTACTTCTTCTTCGACGCGTCCGAGGTGGAGGGCGCGATCCAGCGCCTCGGTCAGGCCCTTGTCGTGGGCGGCCTGATCCTGGTCCTGGTCGCGGCGGTCGTCGCCCGGGCCCTGGCGCGACGGCTGCTCGATCCCGTCCGGAGCGCGGGAAACGCCGCGGAGCGGATGGCGACCGGCGACCTGTCGGCGCGACTCGATGTCGAGTCGGGCGACGAGTTCGGTCGCTGGGCGGCCTCGTTCAATCGCATGGCCGCCTCGTTGGAGGCGACCGTCGCCGAGCTGCGGGCAGCCGAGGCTCGCGAGCGGCGCTTCGTGGCCGACGTCTCGCACGAGCTGCGAACGCCGCTGACGGCGCTGGTCAACGAGGCCTCGATGCTGAGGGAGCACCTCGACGACGTGCCGCCGGGCGGGCGGCGCGTGGGCGAGCTCCTCGTGGCCGACATCGCGCGCCTGCGGACGCTCGTGGATGACTTGATGGAGGTCTCGCGCTTCGACGCTGCCGCCGAGCAACTCCAGCCGACCGAGTTCGATCTGGAGACGTTCGTGCGCGCCGTGGTCCGCGCCCACGCTCCTGGTGCGGGTGTCGTAATCGGACCCCGCGCGGGGCAGGTGGTCGCGGATCGCCGCCGGCTGGAGCGCGTGATCGGCAACCTGCTCGACAACGCCCGGGTGCACGGGGAAGGCGCGCCGATCGAGGTCGCGGTCGACCTGACGGGCGACGTACGGGGTAAGGGTGAGCTCCTGGTGGCTGTCCTCGATCGTGGGCCGGGCGTCCCGCCAGATGAGCTGCCGCTGGTCTTCGAGCGTTTCCACAAGGCCGACCCGTCGCGCCACCTCGGGGGAAGCGGCCTGGGTCTGGCGATCGCCCGCGAGCACTCGCGACTCCTTGGCGGGGAGCTGACGGCCGCTCCCCGGGCCGGTGGAGGCATGCGCTTCGAGCTCCGGGTTCCTGTGACACGTTCGTTACCCATGGGCGACGGGATGGTGACCGGCGACGAGCAGGCTGGCGCGGCATTGGAACCCAACACGGAGACCGCGACATGAATCGTCAGCACGTTTACCGTTCGATAGCCGCGCTTTTCACGGGACTCCTCGTCGTCGCTGCGTGCACCGGGGCTGTGGGGGTTGCGGGCCCTCTGTCCAGCCCTTCCCCAACGGACGAGGAATCGCCTTCGCCCAGCGCCTCGCCGACCGGTAGCCCGTCGAGCAGCCTGGGCGCTTCAGGCTCACCGTTGGCCTCGAGCACGCCCGCGAACTCGCCCAGTCCCTCGGCGAGCGCGAGCGGCGCCACCACGGACCTCACGATCTATTTCTTCATGGATGGCAAGCTCGCGGCGGTCCACCGCGAGGTCCCGAAGACCGTCGGCGTCGCCCGCGCAGCGATGAACCAGCTCCTCGCCGGCCCGTCCTCGAGCGAGGCGTCCGCCGGGCAGCTGACCACCGAGATCCCTGACGACGTCCTGCTGCTCGGGATCTCGATCGCCAACGGCACCGCCACGGTTGACCTGTCCCGCGAGTTCGAGTCGGGCGCCGCGGCAGCCGACATGGTCGCCCGCGTCGCGCAGGTCACCTACACGCTCACACAGTTCTCGAACGTGGACCGCGTCGCCCTTCGCCTCGACGGGCAACCCGCCCTGGACCGTCCGGCCACGCGCGACGACTATCGCGACTACAGCCCGTCGATCCTGGTGGATCGGCCGGCGTGGGGCGGAACGCTCGCCAACCCCGGCCGCATTACCGGCGAGTCGAACGTCTTCGAGGCGGAGTTCCGCGTCCAGATCCTGACTGCGAGCGGCAAGGTTCTCGCCGATCAGCAGGTGCACGCCGCGTGTGGGACCGGCTGCTGGGGCGCCTTCGACGTCATCGTTCCCTACCGGGTCGGTTCCGACCAGCCCGGCCGGCTCAAGGTCTACAACCTGTCGGCAAAGGACGGCTCGGTCGAGGACGTCAGGATCTACCAGGTCCAACTGACCGCCGGCTGAGCCCCTCGCCCGATCACCGAACGTCCCGGAGTCCGCTCCGGGACGTTCGTTCGTTCGTGGTCGTGGAACTTTCGACCCATGGTGCCCCGGCGCAACCGAATGCATCGTGCCCTAAGCCGTCGCGCCCCCCGTCCGGTTGCGACGCTCTCTGCAAGGGGGCAGCTCTACACGTGGCTTCCACGGCTATGCCGGCGCCGGCGCATGTCCACCACTCGACCAGCTCGCGCGCGTTCCGCTGATCGGCGCTCGCGGTCGCGGGCGGCGGTTCCGGAGGGGGGACGCTTCCGGATCCGGTTGCTGCTCGGCCGGATTGCTGCATCGACGACCGGAACATCGCGCGTCTGGGCGCTGACCATCGTCCTGACCGCGTTTGCCGCGGTTCTGGCGGCGCTCGAGGTTCCGGCCCGGGAGGCCGCACGGCCGCCGCTCCTGGTGCCCTGGTGGGCGATCGCGATCCTCTTCTACGCGACCGAAGCGAAGGTCGTCCACCTCCACATCGGCCGCAGCGCGCACTCGTTCTCGATGAGCGAGATCCCGGTCGTGTACGGGCTGTTCTTCCTGCCTCCGGCCGAGTACATCGTCGCTCGGCTGCTGGGCGCGGGCCTCGCGCTGGTCATCACCAGGAAGCAGCGTTCGGTCAAGCTCGCGTTCAACCTCGCGCAGTTCCTGCTGTGCTCGGTGGTCACGCTGGGGATCGTCCACGTGCTCGACGATCCCGGCGGCAGCTTCGGCCCGCGGTCCTGGGGAACGGCCTTCCTGGCAACCTCGGCCGAGAACCTGCTCGGCGTGTTTGCCGTGACCGCCGCGATCTCGCTGGCGGAGGGCGTGGCGCAGTACGGCCGGATGCCGCGCATGTTCGTGATGGGCGGGGTCGTTTCTCTCACCAACACAAGCCTCGCGCTGCTCGTGATCACGGTGCTCTTCGTGGAGCCGGCGGCCGCGGTCCTGTTCGCGGTGCCGATCGCTGCCGTCTTCGTCGCGTATCGCGCGTACGTCTCGGAGCGGCAGCAGCACGAAGGCCTGGAGATGCTCTACGAGTCGACGCGGATTCTCCAGCGCAGCCCGGAGATCGACCGCGCACTGGTCTCGCTGCTCGATCACGCGCGGCGCATGTTCCGGGCCGAGATCGCCGAGGTGTCACTGCTGCCGATGGAGGAGGGCCAGGAGATCCTGCGAACCGGCGTCGGGCCGGGCGAGGCGATCGCGATGATGCAGCCGATGGGCACCACCCTCGACGATCCGCGACTCGTCCAGTGCATCTCGGGTCGGCGGGCGTTCCTCGTCTCGCAGCTGGACGTCGCGCGCGACGAGCCGGGCGGAGGTCGGTTCAGGAACGCCGTCTATGCGCCGCTCGTCGGCGAGTCGAGGCTGGTCGGTGCCATCGTGGTTGCCAACCGGCTGAGCGACCTGAGCCCCTTCGACAGCGACGACCTCAAGCTGTTTGAGACGCTCGCCAGCCACACTGCCATCGCGCTCGAGAACGGCCAGCTCGAACAGTCCCTGAGCTCGCTGTCGCGGTTGAAGGAGGAGCTCCAGCACAAGGCCTACCACGACGCGCTGACCGGTCTCGCCAATCGGGCGTTCTTCGCGCAGAGCGTCGCCCAGCGTCTCGAGTCCGCAGACGCCTCGGGTCTCGTTCCAGTCGTGCTCTTCCTCGACCTGGATGACTTCAAGATCGTCAACGACACCCTGGGACACGCCGCCGGCGACGCCCTGCTGGCGGCGGTCGGCGAGCGGATCCAGGGCACGCTCCGCGCCGGCGATCTCGCGGCCCGCATCGGCGGCGATGAGTTCGCCGTCCTGCTCTGGGATACGCCGGAACTTGCTGTCGCGCGACGCGTCGCGGACCGTCTGATCCGGGCCTTCGATACCGGCTCGCCGACCGACGGGGTCGCGACCGCGCGGGTGAGCATCGGCGTCGCGGTCGGCCAGCCAGGCTCCGGGTCCGCGGATGAGCTGCTGCGCAATGCTGACGTCGCCATGTATTCGGCCAAGGCCCGCGGCAAGAACCGGGTCGCGTTCTTCGAGCCGGAGATGGCCACGGCCGTTGTGGCTCGCCACACGCTGACCGCTTCGCTGCAGCGCGCCGTTGCGGCCGGCGAGTTCGTGCTCCACTACCAGCCCATCGTCGACATCAACAGCGGCCGGATGACTGGCGTCGAGTCGCTGATCCGCTGGGATCACCCGAGCCGGGGCATCATCTGGCCGGCCGAGTTCATCGGCCTCGCCGAGCAGTCGGACCTGATCCTGGATATCGGCCGCTGGGTGATGGAGGAGTCGTTCCGCCAGGCGATCGACTGGCACGAACGATGGCCGCAGCTCCGGGGCCTCGAGATCAGCGTCAACGTTGCCGCGAGGCAGCTAGAGCAGCCCGATTTCGTCGACGAGGTCGCGGCGGCGATCGAGACCTCCGGCGTCGATGCCTCCACGGTCGTCCTGGAAGTGACCGAGACCACCCTGCTGCAGAACGTCGAGGACGCGATCGCCAAGCTGGAGGCGCTGCGCGAGCTCGGCGTGGGCATCGCGGTCGACGACTTCGGGACCGGTTACTCCTCGCTCAGCTATCTGCAGCGCTTCCCGGCCACGGCGATCAAGATCGCGCGCGACTTCGTCGCCGTCGACGATCGCGACTCGCACAGCTGGGAGCTGGCAAGCGCGGTGGTGTCGATGGGACGTGCCCTCCGCCTGACGGTGATCGCCGAGGGTGTGGAGGAGGAGTTCCAGCTCGAGCGCCTCCGGAAGCTCGGTTGCGACCGGGCACAGGGCTATTACCTCGCCCGGCCGCTCGCCGCCGACGAGCTCGACCGGCTCTTCGCGCAGCGCGGTGTTGCACTGCTCACTTCTCAAGCCGAGGCAATCACCCTTCGCTGAGTCGGTGGCCGGGCGCGCGCCCGGTACGCGAGTCAGAGCGTCCGCCGAACGGGCTATGCACCGACGCACCAGCCGGTACTTTCGCCCTATTGGGGTCCTGCCCCGAGCGGCCTAGCGTTCTCGGCGTCGGCAGTCAGATCTGTCGGCGATCGGTCTGAAAACAGAGCAAACCCGCTGAGAAGCGGGGACGCAAAGCCAGGGATCTCGCGGGTTCACCCGCAAGACCGCCCGGTTGCCAGGCGCCGCATCAGCCTAGCCCTCCAGCAGGTGGACTTCGATGGTGCAGCCAGAACGAACGGCCCCGGACCACGCGAGGCATTGGCGCCAGCAGCCCCGGGCATGGACCTGGGACTTCTTCGGATCGAGCCCGGTCCGATGACCCCCACTTTCGGCTGGAGCCTCGATTTCACGGGTCCGCGCCGCCTCGCGACGGCTCTCTCCCTCTGCCTGGCGCTGGCGACCTTCGGCATTCCCTCCGCTGCGGCTGCCTACAGCCCGGCGACCGACCCGAACTCCATGTTCAGCACCACCGCCTATACGGGCGCGCAGGCGTGGTGGGCCGCCGGCTTTACTGGCAAGGGCGTCGACGTGGCCCTGATCGACTCGGGCGTCTCGCCCGTCGACGGCCTCAACTCACCTGGCAAGATCGTGTACGGCCCCGACCTGTCGCTCGAGTCGCAGGCGTCCAACCTGACGAACCTCGACACCTTCGGTCACGGGACGTTCATGGCCGGTCTCATCGCGGGGCGCGACGCAACCCTCACGCCTCCCTACGATCAGGCGCCGGCGACCGCATACCGCGGCATGGCGCCCGACGCCCGAATCCTCAGCGTGAAGGTCGCGACCGCAGACGGCGGCACCGACGTCTCGCAGGTCATCGCCGCGATCAGCTGGGTCGTCCAGCATCGCCGCGACAACGGGTTGAACATCCGGGTCCTCAATCTGTCGTACGGAACGAACTCCAGCCAGTACTACGGTTTCGACCCGCTCGCCTACGCCGTCGAACAGGCGTGGGATGCCGGGATTGTTGTCGTCGCCGCCGCGGGCAACAGCGGCTACCAGACCAAGGGCTCGTCGCCGGCGCTGGCGAACCCCGCATACGACAAGCGGATTATCGCCGTCGGCGCTTCGGACTCGATGGGCACCGCGAGCCTGTCGGACGACGTCGTCCCGGACTTCTCGGCCGCGTCCAAGACAGGGTCTGCCCGAAAGCCCGACTTTGTCGCTCCGGGCGTTCACATACAGGGCCTGCGAGTCCCGAACTCGTACATCGACACACGGTCCGGCGTCACTCTTCTGGACGATCGGTTCATGCGCGGCAGCGGGACGTCCGAGTCCGCAGCGATCACCTCGGGTGCCGCGGCGCTCATCCTGGACAAGTTCCCGAATGCGACGCCTGAGCAGGTCAAGAGGCTTCTGACAACCTACGCCTTCGACCTGCCATTGGTTGGAAGCAACGGGCGTGAAGGCAACGGTGAGCTCCAGATCGGCGACATGGTCAGCGCGCTGCTGCCGGTCGCGGTCTCGACGACCGCGCCCGGGACGGGCACCGGTACGCTCGAGGGCGCTCGCGGATCCGATCACCTGACGCGCGACGGCGTCGTCCTGAGCGGCGAGCGTGACATCTTCGGACAGCCCTTCAACTCGACCGCGATGGCCGTCCTCGAGGCCGCCGGCAACTCATGGTCAGGCGGCACCTGGAACGGCAGCGTATGGACCGGTTCCTCGTGGTCCGGCAACAGCTGATCGGGCTCCTCGTGGTCCGGCAACAGCTGGTCCGGCAACAGCTGGTCGGGCTCCTCGTGGTCCGGCAACAGCTGGTCCGGAAACAGCTGGTCGTCCGCCGCCTGGAACTGATCGATCGATCGCTCGGGCTGGGGTCACCCCCAGCCTGAGCTTCGCTTCCGGCGGCGGTTCGCGGTCGGCTCGGGAGTCAGCCCCAGAATCGCGGCAGGTGCGCCCGGTGCGTCCGCAGGGCGTCGTCCAGGAAGGACTCGGCTGCTCGAGCGCTGTTGACCACCGGGTCGAGCAGAAGCGCCTCCAGCGCCAGGTCGCGCGACCCTTCCAGGGCTGCCTCGACGGCTACGTCCTGGACCGCCAGCTCGTGGCGGAGTAGCGCAGCCACAGGCTCGGGCATCGCGCCGACCGGGACACCGCACGGCGAGCCGTCCTGGATCAGGCCGGGCACCTCCACGACTGATTCGGCAGGGAGGTTCTCGATCAGCCCGTCATTGGGAAGGATGAATGACGGGCGCCGCCGCGTTCGACCGCCGATGACGTCGCCCATGATCTCGGCGGCGCTGTGATCGACACGCGCGCCATCGGAAGGTTCGTCGAGAAGCGGCTGGACTGATTCGGCGCCCGATCCCCACGCCTCGAGCCGCTCGACGGCACGGCGGCCGCGACGGGCGAGGCCGTCGAAGTCGTACCCCTTCGTGCCAATGACCTCGGCGGCCCAGGGCAGGTACTCGCCGATGTGGTCGTCGCCAATTGCCGGCTCGAGGCCGAAGCGATCCGAAATGAGCCGGCGGAGCGGCTCGGCGAGCGGTTGAGCGGCCCGGGCTCGACGGCGGTACTCGGGCAGGAGATCGCTCCCGTCGCGCTCGTCACGGATCGAGAGGAACCACGTGAAGTGGTTGGTGCCGGCTGCCCGTGCGTCCAGGTCCTCCCGGGGTCGCCCGAGCAGCTGCGCGGCCTCGTCGATCTCGCCCGCGACGCTGTGGCACAGCCCGATCGCAGCGACGGCCGTATGACGACGAATCGCGAGGCAGACGCGGTTCTCGGGGTTGGTGTAGTTCAACAGCAGCGCGTCCGGCGCGAGCGCCTCGATGTCCTCCGCGATCTCGACCATGAGCGGCACGGAGCGCAGGGTGTGCGACAGGCCGCCCGGGCCACCGTTCTCCGAGAGCACGCTCGCGAAGCCATGCCGAAGGGCGAGCTCGTGATCCGTCCGCCAGCTGGCAAGCCGATCGACCGCGACGGCGGTCGCGACGAAGCGTGCGCCCGGTAGCGCTTCCCGGCGATCCGTGGTCGAGTGCATGTCCACGTCCCAACCCGCTGCAGCGTTGAGCCGCTCGGCGAGGCGTGTCATTCGCCCGAGTGCCGCGGCGTCCCTGTCGACCAGCCACACCTCCGCGCCGCGAAACTCGGGCACGCGAAAGATGTCGCGCAGCAGCTCGACGCCGAAGATGACGCTCCCGATCCCGATCGCGACCAGCTTCGTCGCGCCGCTGTGCTCCGCCGGGCTCACCACGCCGAGGAGCCTACCGGATAAGCTGAGCTGACCAGTGAGCCGTCTCCTCCACGAGTCACCAGCCGGCGTCCCGACGCTGCAGGCCGAGCTGCTGCTCGACGCTCGCGCGCGCCTCGGCGAGGGCCCCGTCTGGGACGCGGCCGAAGGCTGCCTCTGGTGGGTCGACATCCTCGGCGAATCCGTCCACCGGACCGACCCGGGCTCAGGACGCGATCGCGTCTTTACCGTTGGCCAGATGATCGGCGCGGCGGCGCTGCGAGCGTCAGGAGGCCTGGTGCTCGCCGTCCAGGAGGGCTTCCTCGCGATGGACGCATCCACCGGGGATCTGGAGATGCTGGCGCCGGTCGAGAAGGACAACCCGGTCACGCGCATGAACGACGGCAAGGTCGACCCGACAGGGAGGTTCTGGGCGGGAACCACCGCCATCGACCACCGGCCGGGTGCCGGGACGCTGTACCGACTGGACCCCGATCACGGGGTCACCCCGGCCCTGACCCAGGTCACGATCTCGAACGGTCTGGACTGGAGCGTCGACGGCCGGACGATGTACTACATCGACACGCCGACGCGCAGGGTCGACCGCTTCCGCTTCGAGGCCTCGACCGGAACCATCTCCGACCCGCAGCCGGCGGTCTCGATTCGCGCCGAGGCAGGCGACCCGGACGGCATGACGCTCGACGCAGAAGGCTTCCTGTGGGTGGCCCTGTGGGGTGGCTGGGGGGTCGAGCGGTATGCGCCGGACGGCCGGCTCGACCGGCGGGTCGAGGTCCCCGTGGCACAGGCAAGCAGCTGCGCCTTCGGCGGCCCCGACCTCGACCTGTTGTTCATCACCACCGCCCGCAAGGACTTCCCGCCCGAAGGTTTCCCCGACCAGCCGAACGCGGGCAGCCTGTTCGCCTGCCGGCCCGGCGTGCGCGGCCGGGCGCCCTTCCGCTACGCGGGCTAAGCCGGCGATGGTGATGCGGCTGACGCTCGGGCACGTCGAGGGCTTCGACGAGACGATCGCGACCTTCGCCCAGCAGCTCGGCCTGACCAGCATCCAGTTCCACACGCCGAGCGACCTCGCCGGGGAACGTGGCTACTGGGAGGTCGACGACCTCGTCCGCCTGCGCGAGCGGTGCGAGGCGGCCGGTCTCGTCGTCGAGGGCATCGAGAACGTGCCGTACCGGCACTGGGACCGTGTCCTGCTCGGAAAGCCCGGCCGCGAGGAGCAGCTGGAGAACTACAAGATCACGATCCGGAACATGGCCACGGCGGGCATCTTCGTCCTCGGCCATCACTTCCTGCCCACGTACGTATGGCGGACCGACCTGCAGGCGCGCGGGCGCGGCGGTGCGCGGGTGACGGCTTTCGACGCCGATCGCGCAGCCGACGGGAACGCACTTGCGGGCTACAAGCTGACGCCGCAGGAGCCGATCGAAGGTCTTCTCGAGCGGGACCGCATGCTGGCGAACTACAAGGTCTTACGCTGTGCTGCCCGTCGCCGACGACGTCGGGGTGAAGCTGGCGGTCCATCCGGACGACCCGCCGGTCGACTTCGCTCTGGGAGGCGTTGAACGGATCCTGGCGAGTCCGGAGGGGATGGAGCGGGCCTGGGAGCTGTCGGGTGGCAGCCCGGCCTGGGGCGTGGACCTCTGCCTGG
>VBFZ01000211.1 GCA_005880805.1 Chloroflexota bacterium | reverse complement strand
CGCTGTTCAGCTATATCTTCTACTCGCTGCCGACCTTCTGGCTCGGGCTGAACCTCATCTTCGTGTTCGGCATCGCCTTGAGATGGTTCCCCGTGCAGGGGATCATCGATACGCGACACTCGCCGGCGCCGTGGGCGACCCCCGAGTACTGGGCAGCCTTCTGGGCGAACCCCCTACCCCAGATCGCCGATATCGCGCGGCATCTCGTGCTGCCTGTCACGACGCTCGTCGCGGTCAGTATCGCCGGTGACAGCCGGTTCGTTCGCAGCGCGATGCTCGATGTCCTGGGACAGGACTACATCCGGACCGCCCGTGCCAAGGGCGTGCCGCCGCGCGGTGTCATCTTCCGGCACGCTTTCCGAAACGCGCTGCTCCCGGTCGTGACCAACATCGCGCTCGAGATCGCGTTCCTGTTCTCCGGCGCGATCGTGACCGAGACGGTCTTCAGCTGGCCTGGAATGGGCCGGTTGTTCATCGAAGGCCTGAACACGCGTGACTACTTCCTGCTCATGGGCATCGTCTTCATCGCATCGATGCTGGTCGTGTTCTTCAACCTCGTGGCCGACGTGGTCTACGGGCTCGTCGATCCACGCGTCCGTTACGACTAGGAAGGCGGTCGATGGACACACCGGGCGATCGGAACCAGGCAAGCATCGTCGTCGCGCAGCTGCCCATCGGCGAGGCGGTTTCCGGTCCGGCAGACATCGAGGTCGCGCTCGAATCGCTGAATCAGTGGCAGCTCGCCTGGCGGCGCTTCCGGCGCCACAAGCTGGCCCTGGTCGGCCTCGTCATTTTCAGCGCGATGATCCTGCTGGCGATCTTCGGCCCGATCGTGAACCCGTTCGATCCCCTCAAGATCCCGGGCGCGATCAAGCCCGGCGGTGACCCGCCTAGCGCCGCGCACTGGTTCGGTACGGACGACACGGGTCGCGACGTGTTCACGATGGTAATGAATGGCGCCCGCATCTCGGTCGCCGTGGGCGGGGTGTCGATGATGATCGCCGGGTTCGTGGGCGTGATCGTCGGCGCGCTGGCCGGCTACGTCGGCGGCTGGGCCGACAACCTGCTCATGCGGGTCGTCGACGTGTTCTTCGCAGTGCCGTTCCTGTTCGTGATCCTGGTCGCGGCGCGCTTCTTCGGTCAGGGGGAGGTGATCCCGCTCATCCTGATCTTCGGGCTGCTGTCCTGGCCGCTCATCGCGCGGCTCGTCAGGGCCATGTTCCTCAGCCTCAGGGAGCAGGAGTTCGTGCAGGCGGCGACGGCGGCCGGCGTGAGCGACCTGCGGATCGCCTTCCGCCACATCCTGCCCAACACGCTCGGGCCGGTGATCGTCTCGATGACGCTGATCATGGCCTCGAACATCGTGCTCGAGGCGTTCGTGAGCTTCCTCAACTTCGGGATCCGGCAGGACCAGACGAGCTGGGGCAACGCGCTGTCGAACGCGCAGAACTCGCTCATCCTGGGCAACTGGTGGTGGGCGTTCTTCCCGGGCATGGCGATCGCCCTGACCGTGATCGCGATCAACTTCATCGGTGACGGGCTGCGTGACGCACTCGATCCGCACAGCCGAGCATAGCGATGAGATCGATGCTGAACCGTCGGC
Organism: Chloroflexota bacterium; assembly: GCA_005880805.1. GTDB lineage: Bacteria > Chloroflexota > Limnocylindria > Limnocylindrales > CSP1-4 > CF-16. Next base: position 1,143 of record VBFZ01000211.1, on the reverse strand, counting down.
CCGCCCCGGTCCGGCAGCAGCCCCCGCAATCGAGCGACGGCCTCCTGCTTGACGTCCGCAACCTCAAGACCTACTTCCACGTGATGGACGGCGTCGTGAAGGCGGTCGACGGCGTCGACCTCCGCCTCGCACCCGGCTCGACGCTGGGCATCGTGGGCGAATCGGGCTCGGGCAAGAGCGTGACCGCGCTCACGATGATGCGCCTGCTGGAAATGCCGCCGGCCGAGGTCGCCGACGGCGAGATCTGGTTCGACGGGCGCGATCTGCTGACGCTCACCGACGAGGAGATGCGCGGCGTCCGCGGCAACGACATTGCGATGATCTTCCAGGAGCCGATGACGAGCCTCAACCCGGTGTTCACGGTCGGCTTCCAGATCGCCGAAGCAGTCCGACAACACCAGCATGTCTCGAAGAAGGAGGCCTGGAACCGCGCCATCGAGGCCGTGCGCCTGGTCGGCATGTCCGCCCCCGAACGGCGTGTCAAGCAGTACCCGCACGAGCTGAGCGGCGGCATGCGCCAGCGCGTGATGATCGCGATGGCGCTCTCGTCGAACCCGAAGCTCCTCATCGCCGACGAGCCCACGACCGCCCTCGACGTCACGATCCAGGCACAGATCCTCGAGCTGATCAGGGACCTCCAGCAACGGACCGACACGGCGCTCATGCTCATCACCCACGACCTGTCGGTCGTCGCCGAGACGGTCCAGCACATCGCGGTGATGTACGCCGGCCGGGTCGTCGAGACCGGCAAGGTCGACGACGTGCTGCTGTCGCCCCAGCATCCCTACACGCAGGGTCTGCTGAGCTCCATTCCGGGCGAGAAGAAGCGCGGCAAGGAGCTGTCGGCGATCAAGGGCGTCGTACCCAATCCGTTCCGCATGCCCGTCGGCTGCAAGTTCCAGCCGCGCTGTCCGTTCCAGTGGTCGCGCTGTGAAGAAGAGCCCGGGCTCATCGAGATCGGTGGCCCGGAGCGGAGATCGCGCTGCTGGCTGCAGGCGCCCGAGGAAACGGCCCGCCGGGAGGCGTACGAGGAGGCTGCGATGGCGACGGTGGCCGATGTCGTCGGTTGATCCGATGACGCCCGCCGGCACGGCGTCCGAGGCACCGACCGGCATACCCGGCGCTGTGCCCACCAGCGGCAAC
>VBFZ01000170.1:1396-20493 GCA_005880805.1 Chloroflexota bacterium | reverse complement strand
CCACCCGCATGGTCGGGGCGACGATCATGGCGCATGGCGACGACCAGGGCATGGTTCTGCCCCCGAACGTGGCTCCCGTGCAGGTCGTCGTGATCCCGATCTCGCGGACCGACGAGGAGCGGGCGGCTGTAGAAGCGGCGCTCGAACCGCTCGAACAAGAGCTGCGCACGGTCATGACGGCTTCCGGGCCGCTGCGCTGGCAGGTGGACCGGCGCGAGGAGTCACCGGGCTTCAAGTTCAACCACTGGGAGCTACGCGGCGTGCCGCTGAGGCTGGAGATCGGTCCTCGCGACGTCGCGGCGGAACAGGCCGTCCTGGTGCGCCGATTAGACCGGGCGAAGGAGACCCTCTCGCTTAACGCGATCGGCGGTCAGCTCGCCGGGCGGCTGGCGGGCTACCAGCAGGAGGTCTTCCAACGCGCCATCGCCTTTCGAGCCGCGAACAGCCACGAGGTCGACGACTACGACACCTTCAAGGCGACGGTCGAGGAGCGGGGCGGCTTCCTGTACGCGCACTGGTGCGGGGACAGCACGTGCGAGCGTCAGATCAACGAGGAGACCGGCGCGACGATCCGCGTCATTCCCTTCGAGAGCTCGGGTGGCCCCGGTAAGTGCCTCATAGACGGGAGACCCTCGTCGCAGCGGGTGCTGTTCGCGCGGGCCTACTGAGCCGATAGCCTTACTGACCGAAAAACAGAAGAGCGGACCCGGCTGGGGTCCGCTCCCTTGTAATTGCCTGTCGGGTTCTGTCAGCCCCGGCGGGGCCGATTCGCCGCCAGATGCTCGGTCCACTCGGAGTGACGACCGTCGGTCGTCGCGGTGCTGCCCTGCCAGCCGCACACGCACGTCACGGCCTGAGCCCGGTGCTTGTACTCGGCAATGACGTGCTTGAGAAGCTGGCCCTCGGCGGCAGGTTGTTTCGCGCGGATGGGGATGGTCATCAGCTGTCTAGCTCGTCGATCAGGCGCTGCGAACTTTGCCGGCACGCGGCCCGCGCGGGCTGGCCTCGATCTCGAACGTGACGTTCTCGCCGCCGACCAGGCGGTCGAAGTCGATGGATGCGTCGAGCGAGTCACGGTGGAAGAAGTAGTCCTTCCCGTCCTCGCCGGTAATGAAGCCGAATCCGCGGTCGGACACGACCTTCTTGACCCGTCCCGTTGCCATGGGAACCCTCGATCCTCTTCTCGAACTCGAATTTCGACCCACGGGTCGGTTCGAGAAGAACCATCGACCAGTCGGGAGCTCCCACGTCGGCGGGAGGCGGACAGTCTACCCCATCCCGATGGGCGTTCCGTCAACAGGCACTCGCGCGGCGGCCGGAGCCTCGCTGTGCAAGGCCGCTGATAGGCCGCACGTCGCGACGACGACGAAGACGCGACGGACCTGCCGCGACGATCGCGCGAGTTGGGCGGCCGCCCGGTGCCCCACACTCGTGTGCGGGCGGCCGCTCGATTGTTGTCCGGCTCAGTTGCCGGCCGCGGCCCGGACGGACGCCCCTGTCGCCACGAGCTCCTGGCTCGCGTCCCGGAGCGCGGCGGCAGGCGAAGCCGCGCCTGACCCTTCCACGACCTCGGGCGGCAGCCCGAACACCACCGCCTCCAGCCGCCCGTAGGCGCCACTGATCAGGCGAACGAGCCGCTCGACCTCGGTGGGTGCCCGGCCGAGCATGGCCAGCGTCTTGTCGACCTGGACGGTGTGCTCGGCGATGTGCGACGACCAGCGGCCGAGGCGGAAGCCGACGGTCACCGGAAGGCCCGACCAGCGCGCCCGAACGCCGAGGTCCTGGTCCCCCAGGCTGGCGAGTCTGCCCGCGCCCAGGTCGAGGATGTCGTCGAATCGGAGCCGGATGTCGACCAGCGAGCCCTCGCCCTCCCGCGCCTCGTCCGGCGCTCCGCTGGCTGCCACGACGTCGTCCGGAACCCGTTTTGGGAAATCACCAACCTCTGCGCGCCGCAGCCACCAGGCCGTGAACCATGCATAGGCTCGCTGCGTCGCGACGATGTGGCCGAGGGTCTGCCTGATCGTCCACTCGCCGCCTCCCGGGTCAGCGTCCAGGAGCTCGTCGCGCAGAGGCTTCAAGGCACCGTGCAGCTCCCATCGGGCGTTCGTGGCCGGAGCGACGAACCGGGTCGCCGTCGATCGGCGGATGGCGGCCTCATCCAGTGATCGTGCCGCGCTCCCGGCCGCACGTTCGATTGACTCTACGCAGCGGTAGAAGCCGTAGCGGACGTCTGCCTCCTCCTCACCCGGCATCCAGGGCCAGGGCTTCTCGAGCGCGTCGTCTGGCACCCCCAGGAGATCGGCGGTGGCGCGAGCGAGCGCCTGCCGGGCGTGGATGACGGACGGCGCGACTTCCCATGTCGGGCCATCGGTCCGCTGGATCAGGAAATCGTCCATGCGCTGCCACCTCCTGCACGCCGCTGGGAGTCCTGCCGCCGGCGATAACAAAACGGTAACCGACCGCGAACAGGGCGCTGATCGCCCTCCATGACGCTGTCCTCGTCGCAAGACAGCAAGGAGGTCGCACGGAGGAGTGCGACCGATACGAGGAGGAACCGTGAGTCGACAGATGACCTCGCGCGCAGGTGTTCTGTTCCTGACCGCCGCGACGATCGTCGCCGCGTGCAGCGGGGCAAGCAGTCCAAGCCCGAGCGCCGGAGCATCGAGCGCCGCGTCAGCGGCTGGGTCCCCCATCGCAAGCCGCTCTATGACGTCTGGTTCCAGACGTTCAACCAGAACTACTCGAGCGTCCAGTTCAACTACCAGGCGATCGGCTCCGGGGGCGGCGTCACGCAGATCACCCAGAGCACCGTCGATTTCGGCGCCTCCGATGCCGCGATGAAGGACGAGGAGCTGGCCAAGCTCCCGGCGGGTTCGAAGATGCTGCACATCCCGACCGCGCTTGGCGCCGTGGTCGTCATCTTCAACGTGCCGAACGTGACGGACCTGAAGCTCGACGGCGACACCGTCGGCAAGATCTTCCTGGGCAAGATCGCGAAGTGGAACGATCCGGCGATCGCCGCCCTGAATTCGGGCGTGACACTCCCTGACCAGGCCATGCTTCCGGTCCATCGTTCTGACGGTTCGGGCACGACCAACGCCTTCACGAGCTACCTGAACACCGTCAGCGCCGACTGGAAGGCCAGCGGGATCGGTGCAGGCAAGGAAGTCAAGTGGCCGGTCGGCCAGGGCGCCGACAAGAACGACGGCGTCGCGGCAGGCGTGAAGAACACGCCCGGAGCGGTCGGCTACGTCGAGCTGCAGTACGCCGTCCAGGCGGGTCTGACGAGCGCCAAGCTCAAGAACGCGGACGGCAACTTCGTGGCCGGCTCGACCGCCGGGGTCACGGCTGCGGCCAATGGCGCGCTCAAGGATTTCCCCGCCGACTTCCGTGCCCAGCCGATCATCAACGGCCCTGGCGCCGACACGTACCCCGTCGCCGCCTACACCTACCTGCTGATCTACCAGGATCAGAAGGACAAGACCAAGGGTACCGACCTCGTGGCCTTTGCCGCCTGGGCGCTGACTCAGGGCCAGGCCATGGAGGAGGGCCTCGGCTTCGCGCCGCTCCCGAAGGACGTCCAGACCAAGGCCCTCGACGCACTCCACACGATCACGTCGGGTGGATCGCCGATCTGGCCCTGACCGAATATCCCCGGCGCCCGTCCTCCCGGGCGTCGCGAGCCCACGGCTCCGGCCGGCACGTTCTGGGGGGCGTGCCGGCCGAGGCTATTGAAGGGACCTGCCGACGATGACCGACAGGCGCGGCCGAGTTCGCGTGCGGCCGTCGATCGACATCTCGGCGCTGCAGGCGGCCCGTGGCTGGCCGACCGAGCGTGTCTTCCGCGGGCTGGCGATGGTCGCTGCCCTCTCGATCGTCGCGCTCCTCATCGCAGTCGCGGTACGACTGACCGCGCAATCGATCGCCCCCTGGCAGAAGTTCGGGATCAACTTCCTTTTCGGGACGACGTGGGACGTCGTGAACGGGATCTACGGCGCGCTGCCATTCGTCGCGGGAACGCTGGAGTCATCGTTCCTGGCGCTCCTCATCGCGGTCCCGATCAGCCTGTTGACGGCGATCTTCCTGGCCGAGCTGGCGCCGCCATGGCTGGCCATTCCGTTGACGTTCCTGATCGAGCTGCTCGCGGCCATCCCCAGCGTCGTCGTGGGCCTGTGGGGCGTGTTCGTTCTGAGCCCGCTCCTGCGTGACACCGTGGAGGCGGCAATCGTGGAGCGGCTCGGGTTCATCCACGTCTTCTCGGGCCCCGCCTTCGGAATTGGGCTGTTCAGCGCCGGCGTGCGAGGTGATCGTAGCCGTCCCCATGGCGCAGCGGGAGGCCATGCTCGCCCTCGGAGCCACGAAGTGGGAGACGGTTCGTCGAGCAGTCCTGCCCTACGCCCGATCCGGGATCGTCGGGGCGATCATCCTGGGCCTCGGCCGGGCACTCGGCGAGACGATGGCAGTCACGATGGTGATCGGCAACAAGGACGTCGTGCCCAGCCGGCTGTTCGATCAGGCGCAGACGATCGCGTCGAAGATTGCGACGACGTTCAACGAGGCGCAGATCGGCATCCAGGTCGACAGCCTGATCGGGCTCGGGATGATCCTGCTGGCGATCACGATCATCCTGAACGTCATCGCCCGGTTGCTGGTCAGCCGGATCACGCGCGGCAGCAGCGCGGCCCTGTCGGCGTGAGGTGGCAGGCGTGACCACCGGCGTACCAGTCATGGCGCCCTCGTCCGCCTCCGCGCTGCTCGCGAGTTCTGCCGCTGACCGACGGCGAGGCATCGTCAACGGCCTGTTCCTGGCAGTGTCGTTCGTCGCCGCCGTGGCGTGCGTGGTGCCGCTCGCGGCGATCGTGGCATACGTGGTCATCAAGGGGGCGGCCGCCCTGAACCTCTCGCTCCTGACGCAGGAGACCCGTGCGCTCGGACTGGGCGGCGGCGCGGCGGCCGCCATCCTGGGGTCGCTGCAGATGGTGTTCCTCGCCGCGGTGATCGCGACGCCGATCGGCATTCTGGCGGCGATCTACGCCGTCGAGTTCAGCGAGCGCCGCGTCGCCGGCGCCATCCGCTTCGCCGCCGACGTCATGGTCGGCGTGCCGTCGATCCTCATCGGGATCTTCGCGTTCACGCTGTTCGTGCTGCCGTTCCACCAGTTCAACGCAGTGGCGGGGAGCCTCGCCCTCGCGATCATCATGGTCCCGGTGGTCATGCGAACCACCGAGGAGAGCCTGCGGCTCGTCCCCGGCGACCTTCGGGAGGCGTCGTTGGCGCTCGGGGCGCCGGTCTGGCGCACGGCGCTCTCGGTCGTCCTGCGTACCGGCCTGAGCGGTGTCCTCGGGGGCGTCATGCTCGCAGTCGCCCGTGCCGCGGGTGAAACCGCGCCGCTCATCTTCACCGCGCTCGGGAACCAGCACGTCAACGTTGGCAACCTCGGCAAGCCGATGGACGCGCTCCCCCTGTTCGTGTTCGTGAACGCGCGGCAGCCCTATCCTGTCCAGAACGCCCAGGCGTGGGGCGCGGCATTCCTGCTGCTGTTGTTCGTATTCGTGGTCAACGTCATCGTCCGCGGTCGTTCGCTGCGCAGCCGGGCGAGATGAAGGAGATATCGTCGATGGCAGTGGATACCGCACCGACCGAGCCGGCGCCCACGCCGACGCCCGCGCCTGACGTCCGCCCGGCAGTGACGGTTGGGCGTGTCGCCACGAGGACCGACAGGCCGATGCCCGATGCTGCCGCGAGTGGGCGCCTGGAAGTCGGCGCACTGAGCGCCTACTACGGGACGTTCCGCGCGATCCGCGAGGTCTCACTCGACATCCCGCCGCACGCCGTGACGGCGATCATCGGGCCGTCGGGTTGCGGCAAGAGCACATTCCTGCGGACGCTCAACCGGATGCACGAGCTTGTCCCCGGCGCCCGCGTGGAGGGCAAGATCCGCCTGGACGAGGTCGACATCTACGACGCGGCGATCGACCCCGTCCGCCTCCGGCGCGTCGTCGGCATGGTGTTCCAGCGTGCGAATCCGTTCCCGACGATGTCGATCTACGACAACGTGGTAGCCGGGCTGCGCCTCACCGGTAGGCATCCGCGGGCCGAGCTCGACGGCGTCGTCGAGCGCTCCCTGCAGCGAGCTGCCCTCTGGAACGAGGTGAAGGACAAGCTCCAGGACAGTGGCGTGTCACTGTCGGGCGGCCAGCAGCAGCGACTGTGCATCGCTCGGGCGTTGGCCGTCGGCCCGGAGGTCCTGCTGATGGACGAGCCGGCCTCCGCGCTCGACCCGATTGCCACGCTCCGCATCGAGGAGCTCATCGCGGAGCTGAAGGCGAGCTACACGATCGTGATCGTGACGCACAACATGCAGCAGGCGGCGCGGGTCAGCGACCAGACGGCCTTCTTCACGATGGGAGACGATCGCGCGGGCTACCTCGTGGAATTCGGGGACACGCCACGGATCTTCACCAATCCGCGCGAGCGGTTGACCGAGGACTACGTGTCCGGTCGGTTCGGTTGAGGTCGCGGGAATGAGCGAACCTCGACGTTCACGACAGGAGCTGGCAGCCGGACGCGACACGCTCTCCCGGAACGGCAATTCCGCCGAGGACGCGTCGCCGGGGGCGCAGCTCGCGCCTCCAGCCCCGCTCGCGCCTCCAGCCCCGCTCCCGCCTCCAGCCCCGCTCGCGCCTCCGACGGTGCCGGCCACGTTTCCGCCAGGCTCCCGGGCCGTTCTTGATCGGGAGATGCGCGAGATCAAGGACGACGTGCTGCGCATGGGCAGCATCGTGGCCGATCAGATCCGCGCGGCCCTGGCCGCCCTCGTCGCGCATGACGACGAGGCCGCGGTGGCGGTCATCGTCGCCGACCGGCAGGTGAACGAGGTCCAGCGCCACGTCGCCTCGCTGATCGCCACAACCATCGCGACGCAAGCGCCGGTCGCGCGGGACCTGCGCTTCCTGCTGGCCCTGGACCACGTCACGTACGAGCTGGAGCGCATTGGCGACCACGCGGCGTCCGTGGCCAAGCAGGGCCGGAAGTTGGCTCCGCAGCCGCCCCTCAAGCGCTACGTCGACCTGCCCGAGATGGGCCAGCTGGCCGCGCGCCAGGTGCAGGGCGTGCTGCGCGCCCTGGTCGACGTGGACGTCGAGCTGGCACGCGAGGTCGCGGCCCAGGACGACGCGATGGATCACCTCTTCCACCAGACCTACGATGAGGTCGTGGGCCTCATGCGAGCGGACCCGGACAACGTCGAGCGGGGAACGCGGCTGATCTTCGCTGCCTACTACCTCGAGCGGATCGGCGACCGGGTCACGAACATCGCCGAGGACGTGGTGTTCCTCGCGACCGGCGACATCGAGGACCTCAACCCTTGAGGGCGAACGTCCGCTCGCCCAGCCCGATTCGCGTGCTGTTCCTGTGCGTCGGCAACTCCGCCCGGAGCATCCTTGCCGAGGCGTTGTTGCGGGCACGCGGTGCGGGTCGGTTCGAGGTCCGGAGCGCAGGCACGGAACCGAAGGGCGTCAATCCGCTCACCTTGCGCACGCTGCAGGATGCCGGGCTGCCGGTCGAGGGCCTCCGCTCGGAATCGGTGGAGAACTACCGGGGGGAGCCGTTCGACTATGTGATCACGCTGTGCGACGAGGCGCGGGAGGCATGCCCGTATCTGCCCGGAGCGCACACGCTCCTTCACTGGAATCTCCCCGATCCTGCCGCAGCGACCGGTGGCGATGCGCGCCGCCTCGCGGCGTTCAAGGACGTCTTCGCCCGGCTCGAGCGCGAGCTGGAAGCATTCATCCCGGATGCGCTGGCGCGCCACGAGGCTCCCTCACGAAGCGGAGTCGCGTGAGCCGCACGATCCTGGTCGTGGAGGACGAGCCGACCGTCCTCGAGACACTGGCCTACAACCTCGAGCAGGACGGATACCGCGTCGTGACCGCCACCGACGGCCGCGTGGGCATCCAGCGCTTCCGCGAGGAGTCGCCCGACCTCGTGATCCTCGACCTGATGCTGCCAGAGATCTCGGGGACGGAGGTCTGTCGCATCATCCGGCAGGAGTCGGCCGTGCCGATCCTCATGCTGACCGCCAAGGACAGCGAGATCGACAAGGTCGTCGGCCTCGAGCTTGGCGCCGACGACTACGTCACGAAGCCGTTCGGCCTGCGCGAGCTCCAAGCGCGCATCCACGCCCTCTTCCGGCGGAGCGAGGCACGGCTCACGGTCCCGGCGCCGCCGGTGGTCGACCTTGGGCCCGTGCAGGTCGATCTCGCCGGCCACCGCCTTCTGCGCGACGGGGAGTCACTGCCCGTGCGGCCCAAGGCGTTCGAGCTGCTGGCATTCCTGATCCGCCATCCGGGCCAGGTGTTCAATCGCGAGCAGCTTCTCGAGCATGTGTGGGGCTACGCATACGCGGGCGAGACGCGAACCGTCGACGTCCATGTGCACAGCCTTCGTAACCTCGTCGAGGACGATCCGGCCGAGCCGCGCTACCTGCACACAGTGCGTGGCGTCGGCTACGTCTTCCGCCGCCCCTCCTGACCAGGTCGATTCCACTCCGAAGGACAACCTAGACTCGGGCCGTGGACGAGCTCGTCCTGGCGTTCATCGCGGCGCTGTCGATCGTGACCGGGGCGGCGCTACTCATTGCCGTCGTTCGGGGCGGGACGCTCGAGCGCCTGCGGGAGATTCTGGGAGCGCCCCGGGGAGCCGACCTCGAGGCCGCCGCCCGGCGCGCGCTCGACGATCGGGAGACCGCCGAATGGGAGGCCGGTCGTGCAGCGGCCGACACGACCTACCTCCTCGACCTGGTCGGCGCCGGGATCATCCGGCTCGACCCCGACCTGCGGGTCGCGGCGGCGAACGAGGCCGCCCATGTCTTCCTCGATCGCGCGTCGGGCGAGCTGGTCGGCCTCAGCGCGATCGAGGCACTCGGCGACCATCGGATCGAATCACTGGCCCGCCGAGCCCACGAAGTCGGCTGGGCGAACGGGGAAATCGCGGGGGGCGACGGGCAGCAGACGCTGATCGTCCGTGCGAGGCGATCGCCGATCGAGGGGCTGTGGCTCGTGATCGAGGACGTCTCCGAGCTGCGACGGCTGCAGCGGATCCGTGCCGAGTTCATCGACAACCTGTCCCATGAGCTGCGGACTCCGCTCACGACCGTCCGTTTGCTGACCGAGACCCTCGCCCGGGACCTCGATGGGTCCGAGCTACCGCCGCGCATCCGCGACGGCATCGTGAAGATCGACGTCGAGACGGGTCACCTGGTCCAGATGGTCAACGAGCTGCTCGACCTCTCCAGGATCGAGCAGGGAAGCGCGCCGCTCCACCTCTCGCAGGTCGACGTCGGACAGCTCGTTCGAGCCTCCGTGGAGCGCCTCGCGCTGTTCGCGGAGCGGCAGGGCGTGACGCTCCGGGCCGACGTCGAGGACGAGCTGCCACCCGTGCGGGGAGACGAGGACCGGCTCGGCCAGCTGCTGATCAACCTGCTGCACAACGCCGTGAAGTTCTCCGACGCGGGCGGTGCGGTGACGCTCCGGGCACGGCGCGACGACGGGCAGATCCGACTGTCCGTCGAGGACGAGGGCATCGGCATCCCGCGCAGCGATCTCGATCGCGTCTTCGAGCGCTTCTACAAGGTCGACAAGGCGCGCGTCGGGGTGCGCGGCGGGACCGGCCTCGGTCTCGCGATCGTCCGCCATATCGCCGAGAGCCACGGCGGCCGCGTCTGGGTCCAGAGCGAGGAGGGACGCGGCTCCACGTTCACGGTGGCGATCCCGGCGTCGGAGGTGTAGCCGGATCCAGGTCCGCGCTTCCGGTGGAGCGCATCCAGTCGGCAATGAGGTGCAGGTCGCCCACCAGCCGCCGGAACGTGGCCTCCCGCGCCTCGCTGTCCACGGAGCGCAGGACCGCCGACGGGTGGATCGTCGCGAGGACCAGCGGCGCAAGGTCCGACTCGATCGGCTCTGCAGCGTCCGACACGCGAACGTCCGGCCCGACGATCGACTTGGCTGCAGTTGCGCCGAGCAGCACCAGGGCAGCCGGTCGAACCACGCTCAGCTCGGCGTCAAGCCACGGTCGGCAGGCACGGACCTGCCGCGCATTGGGGCGCTCGTGGAGCCGGCGCTTGCCCGACGGCCGCCACTTGAAGTGCTTCACGACGTTCGTCACGAAGGCTTGCTCACGGTCGATCCCGGCTTCTGCGAGCGCCCTGTCGAGGACCTTTCCGGCGGGACCGACAAACGGGTGACCGGCGAGGTCCTCCTGGTCGCCCGGCTGCTCACCGACCAGCATCACTCGCGCGTCGGACGATCCCTCGCCGAAGACCGTTTGGGTCGCCCGCTCCCAGAGGTCGCACCCTCGACAGCGGGCGGCAAGGGATCGAAGGTCGTCGAGGCCGCCACCGCGGCCGGCCACGGCGAGGCCGATCTCCGGCAGCCGATTCGGATCCGCCGATGGCGGGATATCCCCGGTCATTTGGCTGCGGTGGACCCGAGCTCGACCGTCGCGGAGTGCTTCGGCGCCGTCACGGGTCGTGGGTTCGGCACGCCACCGAGTCTCCCGCGAACCGGGCCCAAGGACGCTTGCGCTTCGCTTGCTCCTGTTGCAAGGCCGTGGCATGCCGCCAGGGCCGGGCCTGGCTCGCGCACCGTCAGGCGGTGTCGCGAATCAACGCGGGTGAAAGCCGCGGACCAGGACCCGCGATGCGCTTCGAGGTCGCCTCGCCCTAGGCTCCATGATGTCGCGCGGCGACCGGCCGGCAGCGGCTGCGAAAGGGGATGAAATCAGGGAATGGCGACTGATTCGGTGCGCGCGCTCAGTCGTCCGATGGCGCTCTGGTGTCCGTACTGTCACCGACCCTTTGTCGGGCGTGTCGACCGCCAATCCGGCCGCTTTGTCCATGGCACGTGCCCGGTCGCGGAGATCGACATCAGCCGCCTGGACGCGCTGGCCCGCGACTCGTGGTTCTGGTCGCGGTTCCGCGATCACCTCTCCCATTGATCGGTTCAGCGCGACTTGCGACCTGACTCCTTGGGCGGAAGCGACCGCACGTAGTCGAGCGCCCGCTCCAGCCATGGCCCCAGCGCAGGTGCTCCCCCATCCACGAGCTCGGGTGGAAATGCGAGGAACCCGGACATCGGCCGGCCAGCCATCGGCTCGAAGGGACGGCCACCCAGGGACTGGAGCTCGGCGAAGGCGTCACCCGGCAGGCGGATCACCCAGTTCGTCTGGTGAAGCCCGGTGAACATGTAGCCGTTCGCAAAGGCGGCCGGATAGCCGAACATCTGCCGGCGTTCGATTCCGTCGATGCCCGACGTAATCGCCTCGAACCACCTGACCAGCTCGGGGGGCGACTTCTCCCAGCCCGAGCCGCCGCGCGGTGCGCCTGCCGATTTCGCCATTTCGACCTCCCGCCGACGCTCGGATCCACGGTAATCCACGAACGGCGATGAGGGGTCCGGCCAGCGCCCGGACGATTACACGGGACCGTCGTGGTCCATCTGGGGGATGCGACTGCGCAACGCCGTGACCATACTCGGCAGGCCGGTCGTCTCGAGAGGGAGTTCGACAACCAAAGACGCCGCCCCCGGCAGACTCGCGTCGATCACGACCCGTCACGCGATTTCGTCGCTCGCCTCCGCCGGCGTCGCAGCACGTTTCCAGGGCGTCTGCTGCTTCGTCCAGCGCCCTTCCCCCTCGTGCAAGGTCCCCCAGGCCTTGCGTCTGCCGGCCGCGGCCAAGCGAGACCGTCACCACGCACTGCGCGGTGTTCTGGCAGATGGGAGGCAAGACGTTTGGGTTTCCGGACTTCGGACGCGGCAGGAACGCTTGCGCGTCGTTCATTTCGATCGATCGCAATCATCGGGGGTGCGATCGCCCTGCTGTTCACTCTCGGTTTCTCGTCAGCGGCATCCGCGACGACGACCGCCGGCACCGCGACGACAACAAGTACGACGACCGCGGTGTCGCGTCCATGGCTGGCGGTCGAGCAGTATTACCTGAAACTCCTCAACTGCACGAGGACCGGTGGCTGGGTGACCTCCACCGGCTACTGCAAGGGCTACGGGTCAGGGCGATATAGCGCGTACCGGCCGCCGCTTCCGCTGAGCGTGTTCACCTCGGACTACGTCTCTCGCCCGTACGCGAGAAAGCTCGCCGTCAAGAATCTGTGCGGCCACTTCTACGACAGCAACCCGGGATATCGCCTGCGCCGGGCTGGGGTCAGCTGGTCGACATACGGCGAGAACATCGGGTGCAGGCCTGCCACGAGCCCCTACGCATCGGTGCTGGGCTCGCATCTGTTCTTCCAGTCGGAGAAGTCGTACAACGGCGGCCATTGGGTCAACATCAAGAACGCGAAATTCACCAGGGTCGGCATCGGATTCTGGCGATATAACGGGCGGAACCGCCTCGTGGTCGACTTCTATCGGCCAGGCTGAGCGGCCTTCGATCTGATGTCAGCGGGCGCGGAAGGATCCGCGCCCGCTTCGTTTTGCTCACTGGCAGGCGCAGCATCCGGGCGCCTGGCACGCAAACGCTCGACCCGTGCCTCCAGCCGGCCTCGGACTGCGGGCCAGTCGTCGTCCGTGATGCTGTAGTACGCCGAGTGCCGAAGCCGGCCGCTCTCCGTGACCATGTGATTGCGAAAGATCCCCTCGAACGTCGCGCCGATGCCGAGGAGGGCGTTCCTCGACTGTTCGTTGAGCGAATCGGTCTTGAACTCCACACGATGGCAGCCCCAGTTGGAGAAGGCGTGCTCGAGCATGAGCAGCTTGGTCTCCGAGTTGACCGCCGTCCGCTGCCATGGCACGCCGACCCACGTCCAGCCGATCTCGGCCCGAAAATCGTCGGCGGAAATATTGGCCAGCCGGCTGCTGCCGATCGGCCGGCCGCTTGCGAGATCCACAGTGGCGAAGGGCAGCATCGTTCCTGCAGCGAGCCCGGCCACCGCGGTCTCCACGTAAGCCTCGAGATCGTCGCGCGACCTGACCGGCCACGGGTTCCATTGCCACAGGCGGTCGTCGAGCGCAACTTCCGCGAGCGCGTCTACGTGCGCCAGGTCGAGTGGTTCGAGCCGGACGACCGCGCCCTGGAGCGTCATCGGCCGCACCACCAGGGTTGGCGTCGAGAAGTCGTGGACCGACACCCGTCAGAGGTTTTCGATGCGCCTGGGCGGGAGGCGCGGGCCGTACCTGGGCGCCGAAATCCCGGCCGCCTCGAGCATCCGGATGACCCGACCGCGCTGCCCGCGATAGGGCTCCAGGAGCTCGAGCATGCGCTCGTCCGTCCCGCGGGGTTCTCGGGCGAACGCCCAGGCAACCATGTTCGGGATGTGGAAGTCGCCAACGCTGACGGCATCGGGATCGCCCAGGGCGCGGAAGGCGACCTCGGCCGCCGTCCATGGGCCGACGCCCGGCAGCGCCCGCAGGCGTCGATAGGCGTCTTCGAGCGGCAGCAGGCGGCCCTCCTCCAACCGGGCAGCGTGCGAAGCCGCGTTCCTGATGACTTCCGCTCGGCGACGCTCGAGACCGATGGGGTGCAGATCGTGGTAGGGGATGCGCGCCAGCACCTCCGGCTGGGGCGGCAGCAGCAGGCGAAGTCGCGCGATGTCGTCGGGCGGACCCGGCGCAAGGTCGCCGTACTCGAAGAGCAGCCGCCGGTACGAGCGATGCGCGTCGCTGCCTGACACCTTCTGTTCGACGATGGCGGGGATCAACGCTTCGATCACCGCGTTCGTCCGGCCGATCCGCAGCCCCGGCATCCGCCTCGAGAGCTCGCGGACGAGACGGTCGCGTGGCTGCAGCGCTTCCGGCTCGTCGTTGAGGCCGACCAGGTCTGCGGCGCCTTCGATCGCGGCCTCGGCGCCGGGTCCCCACGTGGTGACTCGCAGCTTTCCCGCGGCTGCGATCGTGATCCGGATGGTTGCCGGGCCGTCGATCGTGCGCGTCGCTCGCCAGATTCCGTCGGGCGTGAACCGCATCGTTGGATCACCTGGCCCGTGAAGGTGCGGAGCCAGGGTCAGGCGCAGGTTGATCGGGCGGGCAGGCGCAAGGACGCGTTCGAGCATCGCGCTTGCTACGACAGCGGCTCCGATCCCGCCGCCCGGCGTTCCACGAGGACAGTGTAGGGTTTGGTCATGTGCCGAAGCATCAAGACCCTGCGCCGTGCCGACGAGCCCGCCACCAATGACGAGATCCATGCCGCCGCGCTCCAGTTCGTCCGGAAGGTGAGCGGCTACCGCGTTCCTTCGAGGGTTAACGCCGAGGCCTTCGACGATGCGGTGGACGAGATCGCCGAGGCCGCGCGTCGGCTGCTCGAATCGATCGCTTCCCGCCAGACGGCAGGCCGGCCCGCCGCCTAGGGGAAGGCGCCCCAGCCCTTCACCCGCTCGACTGCGATCCGGATGACCGGGCGCACGTCCAGGCGCTGACCGGCGTACTGCGGGTACTTGGCTCGAAGCGCCTCGATCACCGCGGGCGGCGTCTCCGCCACCAGTCGCGCGACGCCGCCGATGCGAAGCCAGGCCAAACGCGACCATTCCTCATCCCAGTGGTCAACCAACAGGGCGACCTGCGACTTTGGGCTTCTCGTCGATCGGCGTCCAGATCACGACACCGCCGTCGTCCCGCTCGTCGAGGACGAAGCAAATCGGCACCAGCCGGGGTCGGCCGCGATCGTCGATCGTCGCGAGGACCGCGCGCCTCGCTTGCCCGAGGAGCTGGCGCTCGCCGTCTGACAATCGCTGGCCGCCGGCTTCGGCTTGTCCCACTCCCGTTCGATTCCTCAGGCTGCGGGCGTGAGTTCGATCAACACGGTGCCAGTCACATTCACCACGGCCGTTCGACCGGCCTTCACATGCCAGGCCGGTGAGGCTGCCATTGCGCTGTGGCCGTGCAGCCAGAGCGGCGGCTTGAGGCGGTCGAGCAAGAAGCGATAGGCCTGGAACCCGACGTGATAGGGATCGCCCGGCGTGTCACCGGCGCCGCGCGGGGGGACGTGGCTGAAGATCAGGGTCGGACCTCCCGGGGGCACGAGCAGGTTCGTTCCGGCCAGTCGAATCACCTGTCGCCATGCCGCCCGTTCGTCGTGCCGTGCCGGCTCCCGGTCCCGAGTAGGCCAGGACAGTCCCAGCAGCGGGAGGCCGCTCGAATCGTCCTGGCTCGTGCGCTCCCATGGCTGTGGCAGCTGTCGCGGCTGCGGCCACGGCCCGCCACGGTCGTGATTGCCCCGCACGTATGCGAGCGGAGCGCGGAACGCGTCGGCCAGGAAGCACAGGCGGTCAGGCGAGAGGTCTCCACAGCCGACGACCAGGTCGATCGGTCCGAGAGCCTCCCGGTTGCGCTCGTCGTCGAGCGCCGGGTCGACCTCGTCTGACGCGGCCAGGATCCGGAGCGGTCGATCGCGAGTCGCAAACGGACCGGGGTCCGGCCACGCGATCGAGAGGCGGCGGGTCACGGGGACGGCTCCTTCGCCGGCTGCGGCTCCTGGTCGGCGCCCTCCGGGGCATCGGGTTCATCCGCGCCCGCCGTCCGGGCGGGCACCCTGAGAGGGATCGTGACTGACGCCCCAGGTGTGAGCATGCCGCTCCCCGCAGCGCGGACCTCCTCGCCGTCGGCCAGCATCGCCTGGAGCGAATCGATCGATCCATCGTCCGGTGCGGGGAGGTCAGCCGACTCGCCGGGCAGCCGCACAGCCGTCACCAGTGCGTCGATCCCGAGCTGGCCGTTGTAGAGCGCCGCGGCCACCCGGTTATGGCCGTCCACCACCCAGTAGCCGTCCGGCGTGCGGAGTACCTCGATCGGCGGCAGGACGGCCATCCGCTCCAGCGCGTCGCGGATGCGCTGCCAGCGAGCGATCCAGTTTCTGCTTCGGAAGACAGGCAGCGGCAGGAAGTCGCTGCCGCGTTGGGCCGGGCCCTCCACGGCCGTGCCGCGGATCTCGTTGACCGGAATGGTTCGGAGGCCGATCTCGCGCCGAGGCGCCATGCGCGCTTGTGGGTGAACCTCGAACAGGTTGGGCACGGGCTGGCGCGCGAGCCGACGGAGGTATTGCTGGCGGCTTTTCCGGGACGACCGCAAGCGGCGCGCTGCGGCCCTGGCCGTGGTCCTGACGCGCTCGGCCACCGGCGGCCCGAGGTCCGCGATCCGCTCCCCCGCTTCGAGCGCCGTGCCGAGCACCTGGCCCGCCCCTTCGGCCACGCGCTGGACAGCCGCGAGCGGGAGCGGCCGTTCCTCATCGGGGCCCGAGGCGCCAACGGCGGGTTCGTCGCCTGCGCGATCGACGCCCACCGGCTCGTCGCGCACGGGCTGGTCCTCAGGCCGCGATTGTTCACCGTGATCACTCATGTGCGCCCCATGATCGCGGGCGCGACCCGAAACCGTCCACGCACCTACCATTCGCACGACGAGCGTGCGGCCGCGGAGGCAGACGTGGTGGACATCGACATCGCGAACAAGATCAATGAACTATCCGAGGAAGAGGAGACCCTCTACGGGCAGGCCGGCGACGGCCGGGGACTCAGCATCGAGGACGTCGAGCGGCTGCAGTCGATCAAGGTCGAGCTCGACCGGTGCTACGACCTCCTTCACCAGCGGGAGGCGCGCCGGGCTGCCGGGCTCGACCCGACCGAGGCAAAGGCCAGGTCAGCCGACGTCGTGGAGCACTACCAGCAGTAATCGCGGCGCGGGCCAACGCCGAACGCACGGGGAGAGCGCTCGGCGCGGCGCTGGGATGAGCGCAGCGGACCTGGGCCGACGTTCGGGATCAACGCGTCGGCGAGTAGGGGTAGTCGCGGAGGGGCGGAACGATCGTTTCAGGGTCGCCCGGGCCGCCGCTGAAGGCCTTTGCCAGCCGGCGGGCCCCGGCGGCGATGCCTGATCCGGAGCCTCGATCCCATCGCGTGGGACGGGCCAGGACGGCGCGGGCAGCCTCGTTCCGAAGGTCTTCCAGTTCCTGCGTGATGACAATGCCTGCGTATAGGGACAGCGGGTTCATGTGACGCTCTCCGAGGTGACGCCGCGACCATTCGCGGCTGTGCTCATCCTCGGGCCGCGGCTTGCGCGCCGACACCGACGGCCGTCCTGACAACGGCATCGTCATTTGTGGAGTCGTCGCACCGATGGCGCGGAGGACCGTCGTCCCGGTCCTCGCAGAGCGCGTGCCGGAGGGCGTCTAGGTTGCCGGCCTTTGGGCCGGTTGGCGACTAGCCTTCGGTTTCGGGCTCCGGTCGCGGCCCACTCGGGGCAGCGCCCTCGGCGCCTTCGTCCGCCGCTTCGCCCTCGGCAGCTGCCTCCTCGGCCCCCTCCTCTTCGGCGGCCGGCGCGACCTCCTCGATCTCGATCCGCGGCGGGAGAACCCGGGCCACGATCTCGTTCGGGTCACTGAGCAGCGTGGCTCCCTCGGGGATCGGCAGATCGCGCACGTAGATGGCGGCCTCGAAGTCACTCAGGCCCTCCACCGAGATCTCGATGTTCTGGGGGAGCTTGTCTGGGAGCGCGCGCACGCGGACATGGTCGGCGACGTGCGTCAGTGTGCCGTTCAGCATGTCGACGGCGGGTGCGATCCCGATCGTGAAGACGGGGACGTCGACGACGATCTCCTCGGTCATCCGCACCGCGAACAGGTCGATGTGCAACGGCCGCCGCGTGACCGGGTGCGTCTGGACGCCATGGACGAGGACAGGCTGTGCCGTCCCACCGTCGACGGTGAGGTCGATCAGCGTGTTCGGACCGACATGCCGGCGCAGCTGCTCGAACTCGTGCGCATCGATCTGGACCGAGCTCGACTCGACGCCGTGCCCGAACACGACCGCGGGCAGGACGCCGGCGCGGCGAAGGCGGGCGACGTGCTTGCCGGTGACCTCGCGGGGCTTGGCGACCAGCGTCGGGCGGGCGTTGGGCATCGAGTGGTTGACCTCGGGTCGCTTCGGTTTCGGAACGTTGCGTCGATGGCGGGAGCGCTGCCGGGCGTCGAAAGCATGGACGCGGGCGCTCGCGCGCTGAAAACCCTATCACATGGCCGGCCGATTCCCGGACGCAGGCCACCGATCGGCGGCCCGAGGTCCCTCGCGGGGCCCGAGGAGGTGCCCGGTGTAGGATCGGGCCGATGTCCGCCACGATCCTCATCGTCGAGGATGAATTCGCCGTCGCGCGAGGAATCCAGTACGCGCTCCAGCAAGAGGGCTACCAGGTTACGGTCGCACGATCGGGCGAGGAGGGGCTCGATTTTGCCACGCATCAAGCGCCCGACCTCGTGGTGCTCGACGTGCGGCTGCCCGGCATGGATGGCTTCGAAGTCCTGCGCCGCCTGCGGGCCGTCGGATCGAAGGCCCCTGTGCTGGTGCTGACTGCGCGGAGCGATGAGGTCGACAAGGTGATCGGCCTCGAGCTGGGCGCCGACGACTACCTGACGAAGCCATTCGGGCTGCGCGAGCTCATGAGCCGGATCAAGGCCCTGCTCCGACGGGCGTACGGCGATCTCGCCGATGCGGCCGGCGGTCGGGTCATCCGGCATCACGATCTGCTCATCGACCTGGAGCGGCGGCGCGTGCAGCGCGGCCAGCGGCGGATCAGCCTCACGCCGACCGAATTCGAGATCCTCCGTCACCTTGCCAGTCGGCCGGGGCGCGTCTACACGCGATCCGAGCTGCTGGAGCTGCTGCGCGACTACGAGGCGCTCGACCAGGACGAGAAGACCATCAACGTCCACGTCAGCCACCTGCGCGAGAAGCTCGAGGACGATCCCGCCGCTCCGGCCTTCGTGCTGACCGTCCGAGGGGTCGGCTACGCATTCGCCGAGCGCTGATCGGGAGGCAACCTCCACTCCGGACGGCGATCGGCTTTCCGCCCGGGTAACACCGCACAGCCTCCAGAGCCGGCTGACGATCCTCAGCGTGCTGATCGTCGGCCTGACGCTGGCGCTCGTCACCGTGGCCCTGTACCTGCGGCTGGAGGACATCTTCCACCAGCAGGAGTACGTGAACCTCGGGAGCCGGACGTCGTCGGTCCAGAACATCCTGAAGTTGGACATGGAGCGCGCGGCGGGCCGGGGAGCGGTCGTCAGCAGCGACGGCCGGCTCAACCCCGCCGTCGAAGTTCTGCTCA
>VBFZ01000170.1:0-1371 GCA_005880805.1 Chloroflexota bacterium | reverse complement strand
ACGAATGGCGTTGCCCAGGGCGACCTCACGATCCGTGTCGGCCGCGACCACCCTGCCGTGGACGCGCCGAGCGTCTTCGTGCCGACCCCGGGCGCGACCTTCACCGGGCAGCTCGTAAAGCCGCCGGAACGTGGTCAGGCTCGCGACGACGTGGCCCGGACGGACCACTTCCCCATCGACGACAACCCGCTGTTCCCCTGGGCCCTCGAGGTCACGATCTCCAATCCGTACACCTATCGAGCGAGCACGCTCGCCGCGATCGGGGTGCTGCTCGCGGTCACGGCCCTGTTCGCGCTGTTGTTGGCGGTGGTCGTCGCCGCGGTGTTCGCCCGGCGGTTCACGACGCCGCTGCGGCGCCTGACCGAAACAACCACGGCGCTCGCCTCGGGCGACCTCTCGCGACGGGTGCCCGACGACGTCGCGAGGACCGGTGCAACCGAGATCGCGGAGCTTTCCCGGCAGTTCAACGCGATGGCCGAGCGGTTGCAGGAAAGCGTGGAGATGATCCGCCGCGACCGTGACCGCAGTCGCGATTTCCTGGCGGACGTCTCCCATGAGCTGCGCACGCCGATTTCGGCCCTGCGCACGTTCAACGAGCTGCTGCAGGAAGGTGCACGGGACGACCCGGCTGCCCGCGCGGAATTCCTCGAAGCGTCCGCGCAGCAGCTCGAGCGCCTCGACTGGCTCGCCCAGAACCTGCTCGAGCTGTCGAAGCTCGACTCCGGGCTCGTGCTTCTCGACCTGCGGCCGGACGACCTGCGGGCCGCCGTCGAGTCGGCGGTCGAACAAGCCCAGCCGACCGCGCGACGGAGGGGAATCGCGCTGACGGTGCGGCTTCCCGATCGCCCGGTCCGGATCCGCCACGACCCACCACGGCTCGGCCAGGTCGTCACGAACCTCCTCGGGAACGCCCTGAAGTTCACCCCGCGCGGCGGCAGCGTCAGCGTCGAGCTGCAGGCGACACGCGATGGCGCCCAGATCGTGGTCCGTGACACGGGCGTCGGGATCGATCCGGATGAGCTGCCACACATCTTCGATCGCTTCTATCGGGGCGCGAAAGTCGCCGAGGCGCGCGGGGCGGGCAGTGGGCTCGGCCTCGCAATCGTCAAATCCGTCGTCGACATGCATGGCGGACGGGTCGCGGTCGTGAGCCGGCCGGGTGACGGCGCCACGTTCACGGTCTCGGTACCGCGCGATCCGCGAGCCGCGGATCTGTCTCGTCGGGGAGCGCCGGCGGGTCGGGCAATGCCGCCGGGCGGGGAAGGCCAGGCCTCGCCCGATGACATGAGGGCCGACTCGAGTGACGGAACACACCCGCCGCGTGGTCGGCGGCGAACGAGAAGCGAAGTTCACGACGTGGCGATTTCTTCA
>VBFZ01000210.1 GCA_005880805.1 Chloroflexota bacterium | reverse complement strand
CGCGGCCGCCGATGAACAGGCCGTAGCGGTCCTTGAGCTTGACGATGTCGCGCGATTCGGGGGCGGGCGCGTACTCCCACGGAACCGCCTGCCCATCTCCCATGCCCCAGCTGGCCGGCGAACGGGAGGCTGTGCGTGCGATCGCGCGCTCCTGGCGCGTCTCGGTGGTCACCCGGGAATTATTGCATTCGGCTCCCGCGCCGCTCCCCGCGTGCCCGGTCTGGCGCAGATCAGCCCTTCGTCGAGCCGAGGGTCATGCCGCTGATGAAGTGCCGCTGCAGCGCGATGTAGACGAGGACCGTCGGTACCGCCGCCAGCAGAGCTCCGGCCGCGAGCAGGTTGGTGTCCGTGAAGAACTGGCCCTGGAGGTTGTTCAGGGCGGACGTGATCGGCCGGCGGTCACCGCTCTTCATGAGCAGCAGTGCCCAGAAGAAGTCGTTGTAGATAAACGTGAACTCGAGCGTCGCGAGTGCTGCCAAAGCGGGGCGGCACAGTGGCAGGATCACATTCCAGTAGATCCGCCACACCGGCGCCCCGTCGGCCAGGGCCGCCTCCGTCAGCTCGCGTGACAGCGTCTTCATGTAGTTGCTCAGGACGAAGACGCAGAAGCCGGTCTGGAAAGCGACGTGGATCAGGATGATCCCGAAATACTGGTCGTACAGGAGACCGTTGTCGCTGAGCGGCGGGGGAACAGGAAGCAGTAGATACAGCCGGAAGAGCGGCACGATGATGACCTGCGGCGGCAGCAGGTTGCCGGCCGTGAAGAGCATCAGGCAGAGGAGGTTGAAGCGCCAGCTGAAGCGCGACACGGCGAATGCGACCATTGACGCCAGCAGCAGCGTGAAGATCACCGCAGGCACCGTCACGATCAGCGAGTTCAGATAGAACTGCGGCAGCTCGGCCTGGTTCCAGGCGTTCACGAAGTTGTCGAAGTTGAGGACGCCAGGCAGCGAGATATAGCCGTTGTGTGCGGTGTCCGAATAGGGCCGCAACGCGGTGTAGACGGCCCACAGCAGAGGGAACAACCACGTCACGACCATGAAAGTCAGGAACGCGTAGAGCGCGACTCGTCGCGGCCGCATGACCCGCCGGTGGGTCACCGCGACGGGCCGCGAAACAGTCGCCGACGCCGCCGTCATGGCTTCACCCGGCTCACCGCCGATCCTGGCGCATCATGCGGGCCAGGAAGGCAACGATGGGGCCTAGCGAGATCACCAGCAGCACCACGGCGATCGCGGAGCCGAATCCCACCTGCCCCGACTCGCTCAGCGTGTTGTTCGTGATCAGGGTCGACAGAAGCTCGAGCCCGTTCTTGCCGCCGTTGATGATGAACGCGATGTCGAAGGCGCGGAGGGCCTCGATCGTCGTTACCACCACGATCACGATGTTGATCGGCGCCATCACCGGGAAGACCACGCGGAAAAAGGTCTGGCGCTCGCTCGCCCCGTCGACCTTGGCCGCCTCACGGAGCGCCGGGTCGACGCTCTTCAGGCCCGCCAGGTACAGGACCATGATGTAGCCGACGTGGCGCCAGCTCGTCGCCACGAGGGCGGCCCACAGGTTGAGGCTCGGATTGCCGAGCCAGTCAATCAGGTTGTCGTTGCCCGTCCGACCCAGGACGTTGTTGATGAAGCCCTGCTCCGGCGCGTACTGGAGCGACCAGATGATCCCCACGACGGCCAACGAAAGCACGACGGGCAGGTAGAAGACGGTCTGGTACAAGCGCGTTCCCCGAATCTCCCGGTCGAGCAGGACCGCCATGAACATGCCCAGCGGCGTCGCGATGAACATGAGGAACGCGAGCCACGTGATGTTGTGAAGAAGGGCCGGCCAGAAGAGTGTGTACCTGGTGAACAGGAACTCGTAGTTCCTCGTACCGACGAGGTTCCGCTCCGTGATCGGTCCGACACCGCCCCAGTTGGTGAACGACAGGAAGATCGACGCGATCGCCGGGCCCCAGATCAGGGCCAGGTCGAAGATCAGCGGGATGCCGACCATGACGGTAAGGACGAGCTTGTCCCGACGCGTCAGCAGGCTGTAGCGGCTGCGCGGTCGCCGGGCGGCAATCGCCCCCGCGCCACCGGTCTTCTGTTCCGGCAGCGCGGGGGCGATTCCTTGCGCGCGATCGGCCACGACGGGTCAGTCTACGCCGGGGCGTTTACTGCGGCGGCAGTGCGTCCCAGGCGTCCTGAATCGTCTTCAGGAACTTGTCGAGGTCCTGGTTCGGGTCTTTCAGGAAGTTGAGCAGGAACGCCTGCATGGCGTTGGGGCCGGCAAAGTCCGGCCGCGTGTCGCGGTCGAGGAACTGGGTGATCTTTTGTGCGCCGCTGATCAGCTCCACGGCCTTCTTCTGGAGGGCGTTGTAGTTGCTCGTTTCGGCGTCCTTGCCGGCAGCGATGTTGCCCGGCGCTGCGGTCGTGAAGATGATCTGCGTCTTGCCCTTGCCCAGGTACTCGAGGAACGCCTTCGCGCTGTCCAGGTCCTTGGAGAGGTTCGGCGATTTGCTCGCGATCATGAAGCCGTCGATCGGGGCGTCGAGTGCCTTCTCGGCGTCGAACTCCGTGCCCAGATCGGGGAACGGGAAGAAGTCGAGATCGTCGAGGTCGGTCTGTCCCGCGGTCTTGAACTGGTCAGATACGAACATCCCCAGGACGTACA
>VBFZ01000209.1 GCA_005880805.1 Chloroflexota bacterium | reverse complement strand
ACCTCGACATCGAGCTGGTGGTCGACATGCTGAAGACTGCCCGGAACCTGGACGTCGCCATCGTGGTGTCCGGTGATGGCGACTTCGCACCAGCAATCCGCGCCGTCCAGGAGATGGGCGTCCGCGTCGAGGTGATCAGCTTCCGCGGCAACACGTCGTCCGACCTGATGGACGTTGCCGACACCTTCACGGATATCGTCAATCTGGCCAGGGTCGAGAAGGGCTCGTCACGGTCGGGCCGCCGGGTGGCGGGCGACGACGAGGACCTGTCGATGACCGAGGTGCCCGACAAGCAGACGGAAGGTACCGGCCGAGGGCGCGGACGCGGCCGTGGTCGCGACCGCGGTACTCCGGAGCTCGAGCCGGTGGCCGCTGCGGCGGGCGGCGGTAGCGGTCGGCGCGGAGCGGCAGCCACTGCTGGCGGTGTCGGCGCGAGCGGTCTGCTGGTGCTGCCGGGCGAGCGCTTCGCGCGTGCGGCCTCGGACACGGCCACGGATGAGCCGGAGGGTCTCGAGGAGGGCGAGGAAGCCCCGGAGCCCGTCGAGGCCACGAGCCCGCTCGCGGCCGTAGGTTCCGAGGCAAGACAGGAAATGTTCGACGGCGATGGAGGCCGACGACGACGCCGCAGAGGCGGCCGCGGTCGCGGCCGGGGGCGTGGCCGGGGCGAAGAGGGTCCATCCGAGGAGCAGGCTGCCGGGGAGAGTCGGCCGGCGCGCGATGTTCGGCCGCCGCGTGACGTTCGGCCGCCGCGTGACGTTCGGCCGCCGCGTGAAGACCGGCAGCGGGTCGAGGAGGAGCCACTCCCGGCGGCTTCCCGCCGCCCGCGACCGACGCCGTTCGGCTCGGTGTGGGATTCGCAGCTGGGCGTCGACCGAGGACCGTCCACTGGCCTGAACGCGCTGCCGACAGAGGACGAGTTCGATGACGAGCCCGAGATCCCCGAGTACCTGCTCGCCGAGCGTCGCAATCGCGCCCAGGGCGGTCGCGGCGGACAGGGCGGCCGTGGTGGCCGGAGTGCCTACTCGGCAGCCGTCGATCGCGAACGCTATGGCCGTGGCGGCGGGAGTGGCTTGAACCGCTATCCGGACGTGAGCCGAAGCGCGGGCGGTCGCTCCGGGCAGGGCGGCGGCCGGGGCGGCCAGTCGTACCGCGAAGAGCGCCAGCCGCTCGCCCGGCCGCAGCGGCAGCCGCGGAGCTCGAGCGAGCCGTGGAGCGAGGTGCCGCCCGAGGTCGAGGAAATGCTCCGCGCGCAGCTCGCGGCCAAGGAAAGCCAGGCCCCGCGAGCAGACCGCGCGCCGCGGACGGAAGTGGCAGGGCGGGCCCGCCCGTCGGCGTCCCGTGGGCCTCGCGGTGGCCGGCGACCGGCAGCCGGCGAGCCGGGCGAGGCGGCCGAGGCGGCGACAGGGCAACTCCCCGGTGAGCCATCCGGCGCTGAGACAACCGCGACACCTGCCACAGGGACGCCAGCCACCCGGCGGCGGACAACCACCCGCGCGAAGGCTTCCTCCACGGAGTCCTCGAGCGCCGAGAACAGCCGGCGCCGGACGCGGTCGACCACGGCGAGCAGCGCGGATTCAGCCGGGCCTGCGGAAGCTGCCGAGAGTCCGGGACCGTCAGCGAGTGGCGAGGCGGCGACCCCGAAGCGCCGCACGACCCGCTCGTCCACGACGCCCAAGGCGTCCGGGTCGGCCGAGAGCGCCGACACGATCGCGAAGCCCCGCACGACGACGCGCAGGCGGACGACCGGGACCAGCACCGAATCCGCCTGATCTCGCTCCCGTGAGAGCGCCCGGTTTCGTCACGCGGGGGCAGCCCGCGGCGATCAAGGCCGTCCGGGCGATGATCGTCGGTCAGCCTCCACACGCGCTCCTGCTCGGTGGACCCGCGTCCGTCGGCAAGACGACCCTTGCGCTCGACCTCGCGGCAGGACTCCTGTGCCTGGATCCGGACCCGGCGGCGCGCCCCTGTCGAGCGTGCCGCTCCTGCCGCCAGATCGCCGGCGGCAATCACCCTGACCTGCATCGCCTGGCGCCCGAGGGGCCGGGCGGGCAGGTCGGGATCGGCCAGGTCCGATCGCTTGCCACCGAGCTCGCGCTCTTGCCGGTCGAGGGCTCGCGACGAATCGCGATCGTCGAGTCGGCGCACCGGCTCAACGAGGACGCGCAGAACGCCATGCTCAAGACGCTCGAGGAGCCGCCTCCCGGCACGACGCTCATCCTGTGCGTCGAAGAGGAGGACCGGATGCTGCCGACGGTCCGTTCCCGTTGCGCCCGCCTTCGCCTTGGCCCGGTCGGCACCCGTGACATCGAGCTCATCCTCGACGAGCGCGGGCTCGCCGATCCACCGACCGGCGCGCGGCTCGCACGCCTCGCGTCCGGGCGTCCGGGGATCGCCGTGGCGCTCGCGTCTGCGCCCGAAGCGGTCTCGATCCGCTCGGAGATCGGTCGCCAGCTCGTCGATCTCCTGGGAGCGCGTCCGGCAGCCAGGCTCGCCGCCGTGCGCGACCTGCTTGCCCGGTCGGCGGAGCTCGCGCGCCTGATCGATTTGAGTCTCGCGTCGCCCTCGGCCGATCCGCCGGCCCTCGAGGCGTCGCCCGACGAGCGCTCGCCCGAGGCAGAGGTCCGCGCTCCTGCCGCTGAGCGGCGCCGGGCGCTGGCGATCCTGCTTGACGTCTGGCGAGACCTCGCCCGTGACCTCGCGCTGGTGTCGCTTGGGGACGCGCGCCGCCTGCATGATCCGCGACAGCTCGAGGAAATTCAGGCCGCATCGGTGGGCCTGAGAGAGCAGGCGGTCGCGCTGTTCCTTCGCCGGCTCGACCGCGCCGGTGAGCAGCTCGATGCCAACGTGAGCCCGGAGCTCCTGGCCGATTCCCTGGTCCTTGCCTGGCCGCGGGCCGAGGCTGCAGCCTGAGGTGGAGGACGATCGGGCCCGCCTCGAGGCCTCTGTTCGCGGTCGCGTTCAGGGTGTCGGCTTTCGGTTCTTCGTGCTCGACGTTGCATCGGACCTGGGCTTGACCGGCTGGGTGGCCAGTTGCCGAGGGCCCGCGCGCAGACCTCGAGCGGCTGCTCGAGCTGCTCCAGCGCGGGCCTGGCGGCGCGAGAGTCCAGAACGTCGACCACTCATGGTCGAGCGCCACAGGCCAGTGGCAGTCGTTCTCCGTGAAGTCGGGGGCACATACCGGAGATTGAGGATCCAGAAGTCGACGACCGAAGACATCCACGCGGAGGACGGCCGCCGCCCGGCACTTGATCTTTCGCGATGGTTGTCCTCGCTGGCGGTTGTGCCCGAATACCCGCCGGAGGACGAGGATCTGGCGACCTTCTCGATCGCCGGCCTGCGCGTCCCGCGGCGGGCGACCATCGCGGTCTTCCTGTTCGTCGCCCTGGTCGTACTCGACTACAACCGGACGTTTTTTCCGCCGTTTCTGCCGCACGACCAGTCGCCGGACGGAATGCGCGCCCAGGCCGTCGACCGGCTGATCTTCTTCGGCGTGCTGCCGCTGCTGACGGTCGTCTTCCTGTTTCGGGATCGGCCGGAGCGGTACGGGCTGCGCGTCGGGGACTGGCGAACCGGCGTCACGCTCGCAGGTGCCCGACTTCCAGGCCTACTACGCGCCGAGCGCCACCACCGTTCCCAATCTCGTCGTCACCAATACGCTCGACCTCGTGCCGGCCGAGTTCCTCTTCCGCGGATTCCTGATGTTCGCCCTCGTTCGCGTCATCGGCCCGATGGGCGTCGTCGTCGCCACGCTGCCCTTCGCGTTCACGCATCTCTCGAAGCCGGAGGCGGAGACGCTGTCGACGCTCGTCGGCGGGCTCGCGTTCGGCTGGCTCAACTGGCGGACGGGCTCGATCCTCTACAGCGCCGCCGCGCACGTCTTCATCCTGACCCTGCTCGTGACCAACGCGACCGGATAGCCAGCGGCAGGCCGTGAGGCCGTCGGCGAGGCCTCAGGCGGTCGGCGAGGCCTTCGCCTCTTGTCCGAAGCGGGCCACTTCACGCTCGAGGTCGAGTCGCTCGACGGTCGCGCGGTGCTCGTACTCACCCCACTGCTCGCGCGGGACCATCCACATCAGCTCGAACTCGTTGCCGTCGGGGTCGTGGCCGTACAGCGACTTCGTCGCCCCGTGATCGCTGGCACCCGTCAGCGCACCCTCGTCCATGAGGACCTGCGCGGCGGCAGCCAGATCGTCGATCGTCGGCAGCTCCCAGGCGAGGTGGTAGAGGCCAGTCGAACCGGCAGGCGGCCGCGGCGCCGCGGGGCCGACCGCCATCAGCCCGAGATCGTGGTGATTCGCGGAACCCCGCGCCCGCAGGAAGGCCATACGGCCGCCCGCTTCCCTGGCGATCTGCTCGAAGCCGAACACGCGCGAGTAAAAGTCGACCGCCACGTCGATGTCCCGGACGAACAGCACGGCGTGGTTGAGCCTGGCGACCGGGATCACCGCGGAAGTCTGCACCCGATCGGCGCGGCCCGCTATCCTTCCCCGGAATCCCAGACCCCCACGCCCGGCGCACCCGGGCCAAGTCCTTCAAGGTGATGCCCATGAAAGTCGGTGTCGCCAGGGAGACCGCGCCTGGCGAGCGGCGCGTCGCCCTGGTACCCGAAGCGCTCGGCAAGCTGCAACAGGCCGGGCTCGAGATCCTCGTTGAGTCCGGCGCCGGCGCCGGCGCCTCCATCCCCGACAAGGCCTACGTGGACGCGGGCGCATCGATCGTCCCGACGGACGAGCTGTACCGCACCGCGGACGTCGTCCTCAGGATCCAGAAGCCGACGCCGGCTGAGGTCGGTCGCTTGCGGGACGGCCAGGCTCTGATCGGGCTGCTGAGCCCGCTCATCGATCCCGGGCTCGCCCAGACGCTGGCTCGAAAAGGCGTCACCGCGGTGAGTCTCGATGCGCTTCCCCGCACTCTGTCGCGCGCGCAGACCATGGATGCCCTCTCGTCGCAGGCGAACGTCGGCGGCTACAAGGCGGTCCTCATGGCGGCCAACGCGTTCGGTCGCTATTTCCCCCTGCTCACCACCGCGGCGGGTACCGCCAAGCCCGCCAACGTGCTGATCCTCGGCATCGGCGTGGCCGGCCTCCAGGCAATCGGCACGGCGCGGCGTCTGGGCGCCGTGGTCAAGGCGTACGACGTGCGGTCCGAGACCAAGGAGCAGGCTGAGTCGCTCGGCGCGACATTCATCGTCCTCCAGGCGGTGAAGGATGCGTCCGGCGAGGGCGGCTACGCGCGCCAGCTCACCCCGGACGAGCAGAAGGCGCAGCAGGACGAGCTCAATGGCCACATCGCCGCGCAGGACGTCGTGATCACGACCGCGCAGGTGCCGGGTCGCCGGCCCCCGCTGCTGGTCACCGCGGACGCGGTGCGGGCGATGAAGCCTGGCTCGGTCCTCGTGGACATGGCAGCCAGCGCCCTGGGCGGGAACGTGGAGCTGTCGAAGCCAGGCGAGACGATCGTGACCGACAACGGCGTGACGATCATCGCGCCGGACAACCTGCCCGCCACGATGCCGGCCGGGGCGTCCGCCTTCTACGCCCGGAACATCGGCTCGTT
This sequence comes from Chloroflexota bacterium, assembly GCA_005880805.1. GTDB lineage: Bacteria > Chloroflexota > Limnocylindria > Limnocylindrales > CSP1-4 > CF-16. The sequence goes on along the minus strand of VBFZ01000209.1, from coordinate 1,160 downwards.
ACTGCTCCACTTCGTGAAGGACGGCGCGTTGAACGTCGACCTCTCGGACGAGATCCAGTCGGGAACGGTGATCACCCACGGGGGCGAGGTCGTCCAGGCGGCGACGAAGAAGCTGCTGCAACCCGAGGCTGCGGCCGGCGCTCCGGCTGCCGCGCCTGCGGGGGGTGCCGCGAGTGCGGGCGGTGCCGCGCCTGCGGGCGGTGCCGCGAGTGCGGGCGGTGCCGCGAGTGCGGAAGGCGCCTCGTGAGCCAGGAGGCGCTCGCCGCGATCACGGTCTTCGTCCTGGCGATCCTCGTCGGCTTCGAAGTCATCAGCAAGGTGCCGGCGACTCTGCACACGCCGCTCATGTCGGGGGCCAACTCGATCCACGGCATCGTCCTGGTGGGCTCGATGCTCATCGCCGCCTCGGCCACCGAGCCGCTCAGCCAGGTCCTGAGCCTGATCGCCGTTGCGTTCGCCACGATGAACGTGGTCGGTGGCTACGTCGTCACCGACCGGATGCTCCAGATGTTCAGGAAGAAGCCGACCGCCTCGGCGGCGAAGACTGCCGCTGCGACGGACGCTACCGCCTCCGCCCCGAAGGCCGAGGGTTGACCCGGTGAATCCGCAGACCCTCGACACGATCGTGCGCCTGATCTACCTCCTGGCGGCGGCCGGCTTCGTGATCGGCCTGCATCAGATGAACTCGCCTGCGACGGCCCGCAACGGCAACCTGTTGTCGGCCGCCGGCATGGCGCTGGCCATCGTGGCCACGCTGTTGCTGCTCGTGACCGGCGAGGGCGGGCTGTCGACGACCGCCCTGCTGATCATCGGCCTGGGCGTCGTCATCGGCGGTGGGCTGGGCCTGTACATGGCTCGCACCGTGAAGATGACAGCGATGCCCCAGCTGGTCTCACTGTTCAACGCCGTGGGCGGCGGGGCCGCGGCGCTCATCGCCATCGACGACTACATCCGCCTGTCGGGCGGCGCCGGAATCGAGGAGCTGCGCTCGCTGCAGGTCACGATCCCCACGGTCCTCGACGTGATCATCGGCTGCGTCACGTTCACCGGTTCGTTGATCGCCTCGGGCAAGCTGCAGGGCCTGATCCCGGGCAAGCCGATCGTGGTCCCCGGCGGGCGGATCATCACGTTCGGGGTTGCGGCGATCGCCGCGCTCGGCG
>VBFZ01000169.1:1849-12800 GCA_005880805.1 Chloroflexota bacterium | reverse complement strand
TGGAGGTGCCCCTCTTCCCACTCCACACCGTGCTGTGTCCGGGCGTCGCGCTGCCCCTCCACATCTTCGAGCCGCGTTATCGCGAGATGACCGAGCGATGCCTTGCCGAGAAATCGCCGTTCGGGGTGGTGCTGATCCGCGAGGGCCGGGAGGTGGGAAGCTCGGCGCTCGCAATCGCGGCGATTGGGACGCTCGCCGAGATCCGTGAAGCCAAGCGCTACGACGACGGTCGCTTCGACCTGCTCGCAGTCGGAGCGCAGCGCTTTTCGGTCGATCGCGTGGTGCCCAGCGAGGAGCCGTACCTGGTCGGTGAGGTGTCGCCGCTACCCGAGGAAATCGGCGACGTGGTCCGGGCGCGCGGCCTGACCGAGCGGGTCAGCCGCCGGTTCATCACCTACCTCGAGCTCATGCAGCCACAGGAAGGCGAAACGCCGGAGGAGCTCGACGTCCAGGTTGAGGTGGACGTCATCGACGAGCCGCCCGATGACAACCCCGACGAGCTGCGGGACGCCGCGCTGCTCGAAGGTGCGGAGGAGAGGACGCTCGAGCTGAGTTCGGCCGTCAGCCCGAGCGAGGAGGGTCCCGACATTCCGGTCGACGACGCGGAGGTCCGTGCCAGGCTCGACGACGCCGTCCGCCGTCTCACCATCCCCGACGATCCGACCGTGCTTTCGTACCTGCTGAGCGGCATCGTCCAGGTCGAGCTACCCAGGCGCCAGGCCCTGCTCGAGGCGCCAACGACCGAAGAGCGGCTTGAAGCGCTCGGCGAGATCCTTGAACGGGAAATCGAGCTGCTTCGGCGCCGGCTGCGCAACTACCGCCTCGACGGACGCCTGATCGCGACCCGCCGGAACTGACGACCGGCTGCGGCCAGCGGCGAGCACCGCGCGGCGGGTTGTTGCTACCAGAACCGCCAGGGAGGAGGTCGGCTGGCCTGATCGGCCGGGTTAGTCCGAGTAGCGCTCTTCCTTCCACGGGTCGGCGTTGTTGTTGTAGCCGTAGCGCTCCCAGAAGCCGAGGATGTCGCGGTCGAGGAACTCGAGGCCGCGGATCCACTTCGCGCTCTTCCAGAAGTAGCGCTTGGGGACGAGCAAGCGCAGCGGCCATCCGTGCTCCGGCTCCAGCGGCTCGCCGCCGAAGGTGTCCGCCAGCATGACGTCGTCGTCCTCGAAGACCTCGAGCGGGAGGTTCGCCGTGTAGCCCTGCTCGCAGTGCGCGAGGACGAAGCGAGCGGACGGCTTGAGTTGTGCCCGGCTGAGGATCTCCTGGATGGCGACACCCTCCCAGGTCGTATCCAGCCTCGTCCAACGCGTCACGCAGTGGATGTCGCAGTTGACCGTCTTGCGGGGGAGACCCTTGAACTCCTCCCAGGTGAGCGTGAACGGGCTCTCGACCTCGCCGTAGGCCTTGAAGTTCCACTTCGCAAGGTCCGTGCGGGGAACCGAGCCGTAATGCAGCACGGGGAACTTGAGCGTCCGGTACTGGCCGGGCGGAATCCGGTCGGCGACCTCCGGGTCCTCCTGATGACGACCGAACAACCGCTCGAACATGGCTCCTCCGCCGGCCAGACGCGCCCGACCCGCGCATGGTCCCATAGGTCGAGCGGACCGTTGCCCGAAGGCGCCGCGAAGCCGCGCGGGTATGCTCTGGCCCGTGGAGCCCTCGCCGCCCGCGTCCGAGCTGCCCGCGGACGCCGCGTCCTCGGGCGACGCCGTCCCCTCGAGCCAGGCCGCGCCGGTGGCCGGGGCCGTTCGTGGCCCGGAGTCGCCGTGCGTGATCGTCGTGATGCCCGCATACAACGCCGCGCGGACGCTCGAGCGAACCTATCGCGACATTCCGCACGAGGTCGTCAGCAGCATCATCCTGGTCGACGACGTGTCGCAGGACGAGACGGTCGACATCGCACGTGACCTCGGGCTGGACGTGATCATCCACCGCCAGAACCTGGGCTACGGGGGCAACCAGAAGACGTGCTATCGAGCCGCGCTCGACGCGGGCGCGGACGTCGTCGTGATGCTCCATCCCGACTACCAGTACGACGCGACGCGGATTCCCGCCCTGATCCAGCCGATCCTGCAGGGCGGTGCGGATCTGATGCTCGGCAGTCGATTCCTGGGCGATCCGCTGGCGGGCGGGATGCCGCGCTACAAGTACCTCAGCAACCGCTTCCTGACGACGGTCGAAAACCTCGCCTTCGGCCTGCACCTGTCCGAATACCACACGGGCCTGCGCGCCTACAGCCGTCGCCTGCTGGAGACGATCCCCTACCAGCTGAACAGCAATGACTTCGTGTTCGACCAGGAGCTGATCGCGCAGGTCGTGGCGGCCGGCGGCTTCCGGATCGGCGAGATCGCCGTTCCGACACGCTACTTCGAGGAGGCGAGCTCGGTGGGCTTCCGGCGCAGCGTCGTGTACGGGCTCTCCACGCTGCGCGTGGTCGCGCGTTTCCTGCTCCACCGCATCGGCCTCCGGCGGTCGCGCAAGCTGCGCGCCAGGCGTCCCCAGCCGTGACACAGCTCCGTCGCTCCGCCGCTGTTCGCGCCGCGGTCGGCATCGTCATCTCGGTCGTCGCAATCGCGCTGATCCTGGGGCAGGTCGATCTCGCGCGCACGGCCGACGTCCTGGCCACCGCGGCCCCGGTCTGGGTGGGACTCATGCTCGCCCTGACGTTCACCGACTTGCTGTTCCGCGCCTGGCGCTGGCAGCGCCTGCTGGCACCCATCCACCACGTGCCGTACCTGCGGACGCTCGGATACCTGGGCATCGGATACTTCGCCAACAACCTCCTCCCGGCACGCCTTGGAGAGCTGGTTCGCAGTCACTACCTCGGCGATCGCGAGGGGATCAGCCGCGCGACGACGCTGGGCACGGTCGTCGTCGAGCGCGTCGTCGACACGGCGATGGTCGTTGCCATCGCGGCGACGGCGATCGTCGTCCTGCAGGTGCGCGGCCTGATCGCCAACGCCGTGCTCGTCGGGTTCGCGTTCGTGACGCTGCTCATCCTCCTGATCGGCTCGTTGATCCTTGCCCATCGGCTCCCGGGCGCCGCTCGCCTCGCCGCGGCGGCCGACCGCTGGCCACGCATCCAGGACCTGGTCGGGAAGCTGCGCGGCGGAGTCGCCGTGGCGGGCAAACCGCGAACGCTCGCCCAGGCAATCGCGCTTTCCGGTTGCGCATGGACGGCCACGACGCTCGGGTTCGCCGCGGGCGCGCAGGCCGTTGGCGTTCAGCTCACCCTCGCGCAGGCCGCGCTCCTCGCCTCGGGTACGGCGCTGGCGACAGCGGTTCCGGCAGGGCCGGGCAACCTGGGGACCTACGACCTGGCCGCCTCGACGATCGCCGTGACGCTCGGCGTGCCGGTCAACACGGCCTTCGCCATCGCGCTGCTCACCCACGCGTCAACACTCCTGGTGACGAGCGCCCTCGGCTCGGTTTCGCTCCTGCGGTTGGGTTGGGCGCGCGCGGAGCCCCCCAAGATCGAGGAAGCGGCGGTCGACCGAGGTGCGGCTCGCGGGCCTCTTGTCCGGCGCAAGCCGGCCGGCGACTGACCCTGGGCACACCTGAATCCCGCCGCGCCGGCGGGGCCGGGCCGCAGCGAGACCTCGGCCGCCAGACAGTCCAGCGCCGGACTGCCCAGGGAGACCGCAAATACGGAAAGACCCCGGAGGTTTCGCTCCGGGGTCTTCGCTTGCGACGGGCGGGATCGATTATGGCGCTGGCTTGGCCAGGTCGCTGAGCTTGGTGAGGCCGTATTTCGTGGCCGTCTCGCTCGTAACCACGAATCCGTTCTGATCGGTGGCCTCCGCCACGTTGAGGGCGGTGAGCCCATCTGGCTTGAGGGCGTCGCGAAGCTTGCCGACAGTTGCCTGCGGGTCGGGCGTCGCTTCACCCTTGCCCTTGTTGACGAACTCGAGAAGGGTTGCCGCGTACTCGGCGAGGATGTCGATCTGCCCCGACTTGAGCGCCGGGTAGACGATCTCCCGGTTGCCGAGCTGGAACTTCTTGGTCACGGTAAAGCCATTCGCGGTCAGGGTCTGGGCGAAGAGCTCACCGAGAATCTCCTGTTCCGAGAAGTTGGTCGACCCGACGACCACGTTGCCCTTGCCGCTGCCACCCGGGCCCGGCAGGAAGCCATTGGTCGTGAGCCAGGCCTTGGCGGCGTCTGCCGGGCTCTTCTTGTCGACGCCGACCGCCTTGTTGAGGTTCGTCAGCTCGGCCTGGGAGAGCTTGGCCACGATGCCGTTCAGGATATCGGCGATACCGGGACTCTTGTCGAGCACGGCCTGGCGGATCACCGGCACGACGTTGTCCGCGAGCTGCAGATGCTTGTCGTCCTGCAGGAGGACGAAGTTGTTCGCGGCGATCGCGGCGTCAGACGTGAAGAGCAGCCCTACCTGCGCTTGACCGCCCTTGATCGCCGACACGGTGATGGGACCGCCGGCGTCCGTGGGCTTGAATTCCTTGAATTTGAGACCGTACGTGTCGGTCAGGCCCTTCAGGCAGAACGGTCGCTGCGGGCACTCGGGCGGCCCGGCCAGGATGAGCGTGCTGGCGATGGTCGCCCCACCTGAGGCTCCGGCCGATGCCGCGGCCGATGGACTGCTCCCACCCGACGTACACGCGCCGAGTGACAGCGCGAGCACGATCGCCCCGAGAGCAGCACTGCGGAAGGTCCGCATGGGTCCTCCTCTAGCTATCGCACCTCCGCCGTTCGGTCGACGGCGACAAGGCCGCGCAACGATATCAGCAAACCTCATCGAAACCTGTCAGGAGTCCTGCCGCCATTTCGGCCCACGCGCGCATGACCGCGGCAGCCACTGCAAGCCGGCGTGGACTACCCGGATCCGGTGAGCAGGGGCTGAGCCTGGACTTCGTCCACCCGTCCGATCGTCGCGCGCACGCCCGGCGAGACCATCCGACCCTCGACGATCGTGAGCACGCGCTCGACCAGGATGGCCAGGCCGGCGACCAGGATCGCCCCTGCGAGCAGCTGCCCGTCGTCCTGAAGCCCGAAACCGTCGACGATGAACCGTCCCAGTCCGCCGCCCGCGACCAGCGCCGCGAGACCCGCCGTCGCGACGACCTGGACTGCCGCGGTGCGAATGCCGGCCATGATGACCGGCAGGGCGATCGGGACCTCCACCGCCGTGAGGAGCTTGCGTTCGGACATGCCCATCCCGCGCCCGGCCTCGACGAGGTCGCGGTCGACCTCGCGGATGCCCGTGTACGTATTCGTGAGCATCGGTGGTATGGCCAGCAGGACGAGGGCCGGGAGCGCGGTCGAGAAGCCAAATCCGAAGAAGGGGAACAGCATCAACAGCAGGGCGTAGGACGGCACCGCGCGGCCCAGGTTCGCGACCGCGACGGCGACCAGCGCGAGCCTGCCCGTGTGGCCGATCGCGAGCCCGATAGGCAAAGCGATCACGATCGCCAGGAGCATCGCCAGCGCCGACAGCTCGATGTGCTCCACGAGCCTGTTGGGAACGCCCGACGGTCCCGACCAGTGGTCGGGATTCGCGATCCAGTCCAGCAGCGCCGAGATGGCGTCCATCAGCGCGCTCGAGCCCGGCTCCAGGGCGTGAACAGGCGCTGGACGCCCACGAGAAGCATGTCCGCCGCGACGGCGAGCGCGATTGTCAGGATCGCTCCGGCGTACACCTCTTCAAAGATCTGGAGGTTGAAGCCGCGCAGCATGACCTGGCCGAGGCCGCCCTCACCGATCAGCGCCGTGACCATCACCAGCCCGATCGTCGTGACGGTCGCGATGCGCAGGCCAGCCACGATCAAGGGCAGTGCAAGCGGGAGCTCAACCGCGACGAGGCGTCTCCCAGGTGAGTAGCCCATCCCGTCGGCCGCCTCCCGGACATCGGCGGGCACGGCGTCGAGCCCCGTGAGGATGTTCCGGGTCAGGATGAGCAACGTGTAGCTGACGAGCCCGATTTCCGCGGTCAGCAGGCTCAGCCCGGTGAACGGGACCAGGAACGCGAACAGGGCCAGGGAGGGGATCGTGTAAAGCACGCCCTCGACGGCCGTGATCGGCCCGGACAGTCGGCGATCGCGGTAGATCGCCAGCGCGAGTGGGAAGCTCAGGATGAAACCCACGCCGACCGCCAGGACCGTGAGCACGATGTGCGCGACGGTCGCGTCCATCAGGAACCCCAGGTTTTCGGGGACCCAGACGAGCTGCATCAGCGGGCGACGGCCGGCGCGGCCTCTGGTGCGGCGATGACTCTGTCCTCGTGCGCTCGATCCTCGCGGAGCCGCTCGATGACCGAGTCGACCGTAATCAGGCCCGCCACGCGCCCCTGGCGGTCGACGACAATCGCGGCCTGGACGTCCGCATCGAGCATCATCGAGAGCGCGTCCTTCAGGGTCGTCTCACGGCTGACGAGCGGCGACGCCGGAACGGCCAATGCTGGATCGAGCGATCCATCCCGCGGGACCCCGCCGAACTCGATCCAGCCGATCGGCTTCGACTCGTCGTCCACGAGAAGGACGTAGCCGAAGCGGCTGTCGACCATTCGCGGGCGAACGAGCGCGACGGGCTCCCCGGCCCGCGCCACGACCGGCGGGATCGGCTCGAGCTCGCCGACCCGCGCGAGCGACAGTCGCTTGAGGCCGCGATCCGTGCCCACGAAGCGCGCCACGAACTCCGACGCGGGGTTGGCAAGGATCTCGTCCGGCGGCGCGAACTGGGCGAGGAGCCCACCGGTCTGCATGACCGCGACGAGGTTGCCCATCTTGATCGCCTCGTCGATGTCGTGGGTGACGAACAGGATCGTCTTCGCCAGCTCCTCCTGGAGGCGCAGGAACTCGTTCTGTAGGCGCTCCCGGACGATCGGGTCGACGGCCCCGAACGGCTCGTCCATGAGCATCAGCGGCGGATCGGCGGCCAGTGCCCGGGCGACACCTACGCGCTGGCGCTCCCCGCCGGACAGCTGGGCGGGATAGCGATCCCGGTAGCGGGCGGGCTCGAGGCCGACGAGCGACAGGAGCTCGTCCGTCCGCTGCCGACGACGCTCCGGGCTCCAGCCGAGCAAGCCGGGCACGACGGCCACGTTCGCGCCGATCGTGAGATGCGGGAACAGCCCTGTCTGCTGGATGACGTAGCCGATTCGCCGGCGGAGGGTTGTCGCCTCCTCCTGCATCACGTCGCGCCCGTCGATGAGGATCTGGCCGGACGTCGGCTCGATCAGGCGATTGACCATCTTGAGGCTCGTCGTCTTGCCGCAGCCGGAAGGCCCAACGAGCACGCAGATCCTGCCCGCGGGTACGAACATGGAGAGGTCGTTGACCGCTCCAGGGCCCTTGGCGCCGGGATCGTACCGCTTGGAGACATGCCGGAACTCGACAGTCGCCGCGGGGGCCCGACCGGTCGGGGGACCGGATGGCGCGCCCGTGTCCGGGCCGGTCCGACCTGTCTCGCCGGCCTCTACCTCGTTTGTCACCCGACGGAGCGAGGGCTCAGGCCTTGTCGACCATCGGCTTGACCTCGCCGATCAGCCGCTCGAGCGACTCCTCGTCGTAGGGAGCCGGCATCTCCGAGATCGCCGTGTTGAAGCCCAGCTCGCGGTACGCGATGAGTTTCTCGGCGATCTGCTCCGGCGTTCCCCGCCAGAACGTGCCGTCGCCCTCGACGCGCGACATCGGTGTGCGGTTGAGCTCCATGTGCTCGCGCCAGACCCGCTCGGACTCCGCCTGGCTGTCGCGGATCGTGACCTTGCAGCCGATCGTCATCTCGATCTCGTCGAAGTTCCGCCCGACGGCCGCGCAGTGCTCGCGCAGGACGTCGACCTTGTGGCGCATCGTGTCGAGCGGTCCCATGCCGTTCCACATGTCGGCATAGCGGGCGACCGTCCGCAGGGTCTTCTTCTCTCCGCCGCCGCCGATCATGATCGGGAGGTGTTTCTGGACGGGCAGTGGCTGGTGGCGCAGCTCGCTGAACTCGTAGCGGCCGCCGTTGCTCGTGACGGTCTTTCCGTCGAGCAGCCCACGCATGGCGCCGACGGCTTCGTCGAGCCAGTCGAGGCGCTGGCCGAAGCCTGACCCGAACTCGATTCCGTGCGCCGTGTGCTCGAGCTCGTACCACGCGCCGCCGATCCCGAGGATCGCCCGGCCGTTCGAGACGTGGTCGAGCGTGGCCGCGACCTTCGCCACGAGGCTCGGGTTCCGGAATGTGTTCGCCCCGACGAGCAGGCCGAGCCTCGTCTTCTCGGTCGCCACCGCCCACGCGTTGAGCACCGACCAGCCCTCGAAAATGGGCTGGTAGGGGTCACCGAAGATGGCGTACAGGTGATCCCAGGTCCACAGGTGTTCGTAGCCCAGCGCGTCGACGCGCTTCGCCGCCGCCATGAACCTCGGCCAGTCCGTCGCCTGGCTCCAGAGCAGGATGCCCAGCTTGTAATCCGCCACTCTCGGCCCTCCTTCGAAGGACCGACAGTAGCAGGGTTGCCGGGATGTCCGCCTCCGACGCGCCCGGGCAGCGACTCGCCCGTCAGATCGGCAGAGTCGCCAGGTCCTGCTCGATCAGCTGTCGATCGTCAGCCTCACCGATCAGCCCACAGGCGGCGAGCGCCTTCACCTTCCAGTCCCGAGCGGCGGGTCCGTCACCGGCAACCGCGCTCGCACGCGCCATAGCCTCGTACCCCGAGGCGATGTCCCAGTCGCCGATGCCGTTTTCCTCGTAGATCTCGATGCAGCGTCGGGCGTGCCAGAGGGCCGGCTCTCCCCGGCCGAGCACCGCATACACCCTGGAGCACTGCCACTCGCCGCGCGCCAGGTTCACGGCCTCGCCGACCTCTCCCCAGTGGTAGCGCGAGGCGTGGGCGGCATGGAGCATCTCGTCGTCCTGCTCGCGGCTCCGGTTCGGCTTCTCGAGCAGCGTCCACACGAGGTTGAACAGGCCGACCGCGAGCGCCCGTCGGGTCGCAGGGTCGAGCTCGGGAGGGCTGGGCGGCTTGGCCACGATGGGCTCCTTTCGGTCGACGACGCCAGATACGTGGTGAAGGACGCGCTGGAGGCGGACGGCTCGTGCCTCGACCCGAGAGCGGTGGCGGGCCAGCCGGCGGCGACGTTCGGCTGCGTTGCGCCCATCGTGGACCCTCCGGTTACCGAAGAGTCAAGGGGTCAGATTTGAAGCCCGGCGGCAGCAGGGCTTCAGGCGTTGTCGAGCTCGCGCGAGATCGCCCGCAGGATGAAGCGGGCGGCCTCAGCGCTCTTGCCACCGAGCTTCTGGCCTTCGTCCTGCTCGAGCGCCACCGCCAGGTCGTCGAGCATCTGGTCGAGCCGCTCGGTGCGCGTCAGGGCGCCCGAGTCGAATGCCCGCTCGAGGATGTCCGCTGACGTCCGGGCGTTTTCCACCGCGTGGCCCTTCAGCTCGAGGCTCGCGCGGAAGTCCTGACGGGCCGCCTCGGCGGCAGGTCCCGAGCTCGCCACCACCCTAGTGATCGATCCGGGCGGGCACCTGCTCCGACGAGGTTCGGCGGGCACCGCCCTCCCGCGGCTGTTCGCGACCGCGGCGTCGCTGCCAATCGGAGTCGAGGACGCTCATCGAGATCTCGTCCCAGTAGCGGCCGTCGCGCCAGATCGCGTCGCGCGCCCGACCTTCGATCGCGAAGCCGACCTTCAGGTACGACTGGACCGCCCGCTGGTTGAACTCGAACACCGACAGCGCGATGCGGTGGAGCCCGAGGACCTCGAACGCGTGCTCGAGCATCAGCTCCGTCGCTTCCGTGCCGTAACCGTGGCCCCACGTGTCCTTCTCGCCGAGCGTGATGTGGTACAGGGCGGAGCCGTTGTCGCCGTCGAGCTGGCTGAACGCACAGCTGCCGATCAGGCGCCCCGCCTCCTGCCCTGGGGTCCGGAGGTGGACCGCCAGCGCGAGGGAGTCCGGGCTGACGACCCGTGCCGCGAAGAAGCGTTCGATCTCGGCCGGGTGCATCGGGCCGTCCTGGTAGCGGGTCAGCCGGGCGATCTCGGGGTCGCTGTACCAGCGCCTGAAGGCGGCCAGATTTGACGGGACGTGACGTCGGAGGACGACGAGCCGGCCGACCAGCCGGTCGGGGAACCAGGTGCGCGGGTGCATGAACTGGCACGGTATACCATCGCCGTCATGCGTCGCTGGAGCGAGGTCGCCGAGCGCGTTGCGGCCACGACGCGGACGTCGGAGAAGACGGTGCTCCTGGCGGAGTTCCTCCGCAGCCTGCCAGCCACGGACCTCCCGATCGCCTCGGTTTTCTTCACCGGGCGACCCTTTCCGGAAGCCGACCAGCGGGCCACCGGTCTCGGCTGGGCGGCCATCGCCAACGCCGTGATTCGCACCGCAGGCGTGCCCCCCGACGCCATCGGCCGGGCCTACGATCGAAGCTCGGATCTCGGCCAGGCGGTGGCCGACGTCCTGACGATGCGGCCCTCCCAGCCACCGCGCGACGGCAATCCCAGCCTGGCCGAGGTCGCAAGGGCGCGCTGTTCGAGGCGCTGCTCGCGCAGTCGGACGCGCTGACCGGCAAGTACGTCGTGAAGGTGCTCACCGGCGAGCTGCGGATCGGCCTCCGCGAAGGGCTCCTGGAAGCAGCCATCGCACGGGCATACGAACGCCCGCTCGACCAGGTCAAGACTGCCGGGATGCTGACGGGCGACATCGGCGAGACGGCGATCCTGGCCGCGGCCGATCGCCTCTCCGAGGCGTCGCCGACGCTATTTCACCCGCTCAAGTTCATGCTCGCGAGCCCGGCAGAGGATGCGGCGGAGATCATTGGGCGGCTCGGGCCGACCGTGTGGGTCGAGGACAAGTACGACGGGATTCGCGCCCAGCTCCACCGGGACAGCTCGGGCGCGCGGTTATACAGCCGCGACCTGCACGACATCAGCGGGCAGTTTCCGGAGGTCGTCCGAGGCGCCGCGGACCTGCCCTGGTCGGGCATCCTCGACGGCGAGATCCTGGCCTACCTCG
>VBFZ01000169.1:0-1822 GCA_005880805.1 Chloroflexota bacterium | reverse complement strand
CATTCCTGGCGCTCCAGACCCGGCTCGGTCGAAAGGACCCGTCGATGACCCTGCAGGCATCCGTGCCGGTCATCTTCGTTGCGTGGGACGCGCTGGTGCTCGACGGGACGGGCCCGGGATCGGAGCTCGAGCCGCTGCTCGGCACCCCGCTGCGGGAGCGGCGCAGGCGCCTCGAGAGGCTGCTCCTTCCGCTGGCCGACGAAGGCGGGGTGTTCGCGCTTTCACACCTGATGACGGTGGATTCCGCGGAGCGCCTCGAGGAGGTCTTTCTGGAGGCTCGGTCGAGGCGCAACGAGGGTCTTATGGTCAAGGATCCCGACAGCCTCTACACGCCGGGTCGGCGCGGCCTCGGCTGGCTGAAGATGAAGAAGGCCCTCGCTACGCTCGACTGCGTGGTGGTCGGCGTCGAGGTCGGGCACGGCAAGCGGCACGGCGTGCTGTCGGACTACACGTTCGCCGTTCGCGACGAGACGAACGACCGGCTCGTGAACATCGGCAAGGCCTATAGCGGCCTGACCGACGCGGAGATCGCCGAGATGACGCGCTGGTTCGAGGAGCACACGATCGCGCAGTTCGGTCGCTACCGGCAGGTGGAGCCGACAGTCATCGTGGAGGTCGCCTTCGACGTCATCATGCGGTCGAACCGCCACCGCTCCGGGTTCGCGCTGCGCTTCCCGCGGATCGTTCGCCTCAGGACGGACAAGGCCGCCTCAGAGATCGATACGCTCGAGACCGTCGAACGCCTCTACGCGGGATTGCAGCAGGGCGCAGAGCATCTGGTGACCGCGGGCGCCAGGAGGTAATCGCGGGCCCTCGCCGGGGGCGGCACACGGCCGCCCGCATGGCACGAATTGGTCATTCCCAGCGCCATGGCGGTGCGTATCCTATGCGCCATGTTCGAGCCGATCGCCGAACAGGTCGTCGCGATCACGCTGTACACCGACGTCTTCGTCGTGCGCGGCAAGCTCCCCACCCGGCAGCGCCGGCTCTCGGACATCCTGAACGCGACCGAGCACGACTTCATCGTGCTGCAGGACGTCGTGATCGACGAGTTCGGATCACGGACCCAGCCGATCCAGTCCGAGTTCGCACAAGTGAACCTGGCCACCGTCTTGTTCGGGGTCGGGGACACCGTCGTGGAAGCCCTCCCCGAGCTGCGGACGATAAAGATCCCCGAGCAGGCCCTGATCTCCGTCCCGCCGTTCAGGATCACCGGACAGATCCACCTCCTGCCCGAACGCGACCTGCGCGAGGCGCTCGGCGAGCTGACGGGGCGATTCCTGCCCGTAACCCAGGCGACCTACTGGTCGGAGCTCGTCGGCGAAGCGAAACAGACCGCGCCGATGGTCGCGATCAATCACTCGCGCGCACAGATCCTCGCGCCCCACCGCGAAGTCGACCCCTGGGCGGGCCTGGACCGCGCTGCTGGTGCCGCCGGCGAATCCGAGGCGGCGGTCGCGGGTGACGGACACGCGCAGACCGGTGTGCCCGACCCCTGGGGCGAACGCACGCCGGCGCAAGGCACGTAGGCCAGCCCTCCGGCGAACGCCCGCGCCAGCGCTCGCGAGGCCTCAGCTCGCTGGCACCCTCAACGGTCGACGGGGAGATCGAGGCGATCGCCCCATTCGGCCCAACCCCCGTCGTACACGGCGACGTCGTCGTGGCCGAGCAAGGTGAGGACGAAGGCAAGCTTCGAGGCGGCGATCCCCGACCCGTCGTAGCAGACCATCCGCCGTCCTCGCGTGACGTTTGCCTTGAGCATCTGGCTGCGAAGCTGGTCGCTGCTGCGAAAGCGCTGGTCGCCGGGTTCGTTCATTCCACC
>VBFZ01000216.1:519-5127 GCA_005880805.1 Chloroflexota bacterium | reverse complement strand
CCGGCTGCGCCTGGACGCGCCCATCCCCCAGCAGGACCCCGACGAGCTGCGCTGGCAGGGTGCCCCGCGGGCCGCCTGGCGGGCGTTCTGCAACGAGATCGGCCTGCCGCGCCTGCTCACCCGTCCGCACCGCTGGCGCGAGGAGCGCGAGCCGGTCCCGGCGTAGCCGGCGCCTCCCGGATCAGGGATAGCAGCGTGCCGTGGTGGGCGGGCGGCGCGGCGAGGACGCCGGCGGCCGCGTGCGGCCGTCCGATGTCGAACCAGGGACCCCCGGCCACGTCCGTGACGGTTGCGCCGGCGCGCTCGGCAATCAGCCCGGCGGCCGCGATGTCCCAGGCGGACAGCCCGCCTGACTGGATGAAGGCGTCGAAGCGACCGTTGGCCACGTAGGCCAGCGCGAGCGCCGCCGAACCCATCGACCTCGAGACGCGAATGCTCTTCCGAACGGCTCGAATCCGGGACCATGCCCTCCGGCCACCAACGGCCATCGAGACCACGTAATCGGCGAGCTTCTCCTTCTCGCTGGCAACGACCGGGCGGCCGTCGAGGGTGGCCGGGCTGTCGCGAGTCGCCGCGAAGGTCTCGCCGCGCGTCGGGTCGAAGACCACTCCGGCCACCGGAGTGCCGTCGACGACCAGGGCGAGCGACACGCAGAAGATCGGAATGCCGTTCGCGTAGTTCACCGTGCCGTCGAGCGGATCAATGACCCAGATTCGCCCATGTCCGCGGTCGACCACCGAGCGTTTGCTCCCCTCCGTCGCCTCGACCGCCTCATCCGCCCCGGCCGTGCCCGGCTGGGCGACGTCCCCGGACTCCTCGCCCAGGATCGCGTCGCCCGGGTGGCGCGTGTGGATGCCCGCGATGATCAGCTCCTCGGAGAGGCGGTCGACCTCCGTGACGACATCGCGGGCGCCCTTGTAGTCGATCTGCTCGACGCGTTCGTAGCGGTCCATGAGGACCCGCCCGGCCTCGTGCGCAAGCTCCAAGGCGAGCGCGAGGTCATCCGAGAACCGCGAGGGCGCCGTGGGCTCGGACGTGGGAGTCAGGGCGGTGGGGTCAGGGCCCGCTGCACTGGGCCTCGAGCGGCCGGACCTCGGTCCCCAGCTCGGTCGTCTGCCGCGAGAACGAGACCGTCGCTCCGGGCGGAACCTGCGGGCTCAGCAGGTAGGCGGATGGCGACGTGATGTCGCTGGGATCGAACAGCCGGCAGGTGCTCGCGCCCCCGGACGTCCCGCGATTCAGGACGGAGATCGTGACCGACAAGCCATTCCCGGCTGCGGCGACCCGCTCGACCGTCCCGTCGAACGGCCCGACGCCGGCGACGGCAAAGCGGCCCGCCACGGCCAGCAGCGCTACCGAGACAACGATCGCCAGGAAGATCGTGCCGTGGGCCTGCGTGGCGGCCGGCGCCTTCAGTCCCAGCGGGTTGCAGTTCTCGCACATCGACGTGCCGAGCGGGACGGTCGCCCCGCAACGAACGCACGATTGCGTTGGCTCTGGCTCGACGGCAGCCGCGCCCCCGGCGCCAGGCTTGATCGTCATCCGGCCCTCGTGCAGAACATCGCCGTCGATGGTGCCACGAACCTGCCGAACAGCGCGCCGAACCCGCGTCCACGCGGATGGGATGCCAGAAGATCAGCCCGGGTGTGAATGCGGACCCTCTACCACCTCTCAACGGCCGTCACGAGCGCGTCCACGTCGGCTGTCGTCCGAGCCGGCACGATCATCCGGTCAGCGCCCCGCGAGCGCCACTCGTCAGCAGCCGCGCGCGGCTCCTCGACCCATGGGCTGCCTCGCAGCGCATCCTGCCCCGATCGTCCACTACCGAAGCCGAGCACGACCTGCACCTCCGAACGACGGCGCCCGTTCCGATCGAGGGCCTCCCGCCACCGCGGCTCCAGGTCGGCGAACTCGTCAACCTCGGCAGCCCACCCGTCCCCGATCCGCGCCGCGAGCCGCACCCCGGCCGGCGAACCCGCGCCGATCAGGATCCTTGGTGCCGGGTCGGGAAGGGGGAACGCCACCGCATCGCGCAGTCGGAAGAACCGTCCCTCATACGCTACCGGGCCACCTGTCCACAGGGCGCGGAGGACCGCGACGGCCTCCTCCAGCCGGGCGACGCGCTGGCCGATCGCCGGAAAAGGAATGCCGTACGCCTCGTTCTCCACGGCGTCGCCGCCGGCACCCAGCCCCACCGTCAGCCGTCCACCGGAAATCTCCTGCAGGGTTCCGGCCATCCTCGCCAGCACGGCCGGGTGGCGGGTCATGACGTTCGTCACGAACGTCCCGATCCCGATCCGCTCCGTGACGGCCCCGGCGGCGGCAAGCGTGGTCCACTGCTCGAGGACCGGGTTCGCCTTCTTGCCGCGGCTCATGAAGTGGTCCCAGCACCAGATCCCGTCATAGCCCGCCGCGTCGAGCCGCCGGGCGGACTCCAGCCACCAGCGCGCGTCCGCCCCGATCGACCCGAGGGCTACCCCGATCGGTAGCCTCGGCCAGGATGTGGCGTCCGGCGAGTCAGCCTCAGTCAATGCGCGTATCGAAGAGCCGGATGTCGTCGGGCGAGATCGCGTGCCCGTCGCCGCGCGTCGGTTCGAGCGCTTTCCGCGCTCCCAGCGCGTCGAGGTCCTGCGGGAACCGGCCGATCATGTCGAGGACCACCTTCTGGATCCGCTCCGCGTTGCGCTGGAACACCTCGAGGACCGTGGAAGCGTTTACGGCTTCGGTGCCCTCCAGCAGCCCGGCGTCGTAATCGGTGATGAGGCTGATGTTCACGACCGCCATGCCGAGCTCCCTGCAGAGGTACGCCTCCGGGTATTGCGTCATGCTGACGACTTCCCAGCCGGCATCCGAGAACCACTTCGACTCGGCCTTGGTCGAGAAGCGCGGGCCCTGGATGATCACGATCGTGCCCCGCTCGTGCATCGGAATGCCGTGCTGGCGGATCACCTCGGCGGCAACACGGCGGAGCTCGGGGTCGTATGTCTCCGCCGGCGAGACGTGGGTCACGATCGGGCCGTCGAAGAAGGTGTCCGCCCGGCCCCTCGTCCGATCCACGAACTGGTCGCACAGCACGAAGTCGCCCGGGTGGACGTGGCGCTGGAGACTGCCTGCGGCGCACGGGCTGATCACGGCCCGTACGCCCAGCGCGCGGAACGCCCAGACGTTGGCGCGGTAGTTGATGCCGTGCGGCGGAATCGTGTGGCGTCGGCCGTGGCGCGGCATGAACGCCACCTTGCGCCCGGACACCTCGGCCAGGAAGACGCTGTCGGACGTCGGCCCACTTCGCGTACGTCGTCGAGCAGCGAATAGAAGCCCGACCCGCCGAAGACGCCGATCTCCGCCCGATCCCTCGACCGCGCTCTCCCGCCGTCCTGGTCTCGATCGTTCGCCACTCGTGTGCCTCCTCCTCGAGCCACCGCAGGGCGGCAGACAGCGGCGTGATTCTATCCGGGGCTCAACTACGATTGCCGGATGGCCGACCTTGCGGCGAGCGTCGAGACGGACGGCGACGAGCTCGAACTGGCCGACTGGCGGCGGTCGGTAGCCGAGCTCTACGCGGACGTCCGGCGCCTCGCTACCGACGATGTTCGGGCGGCGTTCGACCATTGGCGGGCCGTCCGCGAGCGGCTGTTCCGGGAGCATCCCCAGTCGCCGGTCCGGGCCGCCGAACGCAGCTCCTTTCGCGCGCATCACTTCGAGTTCGATCCCGCGCTCCGATTCGAGGTCGTCGTGGAGCCCGCGAAGGCCGAGCAGACGACCAGGAGTGCGTCGCCGTTTGGCTCGCTCGACCTGCCCGTCAGTGCCGGTGGGACGATGCGCTTCAGCCTGATCGGCCGCGTCGAGATTCCCTTTGCGGACGGCGAACGACAGCTCTCGCTGTACTGGATGGAGGGCTACGCCGGCGGCCTGTTCCTGCCCTTCCGCGATGCCACGAACGGCCGGGCGACGTACGGCGCGGGCCGCTACCTCCTTGACGCCGCGAAGTCAGCCGACCTGGGTGGCGACCTCCGGCGGCGGACCCTGATCCTCGACTTCAACTTCGCGTACCAGCCGTCCTGCGCCTTCGACCCGAAATGGGCCTGTCCGCTCGCGCCACCGGAGAACCGCCTGGACATCGAAGTCCGCGCCGGCGAACGGGTCGACTGACCGGCCCAGCCTACGGGCCAACGTGCCGGTTGCCGCTGGTACCAACGACCGGGTCCCCGGCGGACCTTGGGCCGAGGCCCGACGAAGCATCCGAGCGGCACCATGTGAACGTGCGGTTCCTCACCTCGCAGCGACGGGCCGACGAACGACTCCTGTGGTCGCGTGACATCCGTTTCGTCAAGCAGCTCGCCGAGGGGTTGGCCGGCGCACGGCTGCTCGACCTGGAGGGCGGCGTCTGCCTCATCGCACCCGCGTCGCAGCTGACCGACGGCGCGGCCTCGGACGTCGCTCGGGCCTCACGCAACCCGGAGTACGGCCTCGTCGGCGTCGACCCCTCGATCCCCGAACCGGACCGCTACCTGGTCGCTCTCGGGGCGGCGGTGCAGCAGTCCGGGCTGGCCGACCGGATCGGCATGGGTCGCTCGATCCAGATCGCGCAGACGAAGACCCTCGACCACT
>VBFZ01000216.1:0-505 GCA_005880805.1 Chloroflexota bacterium | reverse complement strand
CTTCCAGCCCATCGTCGAGCTCGCGACTGGCGAGCTCTACGAGCACGAGTGCCTCTTCCGCCCGGTCATGCCGACGCTGCCGCAGTCGATCAGCGCGATCGTCCAGGCGGCCATCGACACCGGGCGTTCGGTCGAGCTCGACCTGTTCATTGTCCGGATCATCCTGGAGCGGGCGGCGCGCATGCAGACCGCCAGGAACGCCCCGGGCGGCAAGCCGCTCCGGCTGTCGATCAACCTCACGCCCGAGGGATTGCTCGACCCGCGCTTCGAGGCGCACGCCTTCGCCGCGATGGTGCAGGCCGCAGGACTGCAGCCCCGGCAGCTCACGGTCGAGGTCACGGAGCAGCAGGCCGTGTCGGACGTCGGCCCGCTCAAGCGCCAGGCGCGGGCGCTGCGCAAGCTCGGGTTCGGCTTCGCCGTCGATGACGCGGGGGCTGGCTACGCCAGCTTCACGCTCGTGGCCGCGCTCCGGCCGTCGATCATCAAGATCGACCGCGAGATCGTG
>VBFZ01000168.1 GCA_005880805.1 Chloroflexota bacterium | reverse complement strand
ACGAGTCAACCGTCTGGCCCCCTGACCGGCGCGGCCTCCCGGCAGCCCTCCCCAAGTCCTCAGCCTGCAAGCCCGACTCCCGGTTCGTCGACCGGCGGCGGCCCCTCACCCACAGGCGGCAGCACAGCGCCATCGCCCAGCCCCGAGCCGTCTGCGAGCGAGGTGCCGAGCGCCAGCCCCCAAGGCTCGCCGGCCGCATCCCTCGAGCCTTCCGTACCGCCCTTCTCGACCCAAACCAACCCGCCGAGCACGCCGCGCCCGCCCGCGTCCGTCGTGCCGGCACGGCCCTCGCGTCCGAGCCCGACTCCCGAACGCACGCCTCGACCGACGGCGACGCCCGTGCGTACGCCGCAGCCGACGTCGACGCCGACCCAGCCCACTCTGCCGCCGCCTGCCACGCCGAAGGCGCGACCACCCTGTCCGGGCTCGGTCGACGGACCGCCCGGGCATCACAAGACCACAGGGCCTGTGGTTCGGCCGTGCGGACACGGTCGCGGCCACAACGGCGACGAGGGTAAGGCCGGCTGGCTGGTCGTGCTGTTCCCGTTGTCGGGAAGCTCGGCGGTGTCCTGGCGCCTACCAGGCCGCCGCGGCCGACGTCGCCCCTGGTAGCAAGCCGGTCAGCGATCCGAGCCCGGATAACGTCGGAAAAAAATCGCGAGTCGCCTCTGGGGGGAAGAGACGACTCGCAGTACGATCACCTGCCCGAGTGATCGTCGGTCGCCGTCGAGCGGCGAACGCGGGGTTGATGATTGCTTGCGACCAGCCGCTTCGCATCATGCATTGACCGTAATCGCGGATACGAATTCCGGCGGAATCCGTCCCATCTGATCGGGGGAGCGCCGGATCGGGGCGCGCAAAGCGCCGGACTGAGGTTCGCGGCGCAATTGGCGCTCGGCGGTAGGATGCGCGAATGCCCCGTCTCGCGTGCTGGCAATGTGGCCGGCAGATCTACACGGTCGCCCCGTTGGAGTCCCTGTTCGCGGAGGAGCGGCGCTGCCCACGCTGCGGGGCGTTTCTCAACCTGGAGCGACGAGAGGTGGAGCGCCGCGGGATGATCCGTCGCGAGAATCCGCCGGAGGATCCGGGCCCGCCGGACGCCGAGGAACGACGTACCGAGGAGCGGCGTAAGGCGAAACGGCGGAGCACCCGCCGCGGTCCATAGGCGGCTGATGCGCTGGAGCTAGTAGAGGCGATCCTCGCTGCGCGGCGGTTCAACGAGCTTGTGGCGGAGCGCGAAGGCCACCGCCTCGAGCTTCGAGTGAACCCGCAGCTTGCCCATGATGTTCTGGACGTGCGTGCGCAGCGTGTTCGGCGCGATGAACAGCTGCTCGCAGATCTCCGGGGTGGAGCGGCCCTCGGTGAGCGCCTTGAGGACCTCGAGCTCACGGGGTGTCAGCGGCTCGACCTGCCGACGTTCGATGCCGCGGTCGCGGGCGGCCGCGACGCGCTGGGCGATGCCCACGATGACTGACCTGGGGAGCAGCGTCTCGCCGGCATTGGCGGCACGTACCGCGCCGACGACCTCCTCGACCGCCTTGTCCTTTGTCAGGTAGCCGTCGGCGCCCGCCTGGATCGATTCCAGCACGGTCTCGTCGTCATTCAGGGCGGTCAGCATCACGACACGGGCGGCCGGCCAGCGCGCCTTGATCGCGCGCGTTGCCTCGGCGCCGGTTCCGTCCGGCAAGCGGTAGTCCATGAGCACGACGTCAACACGCTCGCGCGACATCGTCTTGGCTTCCGCCACGCTTCCCGCCACCCCCACGACGCGCAGGTCAGGCTCGCGGCTCATCATCTGGGAGAGGGCGCCAGTCAGCAGCTGGTGGTCGTCGACGAGCAGGACGCGAATCGGCTTCGTGTCGGTCAGCTGCATGGTTGGGAGTGCTCCATGCCGGCGCATGGGGGATGCGGCACGTCGCGGCCCCCAGTCGCACTGCGCGGCATTCTAGCATCGGGTTCTGCCGGCGAAGCCCGGCCATGCCGATAATCCGTCGATGCGGATCGCCTTCCTCGGCTTCGGACTGATCGCCGGCTCGATCGCGCGAGCGATCCATGCCGCACCCGGCGCACCGCTGCCGAACGCGTCTTTGATCGCCTGGTCACCCAGCGGCAACGGACCGTTGGCGGCAGTCGACGAAGGCGTGCTTGACGAGGCGGCGGCCCATCCCGCCTCGGCGGTCGCCGATGCCGACCTGGTCATCCTGGCCGGTCCTCCGCTGGTCTGCCTCGAGCTCGTGGACCGGCTGGCAGGCGACCTCGCGTCGGTACTCAGGAGCGACACCGTGGTGTCGGACGTCGCGAGCACGAAGATGGCGATCGTCGAGCGCGCCGGGCGGCACGGGCTGCGATTCGTCGGCGGCCATCCGATGGCCGGCCGCGAGCAGACGGGTTACGCGGCGAGCACGCCCGATCTCTTCCGCGAACGTCCCTGGATCGTCGTGCCTGCGGACGGCACGGACGTCGAAGCCACGCAGCTCGTCGAGAAGCTCGCCCTTGCGTGCGGAGGGCGTCCGGTGCAGATGAGCGCGATGGAGCACGACTCGGCGGTGGCCGCGATCAGCCACTTGCCCCTGCTCGTCGCGGCCGCGCTCGTGGAATCGGTTGCGACGAGCGGCCGCCCCGGCGACAGGGACTGGGACCTCGCGCGATCCCTCGCGGCGTCAGGCTGGCGTGACACGACGCGCCTGGCGCGCGGCGATCCCGAGATGGGCGCGGGCATCGTCGCCACGAATGCGAACGCGTTGCTGCAGCGCCTGCGGGACTTCCACGGCGTGCTCGGCGACTGGCTGGAGGAGGTCGAGCGCCTCGCCGAGGCTGACGACGCCGCGGCCGCCGACGTTGACATCATCCGGCGCCGATTTCAGGCCGCCCGCGACCGCCTTGGAGAGGATGGCTGAGGACCCTGCGTCGCAGAACAACCGACCCACAATGAGCCACGAGGAACTCGTTCTCGTCGTCCCGCGCAGGCTGCTGCCCGACGCGGCGGGCTGGCGGGGCGTCCGCCGGGAGGGAGTCGCTCAGACGCTCGACATCGTCGCTCGGGCAGGGGAGTTCCGCCCGCGAAGCCTCATGGAGCACGATCCGTCGCTGAAGCAGATCATCCCGTACCTCGTCCTTCGGGACGGCCCTGAGTACTTCCTGATGCGGCGCACGAAGGCCGGCGGAGACGCGCGTCTGCACGACCGCTATTCGATCGGGGTCGGTGGCCACGTCAATCCCGGCGACGGAGGCGTGTGGGGTGGTCTGCGCCGCGAGTGGCAGGAGGAGATCGAGGCCGAATTCGAGCCGGAGTTCGCGCTGATCGGCCTCCTGAACGACGATGAGACCGACGTGGGCTCGGTTCATCTCGGGATCGTCATCGAGGCAGACGCCGGCGGCCGACCGGTCGCGGTCAGGGAGACGCACAAGCTGTCGGGCTCGTTCGCCGATGCGTCGCGAGTCGCCTCCGTGCGTGAGCTCATGGAGAGCTGGAGCGCGCTCGTCTTCGAGGCGCTCGAGAGCTCAGCGTGGGAAGCGCTACGATGAGCCACGAGAGGTAGTCGTGAACCGTTTTGCGGTCCGCATCGTGAGTCGCCTGGCGCTCGTCCTGGGAGCGCTGGCGATGGCCGTGGCGCTTGCGCCGGTTACGCGAGGAGATGGACCGCGGGTTGTCGTCCTCCCGACGACGGGCGAGGTCGACCCGTTCATGGCCAACTACATCAAGGACGCCGTGCAGCGCGCGCAGGGCGACGGCACGGCCCTCCTCGTCGTGGAGCTGAGCACGCCAGGAGGCCGTCTCGACTCAACCGAGGACATTACGAAGGCCCTCCTGAACGCCACGGTCCCGACGGCGGTGTGGGTCGCACCATCCGGCGGCCGTGCGGCCAGCGCGGGAACCTTCATCACGCTGTCTGGCGCACTCGCCCTCATGGCGCCGGGGACGAACATCGGCGCGGCCTCGCCGGTCGACAACAACGGGCAGGACATTCCCGGGACGCTCGGCCAGAAGGTCAAGAACGATGCGATCGCCAACATCTCGGCGATCGCGAAGGCGCGCGGCAGGAACGTGGACTGGGCGGTGTCGACCGTTTCGGACGCCAAGTCGTACACGGCCGAAGACGCGCTCAAGGCCGGAGCGATCGACGGCATGGCCGGCACGATCGACGAGCTCATCGCGTTCGCGAATGGCCGAACCGTCACGCTGCCCGCCGGCCGACAGGTCACGCTCGCGCTGACGGGCGCATCGGTCGTCGAGCAGCCGATGAACCCGTTCCAAAGCCTGTTCCGGCTCCTCGGCGACCCGAACATCGCGTTCATCCTGTTTACGCTCGGGTTCTACGGGCTGCTGTTCGAGATCTACCACCCGAACTTCGTGACCGGGATCATCGGCGCGCTGTCGATCATCCTGGCCTTCATCGGGTTCGGAACGCTGCCGCTCAACGTCGGCGGGCTGTTGCTCATCGCGCTTGGTGTCGTGCTGCTGATCCTCGAGCACTCCGTCGCCAGCCACGGCCTGCTCGCGATCGGCGGGGCCATCTGCTTCGCCCTGGGCGCATCAGCGCTGTACACGTCCCCAGCCCCGGGCCTGCCGCCGATCAGCGTCTCACCGTGGGTCATCCTGGCGATGGTCACATGGAGCCTGTTCTTCGCGTTCGTGGTCCTCCGGGCTGCCCTGCAGGTCCGCCGACGTGCGCGCCTGCCGATCGGTTTGCGCGGTGGCGACGCGGGCCTGCTGCCGCCGGGACTCGTGGGCAAGGTCCAGCGGCCGCTGGAGCCGAACGGCTCGGTCCACGTCGCGGGCGAGGACTGGTCCGCTCGATCCGCCGATGGGCTGCCGATCGCGCGGGGACAGTTGGTGAAGGTCGTGAGCCAGACGGGACTGACGCTGACCGTCGAGCAGCTCGCTCCCGCGGCGAGCGAAGCCCAAATGGCGAAAGAAGCCCCAAAGACGGGCGAAGCCCCAAAGACGGGCGAAGCCCCGAAGGCGAGCGAAACCCCACACACAAGCGAAGCCCCGACCGGTCATGCTTGACTGATCTGGCGGCGCGGTGGATCGCGGGCTCCGAGCCCGGCCGACCGCCCGCCGAGGAGGAAACGTAAATGGATATAACCGATCTCGGAGGACCGATCGCCGTCGCGATCGTGGTACTCGTCCTCCTGATCGTGATCTACCTGTCGGTCAGGGTCGTCAACCAGTACGCCCGCCTGGTCATCTTCCGGTTCGGGCACACCGACGGGAGCCTGGTCAAGGGGCCCGGGCTCGTGTTCCTGATCCCGATCGTCGACCGGCCGGTCGCCGTCGACCTCCGGGAGCAGTTCGTCGAGGTGCCCAGCCAGACGACAATCACCAAGGACAACGCGCCAATCAACATCGACTTCCTGATCTACTGGCGGATCGCGGATCCGCTTGCGAGCGTGGTCAACGTAAACAACTTCAACGGTGCGCTGCAGGGCGTGGCCACCACCACCCTGCGCGCGGTGATCGGGGACATCCTCCTCGACGAGGTGCTCTCCAAGCGTGAGCAGATCAATGAGGTGCTGCGGGCCAAGCTCGACGAGGTCACCGAGCGCTGGGGCGGCAAGGTCACGACGGTCGAGATCCGCGAGATCACTCCGCCGCGAGACGTCCAGGATGCGATGAACCGGCAGCTGTCCGCCGAGCGGACGCGACGGGCCGTCATCACCGAATCGGAAGGCACCCGCCAGGCCGCCATCAACGTCGCCGAGGGCCAGAAACAGTCGGAGATCCTCAAGGCCGAGGGCGATCGGCAGGCGGCTATCCTTCGAGCGGAGGGCTTCAGCCAGGCGCTCCAGCGCATCTTCCAGGCGGCATCGGGTGTCGACCAGAAGACGATGGCCCTCCAGTATCTCGATGCCCTCAAGGCGCTGGGCGCCGGTTCGGCCACGAAGTTCGTGATCCCGATGGAGTTCACCCGGCTCATGGAGCCGTTCGGCAACTTCATCCAGCGCGGCCTTGCGGCCGACGGAGAAGGCGCCGGGGGAGGAAGCTCCAATCCGCAGGCATCACCGAGCGGAACGCCGTCGCCGGCTCCCTGAGGGCGGCCCGGGGACGGACGGGCCAGTGCCTATAATCCGGTCGCCGGCGTCTCCGGCCACACTCCATCTGGGGGTTTCACGCTGAGCTGATGGCCGCCAAGATCCTCGTCGTCGACGACGACCAGAACGTCCAGCGGCAGCTGATCTACACGCTCAAGCAGGAAGGCTACGAGGTCGTCCAGGCGGTGGACGGCGCCGAAGGCTACCGGCTGTGGGGCGCTGAGAGCCCGTCGCTGATCCTGCTCGACGTGACGCTGCCGAAGCTGGATGGCTATGAGGTCGCGACGAAGATCCGGGCCGAGGAAGGTGCCAACGGCCACGTCCCGATCATCATGCTGACGGCCGAGCGCGAGGTCGAGCAGAAAGTCCGCGGGCTTCGGGCCGGCGCCGACGACTACCTGATCAAGCCCTTCCACCCCGCCGAGCTGCTCGCCCGAATGAAGAGCCTGCTCGCCCGGTTCGCGCCGCGCGAGGTGCTGGTGGGCCGTCCGCCGCTGGGCCGGATCCTGGCCTTCTACGGCGCGAAGGGCGGCGTCGGGACCACGACCATCGCGATCAACGCGGCTATCGCACTCAACCGCGAGCTGAACCGCAAGGTCTGCCTGGTCGACGGGAACCTGCAGTTCGGCGACCACCGGGTGTTCCTGGATCTGGGTCTCGACCGCAAGTCGATCGTGGACGTCGTCACCGCGCCGACGATCGACAACGAGCTGATCAAGCAGGTCGTAGTCAGGCACGACTCGGGCATCGACCTGCTGCTTGCGCCGCCCTCCCCGGAAACGGCCGAGCTCGTCACGCAGGACCACCTGCCGAACATCCTCGACCACCTTCGCGGCCTGTACGACTACATCCTGATCGACATCGACAAGAAGCTCGACGAGCACAACCTGCGCGTCCTGGACGCAGCCGACACGATTTTCGTGGTCATGACGGCGGACCTCTCCTGCCTCAAGAACGTCCGCCTCGTGCTGGAGACGATCACTCACCTCGGGTACGAGCAGGCCAAGGTGCACCTCGTCCTCAACCGTTCGAACGCGTTCACGGGCATCAACGTCAAGAACGCGGAGAGCGCGCTCAAGCGGACGATCGACCACCAGATCGTCAACGAATACCGCGGCGCGATCAGCGCGCTGAACACGGGCGCGCCGTTCATGTTCACCAAGGCCGACTCGCTGCTCGGGCGATCGCTTCTCGAGTTCGCGCGCAGCGTCGACCAGATCGCGCCCACCGCGACGCCCCAGCTCGCCACGACCGCCGGCCGCAGATAGATCACGTCCGTCCGATCCAGATAACGGCGAGGTAAGCGCGCGCCGATAGGCTCCCGGCGTGCTGGCGACTGTCCTTTCCGCGACGTTGCATGGCCTCGACGGCAGGATCATCCGCGTAGAGGTCGACGTTGCGCCCGGCCTTCCCGGCTTCTCGATCGTCGGCCTTGCGGATGCTGCCCTGCAGGAGTCGCGGGAACGCGTGCGCGGGGCCATCCGCAACGCGGGCTTCGTGTACCCGCCCCGGCGAATCACGGTGAACCTCGCCCCGGCCGACTTGCGCAAGGGCGGCGCGTCACTTGATCTCGGGATCGCGCTCGGGATCCTCCTCGGATCCGAGCAGGTTCGGGCGAACGGGCGCTGGGCCGTGCTCGGCGAGCTGTCGCTCGGCGGCGAAGTTCGCAACGTACCGGGGCTCCTCCCGATGCTCGCCGCGCTCGCGCGACGTGGCGTCCGGCGGGCGATCGTCCCGCAGGACGGGCTCGCCGAGGCGCGACTCGTCGGTGGGATCGAAGCCTTCGCCGTGGCGACCCTCGGCGCGGCTGCCGAACTGATCCGGGCGCCACGTTCCCGCCGGCGCCGACCAACGGCGCCCGAGCGGGTCGATCTTGCGCCTGAGGCGGACGCCCCCCTCGCTCCCGACCCCGCAGTCGCCTTGGCCGACTTGCCCGACCTCTCCGAGGTCCGGGGCCAGGTCGAGGCCCGGCGCGCGCTCGAGATTGCGCTGGCCGGCGGACACGGGCTGCTGATGGTGGGCCCACCCGGCGCCGGGAAAACCCTGCTCGCGCGCACGATTCCCGGCCTGCTGCCGCCCCTCGACGACCAGGAATCGCTGTCGGCGACGGTGATCGACTCGGTCGCAGGCGCCCATCCGATCACGGGCCTCGTGCGGCGACCCCCGTTTCGAACACCGCACCACACGATCTCGTACGCGGCGATGGTCGGCGGCGGGCCACGACTCTCGCCGGGCGAGGTGACGCTTGCCGATCACGGTGTCCTGTTCCTCGACGAACTGCCCGAGTTCGATCGCGACGTCCTCGAGGCGCTGCGCGAGCCACTCGAGGAGGGCCGCGTTGCGATCTCGCGTGTTGGGCGCGCGACCACGTTTCCGGCTCGCTTCCAGCTCGTTGCCGCGATGAACCCGTGCCCGTGCGGATACGCGGGAACCGACAAGGCTCGCTGCCATTGCCGGGAGTCAATCGTCGAGCGCTATGCCGAGCGCGTCTCCGGACCCTTGCGAGACCGGATCGACCTGTGGGTGACCATGCCGCGCGTCCCTCCGGCCGCCCTCGTCGCGTCGGTCGAGCCCGAGCGGTCGGTTGACGTCGCTTCACGGATCGCTGCCTGCCGGGGTCGACAGGTCGAACGGCGTGGGCGCCTCAACGCACGCATCAGGGGACGTGCGCTTCGAGGTGCCGCCCGCATAGGCCGAACAGAGGAGCGCCGGCTAGTCGCCCTGTCGGAGCTGGAGGGGCTGTCGGCGCGCGGCACGGAGCGGCTGCTCAGGGTTGCGCGAACCATCGCAGACCTGGCCGATCTCGAGACCGTGGACGTCGCGTGCCTCGAGGAGGCCGCCCGCTACCGATCGCCTGCCAGCCAGGCCGCGGCACGCCTGGCGAGCTGAGGTGCTCGGCGTGGCGCGCGAGGGACCCGTTCTCATCAAGCCGGTTCGTGCCCGCTCGGAGGGGCGTAACGCGCCCAGGGAGACGCGCGCGTCGGCGCGGCCGACCGCTCGCGCGGCAGAACGAGACGCGTGGACGGTCCTGGCATCGATCCATGGGCTCGGTCCTGTCACGTTCGGCAGGCTGCTGAGCCGGTTCGGATCGGGCCGGGCGATCCTTGAGGTGGCACGAGCGCCCGGTGGGCGGCGCCACCTGCTGGCAGACGACGAGAACGCGACCGAACCTGCGAGACGCATGAGCGGCGACCTCGCAACGAGGATCGTCGACGCCGCGAGAGGGAGCAGTCAGATCCTCGACCGTGTCCGGCAGCTGGGACTCAGCGTCGTGACCCTCGAGGACGAGGCGTTTCCGGCGCGGCTCCTCGGGATCGAGATGCCGCCGCATGTCCTCTTCGTTCAGGGCGACCCGTCCGCGCTTTCCCAACGCCGTGCGATTGCCGTCGTGGGGACCCGCCGGCCGTCTGAGTACGGACGGCTGGTTGCCGCCCGGATTGCCGGTGCGGTTTCGCGTGTCGGGTCAAGCGTCGTTTCGGGGCTCGCGCTCGGGATCGATGGGGCGGCACACGCCGGGGTCGTCGCCGAACGAGGCACTACGGTCGCGGTGCTCGGTGGAGCCCACGGCCGACTCTACCCGCACGCGCATCGTCAGCTGGCCGACGTCATCGTCGACGCAGGCGGTGCGCTCGTCAGCGAGCTCCCGCCGGACTCTGGCCCTACCCGGGGAACCTTCCCGCGCCGCAACCGGCTTATCAGCGGCCTTGCGGATGCCACCGTCGTGGTCGAGGCGACCGCCGAAAGCGGCGCGCTCATCACCGCCGGCTGGGCGCTCGAGCAGGGCCGCCCGTGCTTTGTCGTCCCGGGTGCGATTGGCGAGCCCACGTCCGCCGGCTGCCTTGCGCTGCTTCGCGACTACCCGGACCTGACGCGGATCGTGGCGGGCGTCCCCGAGCTGCTCGAGGACCTCGGGCTTGCGCGGCGCGAGGAGGCGGAGACGACGCGGCGCGCCGGCGCGGCCCCCCGATCGTCGGGTTCGCGGCCGGGACGCGCAGGCGTGCTCGCCGAACTGGGTGCGGGCGAACGATCGGTTGCGGAGGCACTGCTTGCGGGCC
This sequence comes from Chloroflexota bacterium, assembly GCA_005880805.1. Lineage (GTDB taxonomy): Bacteria > Chloroflexota > Limnocylindria > Limnocylindrales > CSP1-4 > CF-16. The sequence goes on along the minus strand of VBFZ01000168.1, from coordinate 11,927 downwards.
GGACCACGGCGGACGAGCTCGTCGCCGCGACGAAGCTTCCGGTCGCGGGAGTGCTCGGGATCCTGACCCTCCTGGAGCTCCGCGGCCTGGTCTCCGCTGCGTACGGCCGGTATCGGCCAGCGGGCACGTTGGCATCGCGCTGACTCTTCCTCCGGAATTCCGCGAGGTTTCGGGTGGATTCGCGGGAGGATCGCGCGGGTTGATCGGCACTTTTCGCCGGTGCTATTCTCCGCCGGACCGGTGGCGCCCCAGCGTCAGCCGAGACCCGGGTTCATGCCGGGCCGCACGACAGCTCGACCTCGCGTCCCCCAGCCACGAGTCAGGAGGGGCTGTCTATTGCGCAAGATCGCGGTCGCCGTCCTGGCCGTGCCCGTCCTGGTGTTGATCTATGCGCCGGTCGTGCTGCAGCGACGATCCTGTGGATCGCTGCGTTCGGCTCGTCGTTCTCCGGCCGGACGGAAGCGGTTCCTCTGTCGGTCGCCCAGCCGGTCGCGGCAGCGCATTTCTCCGACATTCGCTACCAGCACGGCTTGCACGATCCGGTCAGCGTGACGTTCGCGTCGCCGATGGACCGCGCGAGCGTCCAGGCCGCCCTCAGCGTGTCGCCCGAGGCGCGTGTCTCGTTGTCGTGGAGCGCGGACTCAACGGTGCTCACGGTGTCGCCGGCAAGTGGCTGGACGACCGGCACCTACTACACGATCGCGATCGCCGAGGCTGCCCGGACTGCCTCCGGCCAGCAGCTGGCCGAGCCGTCCCGTGCGGCATTTCTCACGCGCTCTCCTACGAGGGCGATGGTCATTGCCGATCGACGGGCGGGTGATCGGGTAACGACGACCACCTCGTTTACGGTCGCCTTCGAGCGGACGGTCGATCTGACGTCTGCCGAAGCCGCCTTCCGGATCGAACCCCAGGTAGCCGGAGCCTTCACCACCCCCGGCGACTCGGCGGGAATCGGATTCTCGTTCGCCCCGGCCGAGCCGCTCTCGCCCGACACGACGTATTCGGTGAGCCTGCGACCCGGCATCCTGGATGCCGACGGCGCTGTGGTGGTCGCGCCAGGGGCGCTGCGCGTCAAGACGGCGATCGCTGCCGACGTGGTCCGCTTCCGGCCGCTGAACGGGGCGACGAAGGTAACCCGCGACGCGATCATCTCGGTCCGCTTCACGACCGCGATGGGCCGCGGCTCGACGGCCGGTGCACTGGCTGTGACGGCCGACGGCAAGGCGCGAGACGGCAAGGTCAGCTGGGCCGAAGGGGACACAGTGCTCGTCTTCGAGCCCGCGAAGAGCCTCCCGTACTCCGCGGCGGTAAAGGTTTCGATCGGCGCCACAGCACGGTCGCGAGCGGGAACGCCGATCGCTGCGCCGAGGACCGGCGCGTTCAAGGTCGTGAGCAATCCAAACAAACCCAAGCCGTCCGCCTCCACCGGCACGGTCCGGATCAGTCGTTCCGTCGGCGGTACGGCCGGGCGGGCGACCTGGTACGCGGTCGAGGTCTACTACCTGCGGCTGATGAACTGCACGCGGACGGGCGGCTGGGTCACCTCGAGCGGTTCGTGCAGCAGCCCGGGCGGCCTCTCGACGGCCCCGATCGTCCTCGACGCCGGGATCTCCACCAAAGTGTCGCGGCCGTATGCGCGACTGCTTGCGACGCGCAACATCTGCAGTCACTTCGCCGACGGCGACCCGACGACGCGGCTGCGGCGGGCGGGCTACAGCGGCTGGGCGGCGGAAAACATCGGATGCCGATCGGCCAGCAATGCCTATGCATCGGTGCTCGGGACGCACCTCTACTACCAGACCGAGAAGCCGTGCAGCGGCTTCTGCCATTACGCGAACCTGATGAACCCGGCCTACAAGCGGTGCGGGATCGGGGTCTGGGTCTATAGCGGTCGAATTCGCCTGGTCATCGACTTTTACCACCCCTGATCGCGCTCGTGCCGCCTGGTCCCGGGCTATGGGGAGGCGGACTTCCGGCCCATCGGCCGATGGCGCGACCGGCCCGCTGACACATCCGCGGCCTCCGCCTAGCATCGCGGGGATGATCCGCAATGCCGTCATCCACCTGAACAACGAACAGCCGCTCCTCGCGGACCTGTTCGCCATGCCCCAGCCGACGGATATCGGGCTGACCTGCACGAACCTCCGCACGCTCGGCGGCGAGCGCCCGCTGTACGCGGACCACATCGGGTCGTGGTTCCTGTTTCCGCTCGCGCACATCCGGTTCGTCGAGATCGCGTCCACCGTCGACCAGGAGTCGAGCGATGGCCACGTCGGCGAAACGGCCGCGCCGATCGTCAACGCAACGGTCGAGGAGGAGCTCACGATCGACGAGGACTTCCTCCGCCGCGTCCGCGAGGCTTAGGGACTCCCGGACAAGGTCGACTAGGCACCCTCCCCCTTGGCGGCCGTTCGCCCTCTTAGGCCCCAGGGAACTCCGCCGGGCCTCTCGGGCCGAGGATTTCGCGTGAATTGGGCGTGAAGGGCCCTTTGCTAGACTCGCCCGCGAATGAGCGGCAATCTCGTGATCGTGGAATCGCCGGCAAAGGCGAGGACGATCGAACGTTATCTCGGCCCGGACTACACCGTCCTGGCCTCCTATGGCCATGTCCGCGACCTGCCTGAAAATCCCGGCAAGAACCAGCTCGGCGTCGACGTCGAGCACGATTTCGAGCCCGACTACGAGATCGTTGATGACCGGCGGCGACAGATCGGGGCGATCAAGAAGGCCGCAGGGCGCGCGGATCTCGTCTACCTGGCGACCGACCTCGACCGAGAGGGCGAGGCGATCGCGTGGCACGTTGCGGAGGCCGCGGACATTCCCGCCGCGAAGACGCGTCGGGTGACCTTCTCGGAGATCACGGAAGGGGCCATCCGCGAGGCGTTTGCTCACCCGCGCACGATCGACCATCACCTCGTCGACGCCCAGCAGGCGCGTCGCGTCGTCGACCGGCTGGTCGGCTACACGCTCAGCCCGCTCCTGTGGCGCAAGGTCCGGTCGGGGCTGTCCGCCGGGCGCGTCCAGTCGGTTGCGGTGCGACTGGTCGTGGAGCGCGAGCGGGAGATTCGAGCCTTCGTCCCGCGCGAGTACTGGACGATCGAGGCCACGCTCGCCACCGCCGGAGGCGAGCTGTTCGGCGCAGAACTGGTGCGGATCGACGGCGAGAAGCCCGAGATCGCAGACGAGGAGACAGCCACCCGTCATCGAGCTGCCCTCGAGCAAAGCCACCCGGCCGTCCGTTCGGTCGCCGTCAAGCGGTCCAGCCGCAATCCCGCGCCGCCCTTCACGACCTCGACGCTGCAGCAGGAGGCGAGCCGCAAGCTCGGCTTCAGCCCGAAGCGCACCATGGCCACGGCGCAGCGCCTTTACGAGGGCGTGGGGACGCCCGAAGGCCAGGTCGGCCTGATCACCTACATGCGCACCGACTCCGTCGCGCTCTCGGGACAGGCGCTCGGCGAGGCGCGGGAGGTGATCCGCGCGCGGTTCGGCGAGCAGTACGCGATGCCGAAGGGCCGCGTCTACAGGACGAAGAGCAAGGGAGCGCAGGAAGCGCACGAGGCAATCCGCCCGACCTCGTTTCGGCGGGAGCCGGACGCGCTGGCCGGACACCTGGGGCGTGACGAGGCTCGCCTGTACCGGCTGATCTGGCAGCGTGCGCTGGCCAGCCAGATGGCCGCGAAGGAGCTCGAAACCACCTCGGTCGAGCTGGGCGACGGTCCGTACGAGCTTCGGGCGTCGGCCACGCGAACCATCTTCGACGGGTTCGCCGCTGTCTACACGGAAGGCACCGACGACACGACCGACGAGCCCGAGCGGACGCTGCCCGCCCTTGGCGAGGGCGATGTCACGAGCGTGGAGTCGGTCGATGCGCGGCAGCACTTCACGGAGCCGCCCCCGCGCTTCACGGAAGCGTCGCTCATCAAAGCGCTGGAAGATCACGGGATCGGTCGGCCTTCGACCTACGCGGCGACGATCTCCACGATTCTCGACCGGGGCTACGTCAGGGTGAAGGAGCGGCGGCTGTACCCGGAGCCGGTCGGCGAGATCGTCACCGACCTGCTCGTCGGGCATTTCGGCGAGTTCGTCGACGTCCGCTTCACCGCACGCATGGAGGAGGACCTCGACGAGGTCGCCCGCGGCAGGCGGGAGTGGGTTCCCCTCGTTCGCGCCTTCTACCGGCCCTTCCAGTCGCTCGTCGAGACGAAGGCGAAGGAGCTGCGACGGGCCGACTTCACCACGCGTCCGACCGACGAGGTCTGCTCGCTGGGGCACCCGATGGTCGTCCGCCTCGGGCGCTACGGGGAGTTCCTCGCCTGCTCCCTCTATCCCGAACACAAGGAAACGAGGCCACTCCCCGGCAGCGAGGAAGCGATGGCGGCCGCGGGCGCCGCAACCGACGGCACCGGCGAGGCGAGTGGGAACGGCTCGTCAGCCGACGGCACGGCGACGGCCGTTGCGGGCGTGGCGGCACTCCCGGTGGTCGGCGAGAGCTGCCCGAAGTGCGGAGCCACCGACGGCGGCCACCTCGTTGCCAAGCGCGGCCGCTACGGACCCTTCGTCGGCTGCGACCGATACCCGGACTGCGATTACATCCACCGCCAGGGCCCGCCGCCGCCCGAGCCGCTGGCATTCGAGGTCACGTGCCCCAAGTGCGGTCAGGGCCACCTCGTGACGCGTCGCGCCCGCCGCACCGGCTCCCTCTTCTGGGGCTGCTCGCGCTACCCCAAGTGTGACTTCACGACGTCCAGGGAGCCGCTTGGGGCGCTGCACGACGCCGATGACGGGCCGGTCGCCCGCGAAGGGGAGGCGGGCGCTATCTGCCTGCGCTGCGGGGCGGCCATCGACCTGCCGGCGGAAGGCGTACGGCCGGGAATGAAGCTTTCCGGAGGGCCGCCGAACCCCGACGCGCTGGTCCGGCCGTCCCGGGGAGGCCGGCGGGGCCCTCGAGCTGGCGGGCGGGGAGCGCGATCCCGCAGCAGCGGCGGCACGTCCGGCAGGTCCTCCGGCGCATCCGGGCGCCGTCGAGCGTCTCGGCAGGCGTGACCGGCGAGGCAGCACTCGACCGATTCCTGCGCGGCCTGGCCGCCAAAGACGCATCCCCGGAGACCGCCCGCTCCTATCGGAAGGTCGTGTCCTCCTACCTCGCGTGGCTGCAGGAGCGAGGGACCGACTGGCGTTCGCCACGCCGGACTGAGCTGCGAGCCTACCTGGGCGTTCTGGGCGAGGATCTCGCCAAAAGCTCCGTCGCCCAGCGCCTGGCCGCCATCCGCTCGTTCTACGGCTTCTCGGTTCGCGAGGGCCTGACGGCCGGCGATCCATGGGCAGCGATCGCGACACCGAGGCTTCCGCGAAGGCTGCCGCGCGTGCTCGAGGTTGAGCAGGTCGAGCAGTTGCTCGGCGTTGTGGACGCCGACCTCGCGTCGGCGGCCGCTCGGCCCCCTGCCCGACGCGCACTCCCCATCGCGATTGCGATGCGCGACCGCGCGCTCATCGAGACCGCATACGCGGCCGGCCTCCGGATCAGCGAGCTGGCCGGCGCCTCGCTGGCGGAGCTCGACCTGCGGCGCGGTGAGCTGCGCGTCATCGGCAAGGGGCGCAAGGAGCGCGTCGGTCTGCTGGGGCGGCCAGCACGATCGGCACTCGAGGACTATCTGCGCGAGGCCAGGCCCGTGCTCGTTGCCGCTGCGGCCGGCCGGTCAGCGGAGCGACCCGAGTTGTTCCTGAACCACCGGGGCGGACCACTCGGCGTTCGCGGTCTTCGCGGACGGCTGGACCGGCTTCGCCGGCTCGCGGGCCTTCCGGCCGGGGTGTCGCCACACACCCTGCGCCACTCGTTCGCGACGCACCTGCTCGAGGGCGGTGCCGACCTGCGCGTCGTCCAGGAGCTGCTCGGCCACGAGAGCCTGGCGACTACCCAGGTCTATACGCATGTGTCGCCGGCGCGGCTGCGGGCCGCGTATCGCGACGCCCATCCGAGGGCCAGGCTGGCAGCCTCGACGGGGCCCGGGCACCCGCAGGCGTGACCTCTCCTTGCTGATCGAGCGATCGTGAGCGGGCGCCCGTCGTTGGCGCGGGCCGGCCTCATCGTCACGGCCGCGTTCCTCGCCTCGAGGTTACTGGGCTGGGTGCGCATGGCCGTCATCGGTGCAACGTTCCCGCCCGGCTCAGATCTCGATCACTTCTTCGCGGCGTTCCGACTACCCGACCTGATGTTCCAGCTCGTCGCCGCCGGCGCCCTGTCGGCGGCCCTCGTCCCGATCGTGTCGGGACTGCATGCCCACGACCAGGACGCCCGAGCGTGGCGCGTCGCCTCGACGGTGACGACGCTCGTGCTCGCGGTGCTGCTCGTGCTCGCGATCCTCGTGGCGATCGCGGCCCCGGTCCTGGTTCCGGCATTCGTGAGCTTCGATGAGGCGGGCGAGCAGCAGACCGTCGAGCTCACCCGGATCATGCTGCTCAGCCCGATCTTCCTCGCCGCGGCCGGCGTGGCGACCAGCATCCTGAACGCACACGGACGGTTCGCGGCGAGCGCCATTGCGCCGCTCGTTTACAACCTGGTGATCATCGCCGCGGCCGTGTTCATCGCGCCGGTGCTGGGCGTTGCAGGCCTGGCGGTCGGCGTCGTCGCAGGCGCCGTCGCCCATCTGGCCGTGCAGATTCGGCCGTTGCGGGGGACGGGATTCCGTTACCGGCCCGAGGTCGACCTCTCCGACCCGGACGCACGCCAGGCGCTCGTGCTCATGGGGCCCCGCGCGATCGGGCTGGGAGCCAGCCAGCTCACGTTCGTGGTCGCGACGTCACTCGCCTCCGGCCTTGCGACGGGGTCCGTCAGCGCATTCACCTTCGCCTTCACGGCGTTCCTGATTCCGCTCGGGATCATCGGCATTCCGATTGGCGTGGTCACGCTGCCGTCCATGTCGCGAGACCTGGCACGCGGCGAGATCGCCGGGTACGTGAGCCTCGTGACGCGGTCGCTCCGCTTGATCCTGTTCGTCATGCTGCCGATCACCGCGCTCGGCATGGTCCTGCGGCTGCAGGGCGTGGAGCTGCTGTTCGGCTACGGCCACTTCGGGCCGGCCAGCGTCGAGCTCACCGCGTCGGCGCTGCTCATCCTCCTCCTCGCCCTTCCGTCCGAGGCCCTGATCGCGATCCTGGCCAGAGCCTTCTACGCCGCGCGCGACACGCTCACGCCAGTCTTTGCCGCGATCCTGGCGGTCGCGATCAACATCACCTTTGGAATCGTGGCGGTCACGGTCCTCGGGCTCGGGCTCGGGGGGATTGCGCTTGGCATCGCGCTTGGCTCGTGGGCTGAGGCGCTGCTGCTGCTCGTCGTCCTCGACCGCCGGATGCCCACGTTCCTGCCGTCCGACGTGCTCAGGGCTGGTGCGCCGGCCGCCGCCGCGTCCCTCGTCGCGGGCGTCGTCGCGCTGGCCGCGCTGGGGGCCGTCCAGGGCGCGGCCGGATCGGATATCGGCAAGGCGACCGTGGTGCTCGAGATCGTCGTGGCCGGAGGGCTCGGTGGCCTCGTCTATCTGGCGATCAGCCTTGCCTTGCGGATCCCGGAGCTCACCACTATCGTCAGACTCATGTCCGACGCGCTGCCGCGACCCGGCCGCCCGTGACACCCGACGACTGGGACCGCTTCGTCGCCAACAATTCCCTCGCCACGTATCTCCAGCTCAGCGCCTGGGCTCGCGTCAAGGCCCCCAACGGCTGGTCCTCGGCGATCGTCAGCGACGAGACGGGGAGCGCACCCGGACCGATGGGCGCGCAGATCCTCTTTCGCCGCCCCCGACAAGTGCCGTGGACGTTTGCCTACGCCCCGCGCGGGCCGATCGCCACTGACTGGAGCCCGTCGGCGCTGGAGAGCTGGACGCATCGCGCCAGCTCGGCGCTTTCAGCGGCGCCCGGCCGTGTCTCGCACCTCAGGATCGACCCGGAGATCGAGCCCGACGGCGCCCTGGATGCCGACCGAACGACGCAACGAGCGCTGAGCCGGCTCGGCTGGCGTCGTGCTCCGGCGGTCCAGCCGACCCGGACGCGCGTCATCGACCTCAGCGCACCCGAGGACGCCCTCTGGGCGGACCTGCGCAAGAAATGGCGGCAGTACGTCAACAGGGCCCGCGCGCAGGGGGTGACGGTCCAGGACGTCGAAGGCGACCGCCTGGAGGACTTCCACCGGATCATGGTCGAAACGGCATCCCGCACCGGCTCGCACATCCGTGCCCTGTCCGCGTACCGCGACGTCTGGGAGGCGTACCGGCCGATCGGCATGGCCCGCCTCCTGTTCGCCTGCGACAAAGCGGGAGCCCCGCAGGCGGCGCTGTTCCTGCTCCGCTGCGGGACCCGGGTGGTCGAGCCGTACGGCGGGATGACCGGCGCCGGCGCGGAATCGCGTGCGAACTACCTGGTGAAATGGGAGGCGATCCGGACGTCGCGCGAGCAGGGCGCGACCTCGTACGACATGTGGGGCCTCGTCAATCCCGGGATCGCCCACTTCAAGGCGGGATTTGGCGGTCGGGAGGTCCGGACGATCGGCGCGTGGGACCTCGATCTCGGACCGGTCGGCGGCCGCGCCTACCGGTTGGCCGAGCGATTTGCGGCGGGTCAGCGACGCCGCCAGCGCGCGAGCACCGGCGAGGCGCCGGGGGAGACTGGACCGCTCGGCGAGGGCGGGGCCGAGTGACGGCCGACCCGGAAACGCCGGAGGACCTCGAGACCTGGGATGAACGCGCCGTGGACGATGCCGCGGGACACGTCTACCAGTCGGTCGCGTGGGGCCGGCACCGGGAAAGCGTGGGCTGGCGCGCGCACTTCCTCCAGTTCGACGACGGCTTTCGCGTGCTGGCGCTGAGCAGGCCCTGGCGGTGGCTGCCCGGAGCCGGCGCCTACGTGTCACGCGGACCGATTCCCGCCGAACCGCCCGCCCCTGCCGCGAGCCGCCTGGCGGCGGTCACGCAGTGGCTGGCCGACCGGGGCGTGGACGTCGTGGCCACGGATGCCGAGCGGCCGACCGAAGCGGCGTACACCGATCGGCTGGCCGACCTCGGCTTCAGGCAGATCGAAGAGCTCCAGCCGTCCCGCCACCGCCTGGACCTCGACCTCGCCGCTGGTTCCGACGAGGCTTCGGTCTTCGGCGCCTTCGGCTCGACCACGCGGAACCTGATCCGGCAGGCGGAGCGGCAGGGACTCCAGGTCCGCCGCCTCGACGCCCGGGCCAGCGCCGGGGGTGGCACCTCCGAGGAGTCGGCCCTGGACGGCTTTGTCCCGGCAACACCTGAGCAAGAGGCGGACCCGACGGAACTGCTAACGAGCTGCTACTCGATGCTCGCGGCAACGGCCGATCGGCGCCGCTTCCGGCTGGGCGGCCGCTCCGCGTTCCTTGGCTGGTCGACCGCGAGCGTCCGGGCCGGCCAGACGATCTACCTGCAGGTCGAGGACTCCGCCGGTGAGGTAGTCGCGGGCGCCACGTTCTACCGGCACGGCAACCGTCTCACCTACGCCCTGTCCGGCGACCGGGCGGAGCTGCGGCGCGACCATCCCGGCGCCGTGAGGCTGCTGGTCTGGCGGGCCATCCAGATCGCGCTGCGCGAGGGGCGATCGACGATGGACCTGGGCGGCGTCGACGTCCCGGGCGCCCGCCGACGCCCGCAGGAGGGTGAGCCCGCGTACGGCATGCTCCAGTTCAAGGAGTCGTTCGGGGCGAGGTGGGTCGAGCTGACGGGAGCGCACGAGCGCGTCGTGCGACCGCTCCACTACGCCGCCGGTCGCGTCGCGTCGCGCCTCGCCGGAGCGCTGGCGCGATGAACGACCAGGGCCTGTCCGACATCCTCGCACGCGCCGAGCCAGCCGAGCCGAAGCCACTCGGCGAGTTGGCCTCACGGCTCGAACGAGCCGGCCTGCTCCAGGGCGCGCGCGAGGGTGGCAGGCCGATCGGCTCCGCCGGGCTCGCGGGGCGGGCAATCGGGGCTGTGAGCGACGACTCGCGCCGCGTGCGACCGGGCGGGCTGTTCGTGGCGATCCGGGGCGACCAGCACGACGGGCACGACCACCTCGGCGAGGCCGAAGCAGCGGGTGCGGCCGCGGCGCTGGTCGAACGGCCGGTCGAGGAGAGTCCGCTCCCTCAGCTCGTCGTCGGCCGCGGCCGGACGGCCCTTGCCGAGGCCGCCTGCTGGTGGTATGGCGACCCGTCGCACGCGCTGGGAGTGGTCGGCGTCACCGGCACGGATGGCAAGACCACCACGAGCTTCATGGCCGTGGCCGCGCTCGAGGCTGCTGGCGTCAGTGCCGGCCAGACGGGCACGGTCGAGACGAAGGTCGGCAGTCTCAGGGCGGCGAACGACGCCCACATGACGACCCCCGGTGCGCTCGAGCTGCAGGCCACGCTGCGGGCCATGGTCCAGGCCGGCGATCGCGTGGCGGTGGTCGAGACGACGTCCCACGGCCTCGCGCTCGAACGCGTGGCGGGCATCGCCTACGACGTCGCGGTTCTGACCAACCTCTCGCCCGAACACCTCGAGCTGCACGGCACCATGGAGGCCTACCGCGCCGCGAAGCTGAGCCTGTTCGAACGGCTCGCCCGCCGAGGGCCCCGGAAGGACTGGCCGCGGGTCGGCATCGTGAACAGGGACGACGCCGCGTCATCGCTGTTCGAAGCCGTCACGCGCGAGTCCGGTGCCCGGCTCATCACGTACGGAACCGACCCATCGGCGGAGGTGCGGGCGAAGAGGGTAGGGGAGGGGCCGCACGGCCTCACGATCGACGTGGCCACGGCCAGCTGGTCGGCGTCGCTGCCGGTCCGGATGGCCGGTCGCTTCAATGCCCACAACGCCCTCGCCGTGGTCGCGCTCGGCGAGGCGCTCGCGCTCGATCACGAGCGCGTCCTCCAGGGACTCCGCGATTTTCCTGGCGTGCCGGGCAGGATGGAGCGCGTCGAGGCCGGCCAGCCGTTCGGTGTTGTCATCGACTTCGCGCATGCGCCCGCCGCATTGGCGACCGTGCTCGACGATCTCGCACCGCTCGCAGCGGCCCGTGGTGGTGAGCTCATTGCCGTGTTCGGAGCGCCGGGCGAGCGGGATGCCGGAAAGCGCCCGTTGATGGGCGAGGTCGCCGCCCAGCGCTGCCGCCTCGTGGTCCTGACCGACGACGACCCCCGCGGCGAGGACCCCGCCGGCATCATCGAGGGGATCGCCACCGGCGCCGAGCGCGCCGGCAAGCGCCGGGACCGGGACCTGCTGGTCATTCCCGACCGGGCCGCGGCGATCAGGGCCGCGCTCGAACGCGCCCGACCCGGGGATGTCGTCCTGCTCGCCGGCATGGGTCACGAGCGCTCCATGGTCGTCGGCTCGGAGATGCGGCCGTGGGATGAGCGCGGCGCGGCGCTCTCGGCGCTCGCCGAGCTCGGCTACGACGCAGGCGCGGCCACGACGATGGCGGGCTGAGGTGCGCGGCTGCCTGACGTTCATCACGTTGTGGCTCGTGGTGGCGGTCCTGGCCATCTGGTTCGCGCTGCCGCCGGTCATCAACGGCGTCGCCGACGCCGGTCTCAGCGCGGCGGGCTTCAGTGGGCAGGACACGGTCGTCACGGTCGATGCATCGCCGCCATTGAAGCTGGCAACCCTCCACGCCGACGACGTCACGATCAACTCGACGCAGGCGACACTCCACGACCTGCACATGGCCTCCGTCGATCTCACGCTCCATGACGTCGCGCTCGTCGACCGCACGTTCGACCGCCTGGACGGGACGCTGACCGGTGTGCGATTCCAGCCACCCGGCGCCGGCACGTTCCAGGCATCCCGGGTTACCGTCACCGGACCGCCTGGCGCGGCGCTCCTGAACATCAGCCTGACCCCCGGCGACGTACGCGCCGTCGCATCATCGGCAGGCGAGGCCTCGCTCGGCGCGGCCCCGACCGAGGTCGTCCT
>VBFZ01000167.1:10988-12996 GCA_005880805.1 Chloroflexota bacterium | reverse complement strand
AACCACACCCTCGACCATCCCGACCTGACCGGCCTGACTGGGGCGCAGATCCGGAGCGAGCTGACGCGCGCGGAGGCGATCATCGCGCCACTTGCCGGCCGGACGACGAAGCCGTTCTTCAGGCCACCGTACGGGGCGCAGAACAGTTCGGTCCTGGCCGCTGCGGGCACGGCCGGCTGGCGATACACCGTCATGTGGGACGTCGACACGATCGACTGGCGACCGATCTCCGACGGGGGTCCGACGGCAAACGACATCGTCGCCAAGGTCGTCTCCAGGGCGGAGGGCGGCTCGATCGTCCTCATGCACCTGGGTGGCTACAACACCCTGGCGGCCTTGCCCGGGGTCCTGCACGGCATCACGGAGATGGGACTCGAGCCGGTCAGGCTCGACGCGTGGCTCCCGGGGAGCTGACCCAGGAGAGGACGGTCCGCGCCCTCGCCTATCCTTGATCCGATGGATCGTTCCGAGGTCGCCGGTATCCCACGGATCGTCGTGACCGTTGCGAACCCGGCCGCGGGCGCGGATCCGGAGCGAGCCCAGCAGAAGAATCGGCTCTATGCGGACGCCGTCCGGCGGCACGGCGGCGAACCAGTCCTCATCGATTCCGCGACGCCTCCCTCTGCTCGTGACGAGGCGTTCGCAGACATGGACGGCCTGCTGCTCAGCGGCGGCGCCGACGTCGACCCCGCCCGGTACGGCCAGGAGGTTGCCGACTCGGAGGCCACCGAACCCGCACGCGACCAGCTCGAGGAGACCGCCTGGTCGGTCGCGCGGCGACGCGCTCTGCCAGTCCTGGGGATCTGCCGAGGCATGCAGGCGATCAACGTGTTCAGCGGCGGTTCCCTGCTCCAGGACCTGCCGGGGCACATCGGCCGGACGTTCGGCAGCGGTACTCCCGCCACGCACCCGCTGCGCCTCGTGCCGGGCACCCGGCTCGCGCGGATCCTGTCGCCGACGCACGTGCGCGGCGGCGTCCTGACCGTGAACAGCTACCACCACCAGGCGGTTCGACCTGCTGATCTGGCGCCGGGCCTGCTCGCCAGCGGCTACGCGCCGAGCTCGGCTGGCTAGCTTGTGGAAGGGCTCGAGTCGACCGACGGTCCGATGATCATCGGCGTGCAATGCCACCCCGAGCGGCGCGACTCGACGCCCGGCGCGTTCGAACGGCTCTTCAGCGTCTTCGTCGACGCTTGCCGCGGCGCGGCCGGCTCGAAGGTTCGGCGGCAGCCCGCGGGCGGCACGCGACCCGTCCGCTGACGGGAGAGTCTGCGGGCGGCCCGACACCCGCTCGACCAGTACCGCGAGCGAGCCAACGCGGCGCGAGATCAGGCCGGGCGGCGGATCGTGATCGCCTGATCCTCCGTCAGCTCGAGACGCGCCGCCAGGTCGCCCTGGTTGTCGGCGAGACAGAGCCGGCCGTAGCTGTCCTCGTAAAGAAGTGGCTGCCCGACCGGCACGTCACCGAACGTGGAGGCGAATACCGGATGTTCGGTCGCCCGGGAGCGCCCGTGCGGGCCGCCGATCTCGACCTGCAGCGGCTCGCCCGGCTGGACCGTACCAAGGGCCGACTCCAGGTCCTGGAGCGTTCCTGCGAGCTTGACGTTCCCGAACGTGTCGATGTAGACGATGGCGCTCTCGAGCCCGCCCGCGGTGACCCTCGCCTGGCCGATCGTGAGCTGGACGAGCTGGTCGAGTGGGACGATTCCCCCGAGCTCGGCGAAGCGCACCCCGGCTGCGAGGTGCGCCGCGGCCGGCGCGAAGATGTCCCGGCCGTGGAAGCTCAAGCTGACCGTCGGCAGGCGGAACCGCTCGTTTTCCAGCAGGCGCGCCTCCTCGGCTCCGCCGAGGCGCTCGGCCGCAGGCAGCAACAGGCCGTTGTCCGGGCCGATCAGCGTGTCGCCGCGCGCGACGCGAACGGCGATGGGCCGCCGGCTGGTCCCCACTCCGGGGTCGACGACCGCGACGTGAGTCCCGACGGGCAGGTACGGCAGCGCGGACCAGAGGA
>VBFZ01000167.1:358-10977 GCA_005880805.1 Chloroflexota bacterium | reverse complement strand
TGCGATGCCGAGGATCACGCCGTGGCAGATCGCGGCCGACGGATCGCGGAGTCCGAAGTCGGTGAGCAGCGAGATCACGGGCCGGGCCATCGCGCGATGGTACGTCGCCGCCACGCGGCGCCAAAACCGTGACCCGCGGGCCGGCCATCCGCTCCGGAAAGCACCGAAGCGGCGCCGGGAGGAGGTACGGCGCCGCTTCGGGGGTTGACTGCTTCGGCGGGAGGAGCGAGGAGCGCCTCTGCAGCCGGTCTATTCGATTTGATCGGCGGCCTCACGAGGAGGCCGCCGAGGCCACGGGGGAGGGGGTCAGCTCAGTGGATTCGGTCTTCGCCGTCGGTGGCTCCGAAGCGGCCCGTTCGGTTCAGTTCGCGGAGGAAAAGCAGGTCGTTGATCTCGCGCAGCTTCCAGGTCTGTGCGCCGACGTGGATGCCGGACAGGAACGCAGTGAGGTTCGCCGCCTCGTCAGGCGCCAGGCCCCGCATCATCAGGGTGCGATAGGTCGGTCGGGTGGCCAGATCCCGGCTCGTCTCCGACGCCGTCGATGCGGTCAAGGTCCCCGGCGTGGTGCCGGTGCTGGATCCAGACGCGTCCGCGGAGGCCGCCGCGAGCACCGGCCACGACCGAGCGGCCCGAGAGCATCGCCCTGTTCCCCGTGTACCTCGACTGCGCGCCTGGCCTGCCATGGCTCACGTTTCCTGTTGGGTCTCCGTCTGCCGCCAGTGCGGGGTTGCTGTGAAGGCTGAAACTGCCGATTTGTTGCTCGATGCAACCGTTTTCATTTGCCGTTTCGTGGGGCCAACTGTCGGGTGCCGGGTGTCGACTATCGATGGCTCTCAGGTCCTATCCCGGCAGGTACTTCCGGTGCATCCCTACGTGATTTGACGGATACGCCGCGGCGGCCGCCGGCCCGCCCTGCCAGGGCGCCGTAGACTCCCGGCGATGCGAGTCAGGATCTTCGAGGTTCGCCTCATTGCGGCCGCGTTGACGGGCCTGTGGACGCTCACGGCCGTGCTCGTGTTGCTGGCCTACCGGCCCGGCGGCCCCGTCGACCAGCTCGTCGGCGCGACTGCGACGCTCCCGATCGCCATCAGCCTGGCCGCGCTTCGCTGGCCCCCGGTCGCCCGCGGCGGGCGCTGGTTCGTCACCATCGTGTGGGTGGGTCTGGCGAGCGGGCTCCTCCTCGTGCCTTCCATCCTCGATGTCGGGCGCCAGCTGGTCGCAGGCGGTCCGCAAACGCTTCTGCCCTCCCCGGAAGCGGCGTACCCCTGGGCCCTGGCACTCGCCGGTACGAGCCTGCTGGCCGGCCTGGGCATCGCGCGGCGGGTCCTCGGAGAGCACGCACCGCGGACGCTCAGGCTGGGCCGTGGCGCGCTGATCGGGCTGATCCTGACGGTCCTCAGCGGTTCGCTATTCGCGGGAGCTGCCGTCGCGAACGAAGTCGCGTTGCGCGACCGACCGAGTATCGCCTCACGTTTCGGACCGACTCACCCGATGACGCAGCCGCCCGCCTGCGACGGGGACGTGTACGCGGGCACCACGGCCGCCGTCAGCCTGTCGCTGGAAGCCAGCGTCGATGGTCGATCCCTCGGTTCGGTCCAGCTCGCCGGCAGTCGAGCGGGCAGCGACGTCCGCTGGGCCGCCGACGTCGCAACGGAGCGATCGCTCGGCCAGTTCGGCTTTGCCCGGATCGGCTCCGAGGCCTGGTCGAAGACGCCGCGCAGTCCGTGGCAGGAGGTTGCCTCGGGCCCGGTCGACGGCCGGACGGTCGATCGACAGATGGTGTCGGTCGCGCTTGCGCCGGGCAACCGGATGGCGGCCGAGGAGCACGGCCTCGAGTACGTGGAGGGGGCTCCCGCCCGCCACTGTCGGATCGCGGTCGACGGATCGACGCTCCTGGCCGCGCTGCCGGAGCTCACCTGGTTCGCCCCGCAACCCGACCTCCACCGCTGGCGCGGGCAGCTCGACTACTGGGTGTTTGCCGATGGCGAGGTCGGCCAGATCGACGGAGCGGTCAGCGGCGAGGCGTCCGGCCTCGACGTTAGCGGCCTGCAGGCGACCCTGACGTTCACGCTGACCGCAACCGAGCGCGATCAGGTCGTGACGATCGCGCGGCCCGTTCGCTGAGGCTGATGCAATGGAGGTGCGGGAGCGGGCAAGCGCCAAGCGTGACCGAGCGGGCCGCTACTACCGCGAGCTGCGGTTCCTCGAGGAGCGCGGCGATCAGGGGGCCCGGCCCGAGGAGATAGCGGCGGCGATCGGGATGTCGCGGCGGACGGTCTATCGCGACCTGCAGGCGCTCCAGGAGGAGATGGAGGTCCCGCTCTGGAGCGACGAAGGTCGCTGGGGCGTCTCCGAGAAGGGGTTCCTTCCGCCACTCAAGCTGACCCTTGCCGAGGCGATGGCCGTATTCCTGTCTGCGAGGCTGATGGCCCGCTTCGCCGACGAGTACGACCCGGACCTCGCGGGCGCGTTCCAGAAGGTCGCCGTGGGGCTGCCGCCGGTGCTCGCGGATCACGTGGCGCGAACGCTCGAGGTGATGGCCCGGCGACCCCTCGACGAGCGGATGCGCGGCCACGTCCGGCTGCTGACGCAGGCGTGGGCCGATCGACGCATTGTGAAGATCACCTATGACCCAGCTGCATACGATCCTGGACGCCCGCCCCGCGAAGCGCGGGTCCACCCCTACCTCATCGAGCCGTCGTCCACGACGCACGCGCTGTACCTGATCGGCTTCGACGAGGCTCGGGGGGCCGTCCGGACGTTCAAGATCGAACGCATCCTGTCGGTCGAGCCGACGACGCGGACCTTCGAGGCGCCCGAGGTCGGGGTCGTCGAGCAGGCCGGCCGGGCGTGGGACATCATCGCCGACCAGGCAGAGGTCGAGGTCGTGCTCCGCTTTGGCCCGGCGGTGGCCTCGCGCGTGGCCGAGGCAACGTGGCACCCGAGTCAGCGACTCGAACCGGAGGGGGACGGCTCGCTGGTCTGGAGGGCAATCGTCCCCGGCACCGTCGAGATCCGGTTCTGGATCCTGTCCTGGGGCCCCGATGTCGAGGTGCTCTCACCGCCTGAGTTGCGGACAGAGATCGCGGAGCGGCTGCGGGCGGCGGCGCGAACCTACTCGTAAGTAAGCCTCGAGTGCGCCCGCACGGGCGGAAGGCCCATGCCGGGATGGTCCAATTTGGGGTGGACGCATGAGTTAGCCTAGGGCCGCGACTCGGAGCGCGTCACAAGCTCCGATACGGAGAACCCGGCCCTCCGCCGTGCCGCAGCCCCCCAGTGCGGCACAACCCCCAAGGGCGGCATTCCGGTTGCCGACCACCCCCAGAGCCGGGCAAGCCCATACAGGCCTGGCGCGTGCCCGAGGGGCGGGGACGCGTGACCTGCAAGGAGGCTCTCTGCGCATGACGCGACGTTTTCGCGCACTACCCCCGTTCGCCCTGCTCGTCTCCGTGGCCCTGGTCGCCGGTCTGGCGGTCACCACGGCGGGGTTCGCAGCCCCGACATCGGCGGCCGCGTCGGGCGCAACGACGACTTCGACCACCGCGCTCAATTCGGTCGAAAGCAGCATCCTGACCTGGATCAACCGGGATCGGGCGGCTCGCGGGCTTCACCCGCTCCGACTCGATCTCCGGCTCTCAAGCCTGGCCGACACCCGCGCGGCGCGGATGGCCAGCAAGAACACCCTCAGCCACACGGTAGCCGGTGGCGACTTCGGTCCACTCCTCTACTCCCTGCTCGGCGTGCCATCGTGGAGCTGGGGTGAGGACATCGGCTGGACGGGCTACCCGTACGGGAGCCAGGCGGCAAGCTCGCTGTACAGCATGTGGAAGCAGAGCGCGACGCACTGGGCCTTGATGATGAGCACCCGGATGAATTACATCGGGGTGGGCGTGGCCTACCGTTCATCCAATCACGCCACGTGGGCCTCGCTCGTGTTCACCGAATCGGCCGACCACACCCGACCTGTCGCACGCATGGCGGGCGACGGGCGCAGCGGGACGACGATCTCGTTCAGCTGGAGCGGTGCCGACCGTCCCCTGCAGACCCATACCGCCGGGCTCAAGAACTTTGACGTTCAGTACCGAGTGGATTCGGGGAGCTGGCGCGTCATCCGGAGCGGCACGACCGCGCGGTCGATCACGCTCTCGGGTCGTGCCCGTCACCACACCTACTACCTGCGAGTCCAGGCCCGCGACAACCGCGGTAACCTGTCCGGCTACACCACCTCGCTGCACGTCTCGGTGCCCTGACCGACCGCCAGGAACGACCGCGTAGCGCTCCGAGTCGCGGCAGCTCACGGTCGTTCCGCAGCGGAGGTTCGGAAACGGACAACGGGGCCTCGATGGGCCGGCACGTGTTCACGGCCGTCAACCTCATCAGCGACCCCATCCACGGTTACATCGAACTGACCAAACGGCTGTCCGACGCGGAAGCGCGGGCAGCCGCTTTGCTGCCCGAGACCGCCGCCGAAGAGGACCTCCTCGACTCGGCGTGGCTGCAGCGGCTGCGTCGCATCAGTCAGCTGCAGAGCGCCAGATGGGTCTTTCCGACCGCCGAGCACTCACGGTTCACGCACGGCCTCGGCGTGATGCACGAAGCCGGGCTCTGGGCGCGGCATCTCTATCCGAGCCTCAGGCAGGCACTCCAGGGGGTCGACGCCGGCAAGCCGGTTCCGTCGGAGGGCCTGGTCGTCGAGACTCTGCGCGTCGCCGGCCTCCTGCACGACGTGGGCCACGGGCCGTTCGCCCATTTCTTCGACGACCACGTCCTGACCGGGTTTCCCGCACCACCGGACTCTCGCCGGGAGGGTGCCAAGCGCCTGTCGCACGAGGACCTGAGCCAACTGATCATCGAACGCGAGCTGTCGCGGCTGATCGGGGGCCTGCGCCGCGCGCCGGGCTCCGTCCCGGAGCGTGACGCCTTAGCCGAGGGCGAGGCCATCGATCCGACCTGGGTGTCCTTTCTCATCTCCAAGCCACCGCTGGCGGACGACTCGATGCCCCGCTGGGTGCGCTGGCTGCAGCCCCTGCTGTCGGGCGTGTTCACCGTCGACAACCTCGACTACGTGCGGCGTGACGCCTACCTGACCGGGGTCGCCGTCGGCCCGGTCGACGTCGAGCGGCTGCGGCGGTACACGTTCGTGTCGCAACATGGGCTGACCCTCTTCGAACCCGGGCTCGGAGCGCTCGAGATGTTCCTGACGGCGCGCCTGTTCATGTACCAGCAGGTCTACTTCCATCGGACGGTGCGGGCGATCGACCTCGACCTCGCGGAGGTGTTCGCGCCGTCGATTCGGGCGATCTTCGGCGATGGTTCGCCCGCGGACCGGCTGACCGAGTACGCGGACCTCGACGAGTACGCGCTGCTGCACCAGGCAGCACTGTGGGCACGCGGCCAGGCGGTGGACGCAGATCCCCAGCCGGGCGACGGCCGCGTTACCCCGGCTGTGGCCGAGGGGTGGCGCGGCATCCTGCTCCGCCGGCCCCGGTGGCGTGCGGAGGCCGAGGTCCGGGTGCAGTACGAAGCATCGCCACCGGCGGCCAGCCTGGCTGAGCTCGGCGCGGAGGAGGCCGGCCGGATCGCGATCGACCTGGCTGTCGTCGACGCGCGGCCGGCCGACGCGTCGGCCACCGATTCCCTGCTGGCGATCGAAGCCCGGGACGGCGGCCCTCCGATCCGGCTCAGCCGCTCGCTCGCGCGGCTGCCCGCCTACGCGCTCATCGCGCGACGGTATCGGCGCCAGTCGGGCCAGTCCGCCGCATCCAGATGACGGGCGGACGCGCGCTCGACGTTCCGGGGCGCGAGCGCGGCGCGATCTATCGCCGCCTCGGCGTCGAGCCGATCGTCAACGGCCGCTCGACGTTCACGGTCCTCGGCGGTTCGCTGATGCCGCGCGAGGTCGTGGAGGCGATGGCCCTGGCCGCGGAGTGCTTCGTCGACCTCGTCGAGCTCCAGGCCGCGGCCGGACGCCGACTGGCCGAACTGACCCACAACGAGGCTGCCTTCGTTCCCGGTGGGGCGGCGGCCGGACTCTTCCTGGCGGCCGCCGCGTCCATGACCCGCGACGTACCCGACGGGCTCCTGCGACTCGCCGACCTCCCGGCATTGCCGCGCGACTTCGTCGTGCACCGAGCCCACCGGATCCCCTACCTCTCCGCTGTCGAGCTGGCCGGCGGTCAGCTGGTCGAGGTCGGCCGGCTGGATGGGACCCTCGAGGAGGAACTCGAGGTCGCCGTTGGGCCGGCCACGGCTGCCATCGTCTACGTGCCGAAGGCCTATCTCGCGCCGAGCGTCCTGCCGCTCGACGTGGTCGTCGGCGTGGCCCAGCACCATGGCGTCCCGGTCATCGTCGACGCGGCGGCCCAACTCCCCCCGGCGGAGAACCTGTGGCGGTTCACGGAGGCCGGCGTGGACGTCGCCTTGTTCAGCGGCGGCAAGGCGCTGTGCGGGCCGGCGAGCAGCGGGCTGGCGGTCGGATCGCGCGCCTTCATCGAACGGATGGCGGGGAATGCCGCGCCGCTCGACCGGCTCGGACGCCCGATGAAGGCCGGCAAGGAGGACGTCGTCGGTCTGCTTGCCGCCGTCGAGTGGTACCTGGGCCAGGACCACGCCGCCCTGAACCGGCAATACGCGCGGATCGTGGACCACTTCGTGACCTGGGCGAGGAATCGCCGCGACGTCGAGGTCACGCGCGAGGAGCTCGGAGAGGCTGGCCAACCGACGCCCCGGGCACGTCTGGCGCTTGTCGGGGCCGCACCAGGAGCGCGGGATGTCTTGCTCAACGCGCTCCGAACGACGCCGCCACGGATCGACCTCCTGGCCGGCGACGAGGGCGTCTTCTACGTGGCCCCGGAAACGCTCGTCCCGGGCGAGGAGGCGCTGATTACGCGCCGGCTGACCGCGCTGCTCGGCCGCGGGAGGGACTGACAGGGCCGGTCTGGTCGGGGGACGGGGCCTGGGGCGGCGCGACGCGAGCCGGCAGCACCAGCAGCGGGTCGATGCGCGCGATCTCGAACGAGGGCAGATGTGTCTTCCGCGCGATCTTCGGATCGAGCTGCATCGTCGCGCTCTCGAGCGGGCTGAAGAGCCCGAAGTGGAGATGGCAGCCGGAGGCGAACCCGGTCGCGCCCTCGTACCCGATCAGCTGCCCGGCGCGGATCGTCTGTCCCGGGCGGACGATCGTCCGGCCCAGGTGAGCGTAGACGCTCCGGTAGCCGTTCCCGTCGTCGGTCACCACGATGATGGCCAGGCCGCCCCAGAGCTGCTTCTTGTCGAGCCGGCGGTGGTAGGCATCCAGCGACCCGAGCCAGCCAAGCTCCGGATCCGACCGCCGGCCCGCGGCGAGGACGACGCCGTCGTGGGCGGCCCTGATGCGATCGCCGCAGAAGGTCGCGATGTCGAGCCCGTCGTGAAAGAGGCGCCCGGCGACCATGAGCGTCCCGAACGGGCTGAAACCGAAGGGCTGGGTGATCCGTCCGTTGCCGATCGGCCAGACGTAGCCCGTCAGCTGGCTGACCAGCGGCGCGATCCGCACAGGCGGAAGGGCCACGCTTCGATCCTGGCCGGGCCCGTTCGCGTCGATGCCGGCGGCAGCCTGTTGGGCTACTTGTGCAGGATCAGCCGGAGCGGCCCGTGCCTCCTCGACGGGAAGCGCGACGGCGGCGGGCACGGGCATGCTCCGATCTCGGCCGATCGGGACAAGGACGCCAACCAGGATCGCGAGTGCCAGGGCCGCCCCACCGCGGACCAGATGGCTGCGCACTGCGCGTTTGTACCAGACTCGGCACACCGGCGTCCCGATGCTTTCGTCCCGGTCGGCCAGCCAGGAGGGGCTACGCGGCCGGCTCGTCCGGTGGGCGCTCCTTGAGCGTGCCGATGATCTTCGTCTCGAGGTCGAGGATGCGCCCCTCGAGCGCCTCCACGCGCTTGAGGATCTCGGTGTTGCCGTGCAGGAGGCGCTCGTTCTGCTTCTCCTCGACGTCGGCCTCGGCGGCTGCGTGCTCGAGGGTCAGGCGGTCGCGGATCGCGGCGCGGTTGCTGGCCAGGAGGATGAGCGGCGCGGCGTAGGCCGCCTGAGTCGAGAACGCCAGGTTCAGGAAGATGAACGGGTAGGGGTCGAAGTGGAAGATCAGGTAGATGTTGCCGAGCACCCATGCGATCACGACGAGCGTCTGCAGGATGATGAAGCGCCAGCTGCCGAGGAAATTCGTCACGTGGTCGGCGATGCGCGCTCCGAGGGGCGCCTGCTCGATCATCTTCTTGTTGACCGGGTGCCGGTAGCTGCGAGCGTGCGGATCGCGCTTTTTCTCGCTCACGGCTCGGTGCCTCCTGGCGCGGCGTTGGCGATCGCAGCGGAAGCTGATTCAGAGCCGGCCGAAGTCAACGCCGCGCCTGCCGGGATCATCGTCAGGTCGTTGAAGCCGAGCCGGACCTTGCCCTGGCGCTGGATGAGCGTGAGCCGCTGGCTGCCGCTGATGTCGGCGCGCAGCTCGCGCCCCGCCACGTCCACCCGCAACTGTGCGGTGGGCCCCTCGAAGATCACCCGGTCGATCGTGCCGTCGACCACATTGTCGTACTCGGCGCCATCGCCGTCCGGCAGGACGACGAGGTTCTCGGGCCGCAGATAGACGAGGACCTGGTCGCCGGCTCGCACGTCCGGTCGCGGGCGGGCGCGCAAGGTCAGGCCGTCGGCCGCCACGACCATCCGGGCTTCGTCACCCGCACCGTCGGTCCCCGTCACCGTGCCGGTGAGCCCGTTGTTCGCGCCGATGAACTCAGCGACGAAGGGCGTCTGCGGGTGCAGGTAGATGTCGGTCTGCGTTCCGATCTGCTCGGCGCGGCCGGCGTTCATCACGACGATGCGGTCCGAGATCGCGAAGGCCTCGGACTGGTCGTGAGTGACGTAGATCGCCGTCTTCCTGGTGCGCCGCTGGAGGTCCAGGATCGAGTACTTCAGCGTGTCGCGAAGGTTGCGGTCGAGGGCGGACAGCGGCTCGTCGAACAGCAGGACGCGAGGGTCCGTCGCGAGGACCCGGGCGAGAGAAACGCGCTGCTGCTGTCCGCCCGACAGCTGGGCCGGCAGTCGCGAACCGTAGCCCGCCAGGCCAACCATCGTCAGCATCTCGTCGACCCGCGCCCCGATCGCGTCCTTCTTCGCGCCCTTGACCGACAGCCCGAAGGCGATGTTGTTGGCCACCGACAGGTGCGGGAACAGGGCCGGCGTCTGGAATACGAATCCGATGTTCCGCTTTCGCGGCGGCAGGTCGGTCACGTCCTGGTCGTCGAACCAGATCCGGCCGGCGCTCGGCTCCACGAGGCCAGCCACCGTCCGCAGGGTCGTCGTCTTGCCGCAGCCGGAGGGGCCCAGGAGCGTCACGAGCTCGCCGTCGGCCACCTGCAGGTTGAAATCCTGGACTGCGACGGTTGCCCCGTAGTGCTTGGTGATCCCGACAAGGCGGACGGTCGACATCAGACGGTGGACATCAGATCAGGTATGTGCCCTTCAGGTAGCGGGTCCCGAAGACCCGGAAGAACAGCAGCACGGCCGCGAACGAAATCAGCTGCATCGTCACCGCCAGTGCGGCGGTGGTCGGGAGCAGACCTGCGGTTCGGACGAGGTTGAAGATGCGCAGCGGCGCGGTCGTGACCTCCGGTGGGTGGACGAACAGCGTGACCAGGTACTCGTTGAACACGATGATGAAGCACAGGAGCAGCCCCGCCGAGACTCCCGGCCCAATCAGCGGGAAGACGATCTTCCGATACGCCTGCCACTTCGTCGCCCCAAGGCACTCGGCCGCCTCCTCGAAGACGAGGGGCAGGTCCTTGAGCGCCACGACGATCGGGGTAAGCATGAGGGGAAACGACCCGACCGACATTGCCAGGACCAGGCCCCACATGAACTCGATGGGATAGACAAAGGTGTACGTCATCAACAGGGAAAGGCCGATCACAGCACCCGGAACGTATAGCGGGAGTTGCAGCAGCGAGAAGATCACTCGCTTCCCCGGCACGGGGTAGCGCACAAGTGCATAGGCCGCCGGCAGGCACACCGCCAGGTCGACCAGCAGCGCCAACCCCGAGATCTTGAAGCTCCACAGCAGGTTGTCCCCGAAGCTCCCGAACACGTCGGCGTAGTTGTCGATGCCGGAGGTCCCGCCGCGCTCGCCGAGCGACTGCGTCAGGAGCGCCACGAATGGCAGGACGAACAGGACGAGACAGAACCAGATGTACCCGTGACTGAGGACGTCCGTCAGTCGGCGGGCTTTGAGCCGCGGTCGGTGGAGCGTCATGGCGGTCATTCGACGAGCGCGCCGCGGGAGTAGCGGAGGGAGAAGTAGGTCACCACGAAGGCAAGCGCCAGCAGCACGATGCCCATGGCCGACGCGATGCCGTAGTCGTTCTCGACGACCGCGTTCTGGTAGACCGTCCAGGCCAGCGAGCGCTGCTCGTTGAGAGAGCCGAGCAGGAGCGGCTCGGCAAAGGTGCCGATGCTCCAGCCGAAGACCATCAGGGCTCCCGCCACGATCCCGGCGCGAGTCAGCGGCAGGATCACGCACGTTGCAGTCTGCCACGGGCGCGCGCCAAGGCATGCGGCGGCCTCCTCGAGGGTGGGATCGACG
>VBFZ01000167.1:0-282 GCA_005880805.1 Chloroflexota bacterium | reverse complement strand
CTGAACAGGAGAGCCGTGTTCGGAATGCCGAGCAGACGCAGCACCGGATCGAGCAGGCCGCCCGGGAGCAGCGCGAAGCTCAGGCCGAACGCGACGTAGAGCGCACCGAACATCGGGAACACCATGACCGCCCGCACGACGTCGCGATAGCGCACCTTGCGGACCAGGAGGTAGGCGAATGGAACCCCGAAGACCAGGTCGACGAGCATCGCCAGCGTCGCGAGCTGGATCGTTACCAACAGGTTCGGCAGGTACTGATCCAGCATCAGGCCGTAGTTGTCG
>VBFZ01000166.1 GCA_005880805.1 Chloroflexota bacterium | reverse complement strand
CAGATCGTGCTGCTCGGCGCGGGCATCCTCAGCTTTTTCATCCCGGACCAGGTGCCAACCGGGGTGCTGCTGATCCTCCTCACACTGTTGAACGCCTATCTCGGCATGAGCCAGGAGGGCAAGGCCGAGGCCAGCGTCGCGGCGCTGCAGAAGATGATGGTGGTCAAGTCCCGCGTCCGCCGAGGCGGCGAAGTCGACGTCGTGGACATGAACCAGATCGTGCCCGGCGACATCGTCATGGTCGAAGCTGGCGACCTGGTGCCGGCCGACGGGCGGATCGTTCGCTCGGCGACGCTCGAGATCGACGAGTCGGCGCTCACCGGCGAGAGCGCCCCGGTCCCAAAACAGGTTGATCCCGTGGCGGCCGACGCCGCCCTCGGCGACCGGCTCGACCTCGCCTTCATGAACACCCAGGTCACCCGCGGGGCCGGGACGATCGAGGTCACCTCGACCGGCATGTCGACTGAGGTCGGCCACATCTCGGGCATGCTGCAGGGCCAGAAGGCCGAGCCGTCGCCGCTCACGAAGCAGTTGAACAAGCTGACCCGACAGATCCTCGTGATCGCGGGCGTGGCCCTGGTGATCTCCCTCGCCCTGGGCCTCGCCCGCGGCACGCCGTTCAGCACGCTCTTCCTGACGGCAGTTGCCTTCTCCGTCTCGGCCATCCCGACCGGCCTGCCGGCAGTCGTGACCACGATCCTTGCGTCCGGCACCTCGACGCTCGCCAAGGCGGGCGCGATCGTCAAGCGCCTGCGGTCGGTCGAAACGCTCGGCTCGACCTCAGCCATCAACTCCGACAAGACCGGCACGCTCACGCTGAACCAGATGACCGCGGTCGAGATGGCGGTGGTCGGCCACCATTACGCGATCACCGGCGAGGGCTACGCGACGACCGGCCAGATCAATCGTGTAGCCGGCGAGACCGACGTGTCGCTCGACCGGTACCTACTGCCAATGGCCCTGTGCTCCGACGCGGTCGCGCGGGACGGCGGGATCGTCGGCGACCCGACCGAGGGCGCCCTGGTGGTGCTCGCCGCCAAGGGCGGCGTCGATCCGGAGCTGACCCGCGAGCGCTACCCGCGCCTGGCCGAGGTTCCGTTCGATGCCGCTTACAAGCTCATGGCGACCTTTCACAAGATGCAGGACGACGCCGGCAGGGACGTGATCCGGATCTATGTCAAGGGCGCTCCCGATCAGTTGCTCGCGCGCGCGACCTCGGCAGAGGACGGAAGTGGCGGACAGGTTCCGGTCGCGCAGGTCCGTGACAAGTACCTGGCCGAGAACGAACGGTTGGGCCGCCAGGGTCTTCGGGTCCTGGCGACCGCGATGCGCAACCTCGATCCCGCAACCTTCGACCCCAACGCGGCGGACCTGCTGCCGCTCGTGAACGACCTGACACTGCTCGCGCTGGTCGGCATCGTCGATCCGCCCCGTTCCGAGGCGAAGTCGGCGATCGCGATCGCGCAGGCTGCGGGCATCCAGGTCCGGATGATCACCGGCGACCACGCCGTGACGGCGGAATCCATCGCGCGCCAGCTCGGCATCAAGGGCCGAGCAGTCGCCGGAGCAGACTTCGCGGCGCTTGGTCCAGAGGATGTCGCTCGCGAGATCGATGACATCGGCGTCATCGCGCGCGTGGCGCCCGAGGACAAGGTGCACCTGGTCGACGTTCTCAAGGGCAAGGGCCACATCGTCGCCATGACGGGCGACGGCGTGAACGATGCACCCGCCCTCAAGAAGGCCGACATCGGCGTTGCGATGGGGATCACCGGCACCGAGGTCTCGAAGGAGGCCGCGGTCATGATCCTGACCGACGACAACTTCGCGACGATCGTCAAGGCCGTCGAGCTGGGCCGGGCCCTGTACGACAACCTGATGCGCTACATCCGCTTCCAGATGGGCGCCCTGTTCGGGTTCATCGCTACGTTCCTCGGTGCGAGCCTGCTGGCCATCGCCGGCGGGGTGCCGTTCCTCCCGCTGCAGACGCTGTACATCAACTTCACGGTGCAGGTCTTCCTCGCGATCGGACTGGGCTACGGCGCGGCCCGCGAGGGTTTGATGCATGAGGCACCGCGACCGCCCGAGCAGGCGATCCTGCCGCGGCGTCTCCTGGCCTGGGTGCTCTTCGCCGGAGTCGTCATGGCGGCAACGACGCTCGGGATCATCGCCTGGGCGACACCGCAGTTCGGCGAAGTCACCGCCCGGACCATGGGCGTCGTCGCCTTCTCACTGGCCAACGTCTGGTTCGCACTCGAAACGGCCGATGAGGAGCGATCGTTGTTCGACCCCGACGCGCGTCCGAGCGCGACGCTGCTGAAGGCCGCGGGTGGAGCCCTGGTTGCCACCGTGCTGGCAACCGAGTTCGGCCTCTTCCGTCGCCTCCTGGACACCGTCAACCTGGACCTCAACCAGTGGGCGGCCTGCATCGTCGTCTCGCTCGCCATCCTCGTCGTCGCCGAAGGCCGAAAGCTCCTCGGGATCCACACGATCGAGCCGTCGAAGGCAGCTCCGGCCCCGGTGCCGGTGCCGGCCTCCTGAGCGGCCAGGTCAGCTGAGCATGGCTACCAGCAGCCCTCCACGCGTCAAGCCCGCCCGGATCGCCAGGTTCATCGAGCCCTTGCGGGTCCCGCCGGGGTCGCGGGTCCGCTTGCCGGGCGACTACGACCCCTCGCGAGGGCTGGGCCGCACCCAGGCCTCGGAAGCAAAGGCGCTGCTGCAGGCCGGTATCCAGCTCCTGGCGGACTACCAGGATCGCCTGGCCGCGCAGGACACCTACGGCCTGCTCGTCGTGCTGCAGGCGATGGATGCCGCCGGCAAGGACGGCACGATCCGGCACGTCATGAGCGGGGTCAACCCGCAAGGCGTGTCGGTCCACAGCTTCAAGATCCCGTCGGCCGAGGACCTCGACCATGACTTCCTGTGGCGCTACCAGAAGGTGGCGCCGCAGCGTGGGTCGATCGTGATCTTCAACCGCTCGCACTACGAGGAAGTGCTGGTCGTCCGGGTCCATCAGGAGCTCCTGGAGCGCCAGAAGCTGCCGCCGTCCGCGATCCGAAAGTCGATCTGGGAGCAGCGCTACCGGTCGATCAACGACTGGGAGCGACACCTCGTCGAGAACGGGATCCGCGTGGTCAAGATGTTCCTGAACGTCAGCCAGGAGGAGCAGCGGCGCCGGTTCCTGGCGCGGATCGACGAGCCGAGCAAGAACTGGAAGTTCTCGGTCAACGACGCACGAGAGCGGACGTACTGGGACAAGTACCAGAAGGCCTTCGCCGAGATGCTGAGCTCCACGAGCACGGAGCACGCGCCCTGGTACGTGATCCCCGCCGACGACAAGCGGTTCGCCCGGGTGGCCGCGGCCGGCGTCATCGCCAACGCCCTGATCGAGATCGACCCGCGCTACCCGAAGGTCAGCAGGCAGCAGATGGAGTCGCTGCAGACCGCCCGGGTCCAGCTCGCCGGCGACGCCGGGGGAGGCCGGAACGGTCGAGGCGATGGCGAGACGCGGGACGTTGCCGTGGCTGACAACGGCTCAAAGCCGGGAGGTGGCAAGCGAGACACGGCAGTCGCTGGTGGGAAGCACCACAAGGGCTAGGGGCACGGGCGGCGGGACGAGCTACGTGAAGATGTCCTCGAGCAGCCCGTATGTCACCGCGCTCGTGACCGCCTCGCTCCGCGAGCCGGCGCCCAGCTTTGCGTAGATCGACATCGCCTCGGTCTTCACCGTGTTGCCACTGACCCCCAGGCGCTCGCCGATCTCCCGGAAGTTGAGGTAGGTCTGGAGGAGCGGTAGCAGTCGGAGCTCCGCCGGGGTGAGCGTGGACCCTCCCGGCAACCGCTCGGTGCCGGCGGCGAGCGCAGCACGGGTGACCTCCTCCACGCTGGCAGTCAGGTTCCCCAACACGGGGCGGATCCGGATCGTGTCCGCCGCCCGGACGAGTGACGCCAGAGCCCCTTCGGCATCGCCGACGAGAAGCTGGGCACGGGCCATCTCGGTCAGCGTCCGAACTGCATACCAGGGGATCGCCCACGAGAGCCGTGCCTGGCCGAGCTGAGCGCGTCGCAGCCGTTCGTGAGCCAGGCGCCTGTCGCCGCGGTGGATCGCCAGCCGAGCGTCGGCGACCAGCCAGAGCAGCCCGGCAATCCGACCGGCGTCCGGGTCGCTGGTGATCGAGCGACGATCCGGCGCGAGGATCGCAGCGGCTTCCTGCCATCGGCGGCGGGCAATCGCCGCCAGCGCTCGCTCCGCGCGAGCCTGGAATCTGGTGACCGTGGACGCGATCCCGGGAGCCAGCTCGGCCTCCGCGAAGGCAGCTTCGGCGTCGGCCGCCTGGTCCAGCATGGCGTGGGCCGCGCCCGCAGCGAGCAGGGCCGAGGGACGCCAGGGCCAGTCCACGTCATGGGTTTCGATCGATCGCCGCGCGTCGGCCAGCATCGGCCCGGGCCCCTCGCGGCACAGCATGGCGCGGAGGAGTGGGATATCCAGGGCTGCGCTTCCTGGCCCGGGGTCCTCGTCGCCTGTTCCTCGTTCCGCCGCGGCAGCCCATCGCGCCGCGTCGTGGGGATCTCCCTCGACTCCGGCGACAATCGCGGCGACGACCGCCAAACGCGGCCGATCGGAGAGCGTCTCGGGAGCGAAGGATGCGATCCAGTGCTGGATCGTCGGAAGGTGCCCTGCTCGATAGGTCGTCGCGACGGCGGACAGCACCAGCCGTGCGGCCCCGTCGACGTCCCCTCCCTGGAAGGCGTGCTCGATGGCGTCGTCGGTCCGACTCTCCATCTCGTACCACGCGGCAGCGCGCCGGTGGGCGTCGGCCGGGCCCGGCGCCGCTTCCTCGAGGCGCCTCGCCAGGAGCTCACGCAGCAGCCCGTGGTAGCGGAACCAACGCCGCTGGCCGTCGAGCGGGATGACGAGCTGGTTGCTGCGCGACAGCCCGTAGAGCCGGTTTGCGGACCCGGACCTCCCGGTGATCGCGTCGGCAAGCGGGCCGCACACCGTGTCGACGACGGACGTCCGGACGAGCATGTCGTAGGTCTTCGGATCCATTCCGACCAGCATCTCGGACTCGAGGTACGAGCGGATGACATCGTCATCGCCTGCGACCATTGCCGCCCCGGTCGCCTCGTGGCGAGCCTTCATCGAGAGGCCGGCCAGGCAGACCCCGGCCGCCCAACCCTCCGTGCGGGCATGGACGTCCCGGACGACCTCATCGGATGGCTCCAGGCCCAGACCCTTGAGGACGCCGGCGCACTCCGATACGTCGAGCGCGAGGTCTGCGAAGCCCACCTCAGCCAGCAGTCCACTGAGCCCCCAGCGTGCAACCGGCAGATTCACCGCCTCGCGTGTCGCCAATCCGATCCGCCATGTGGCAGGTATCTGGTCTGCGAGCAGTGCCACGACATCGAGCGCCCGCGCATCGGTGAGCTCGTGGACGTCGTCGATGACGAGGAGGATCGCGCGGCCGTCGAGTGCGGCCCCCTGGCAGAGTCGTGACAGGTTGCGAAACGCATCGGGTCCGCGGAGCGATGGCTGGATCCCGCTGATCGGTCCGCCCTCGAGGGCGCTTGCGGTCGCCCGGGCGATCTCGCGCACCAGGACGCCGGGATCCGCGAATGCGGGCTGCGCATTGACCCAGCCTGTGGGTCGCGGATCGTCCTCGGCCCACTGGCGAAGCAGGGTCGTCTTGCCGCTACCCGCCGGCGCCGTAACGAGGATCACGCGGGCCGCCCGTTCGTCGCGGAGCCGGGCGAGCAGCGAGTTCCTGCGTACCCGTCCGTCGAGTTTCGCCATAGCGAGCGAGCTTCAGGGGCTGCGGTTTCCGGGTCCTCTACCCGTACACCCCCGGGCGGGTAACCGACCAGATGACCCAGAAGTCCAGCCCGATGACCAGCAGTGACCAGAACGGGTAGTAGGGAATGAACAGGAAGTTGGCGATCGCGCTGACCACCGCAACCACGATCGCCAGCACGCCCGCCCACGAGCGGCCGGCAAAAAGGGCCGCTCCTCCCGCGACCATGACCACGCCGAGCACCAAGTGGAACCAGCCCCAGGTCGTCACGTCGACGCGGAAGGCGTAGTTGTCGGAGACGACGTAGAACGCCCCGTTCAGGAGTGCGCTGAGGCCGGCAAGCGCCTGGAAGGTCCCGGCGATCACCAGGATCGTGCCCGCGAAGATGAGGCCCCCCAGTGCCCACCTGGACGGCGAGCTGGCGGGAGTGGCTTCGTAGCTGGCCATCGGATCAGACCCCCGTGGATCTACCGTTCGAGTGGCTGCGGCTCAGGTCGTCGCATGACTGCCCGCGTACATGGCGAACAGCCGCATGAAGTGCCCGACCGCCGCGACGATCAATGCGAGGAAGATCGGGCCGCCGATCGCGGAGAGCGAAAGCCCGAGCGCCTGGACGAGGTTGAACGCCCGGCTGTTGGCGAGATCGATCCACCAGAAAATTCCCGAGATCAGGGCATAGGCGACCCCAATCCAGCCGATCCATACGAGCACCGTCGCCAGATTGGTCAGGCGCCTGGCTTCAGAGCGGATATCCATGCTCGTGTCCTCCGATGGCTGCGCAGCCGGAGGTGCGACTACGCTGTGTCGGGATCAGCGTGCGGCGGTCGCGGCGGGAGGTGGATGGCGCGGGCAGGGGTCCGGATCCGAGCCCGCAGGCATCTGTCCGGATGGAGCCTTTCGACCGCCGCCACCGCTTCCTCTCCGGTCGCGACCTCACCGGCAACCTCGAAGCCTTCGGTCGCTGCGACGAGCGCCCGGGCGGTGCTGCGAAAGGATGCGTGATCGTCGACGGCCGAGACGAGCACGACCACGACCTCGGGGCGGATTCGCGAGATTTGGCGTGTTGCCTCGTAGCCGTCGATCCCGGGCAGTCGGACGTCCATCAGCACGAGGTCCGGATGGAGCCTTTCGACCGCCGCCACCGCTTCCTCTCCGGTCGCGACCTCACCGGCAACCTCGAAGCCTTCGGTCGCTGCGACGAGCGCCCGGGCGGTGCTGCGAAAGGATGCGTGATCGTCGACCGTGAGAACCCTCACAGTGGACACCGCATGCCTCGACTCTCCGCGCGTCGTCGATTCCAGGGCACGGGTCATGAGTTTCAGGAGGAGCGTGGGCGGGCCGGCTCGTTGGGCCAATGGCGCCCACCCGCATCCTTGCGCGCGGGCCCGCCCCGCCGGATCGTGGCTGGTTCGGCTGTCAGGTCCGCGTTGCGGCCAGGAAGAGGAGCACGGCCGTGACCCGGCGGCTGACGACCTCGTCGTCCTCGAGCCCCAGCTTCGCGAAGATCGCCCCGACATGCTTCTCGACGGCACGCTTCGTGAGGACG
The DNA here is from genome assembly GCA_005880805.1 of Chloroflexota bacterium. Taxonomy (GTDB): domain Bacteria; phylum Chloroflexota; class Limnocylindria; order Limnocylindrales; family CSP1-4; genus CF-16. Next base: position 11,513 of record VBFZ01000166.1, on the reverse strand, counting down.
AGCGATTCGGCGATGGCGGCGTTGCTCTTGCCCTCGGCCATCTCGCCCAGCACCTCGCGCTCGCGGGGCGTCAGGTCGTTGAGGGGCGAGTCGTGGCGCTGCCGGTCGGCGGCGAGCAGGTCCTGGATCAGGCTCGGATCGATCGTCGTGCCGCCCTGGGCAACGACCTCGATCGCCGAGAGCAGCTCGCCGCGATCGTGGACCCGCTCCTTCAGCAGGTAGCCACGGCCGGCAGCATCGTCTTCCAGGAGCGCGAGGGCATAGCCCGCTCCGGCGTACTGGCTGAGCACCACAACCCCAACGTCAGGGTGGGTCTCGCGCAGCTCCCGGGCGACCCGAATCCCCTCCTGGTCGCCGGTCGGCGGCATCCGGATGTCGGCGATCACCACGTCAGGCGGATCGGCGTCGACGGCGGCCAGCAACGAGTCACCGTCGGCGAAGGATGCGACGACGTCCAGGTCTTCGACAGGTGCCAGGACCTCCTGGAGTGCCTCGCGCATCAGGAAGGAGTCGTCCGCCAGCGCGACGCGAATTGGAGCGTCGCGACCGGACGCGGCCTCCCCCGAGTGGCGCTGCGCCGAGTGGCGCTGCGCGCTTCGTGCGCGCGCGATCGCGGTTCCGATTGACGCCGACGAATGTCGGTGATCGGCAACAGTCAATGCAAAGCCCCCGCCTCAACCTCTCGCATACGGCACGACCACAGCCGATGCACCCCTCTGCGTCCTAGAGCTTAGAACGAGTTCGCCGAGAGCGCCTCGATCGGCTTTGGTGGTCGATCAGCCGGCCAGCAGCTTGGCCTTGGCGGCCTCGAATTCCTGGTCGTTCAGCACGCCGGCGGCTTTGAGGGAGCTGAGCTGGTTGAGCTGCGCGACGATGTCCGGTCCGCCTGCCGGCTGGGCTGCCGCACCCGCAACCGCAGCCTGAGCCTGCTGCGCCTGGAGCTCGTTCAGCTGGGACTGAACGTCCTCGAGCTGACCCTGGCTCTGCTGAGCGGCCTGCTCCTCCTGCAACTGCCCCTGTTGCCGCCTGGCCACCCGCCCGCTGACAGCGGTCGCCGTCCCGGCCACCACGGCGGTTCGGGCCATCACCCCGACGACGCCGGGCCCACGCCGGCCGATGCCACGTCGCATCATCCTGGTTCTCCTTTCAGCGGACGCCCGCCGGGGCGGCCATCGACGCCGGCTCCTCTTCGTGTGCCCTCACGAGCTCATCGATGACTGCCCTGGGAATCCGCTCGGCCAGGACGACCTCGCCGTGCGCGGCCGCGACCTGGTCGGCAAAATTCTTGGCCCACGCATGCTCGAAGAGCATGATTGCGGCCGACGAGCCGGGCTCCATGGCCACGGTGAGCTTCTCGACGTCATCGCCGTTGAGAAAACCGGTGATATCGGCGACGAGCGGCTCGATCATCCCCGAGTCCTCGTCCTCCAACTCGTGCAGCTCCAGGACCTGGACTCCATTCGTTCCCGACTTTCTCGCGAAGACGAGGTCGATCACCCGGATCAGCCCAGTCTGGACGAGGTCCTGGAGCGACCCCGCCACGTTCCTGCCGACCCGCTCACCTGGGAATTTCAGTACGAGGAGCTCCACCGGCCCAATCGACACTTTCGACTCCTGGCGCCGGAGACCGGCGACCTGCTGCTCACCAGCCCGTTCAGGGGCTGCCGATTCGCAGCCTGATTGCTCGTGGGAGCCCGGGCAATGGGGCACGCCCACCCGCGATTTGGGGGTGGCCGCAACCGGTGGTGAGGCGCGCCGCGGCGACGCCTCCAACATGGCAGGCACGCGCTTCCGCGCGTGCCCGCCCGCGGTCACGAGGGGGGCGCCAGCCATTGCTCTGCGGAAGGCTCAGCTGAACGCTTCGCGCCAGCGAATGAGGGGTGGCCCATGGCGTATGCGCGCAAGCAATTCGAGTCGGCCGAAAGCTCGGGAAACGGGAAGGCGCCCGGCCACTGGGCGGTCAACCTGGCAGCCGTTAGCCGTTCGACGCAAAGCCCGGTCGTGGACCACCCGGGCTACCTGCTGGTGTTCAGCGACGGCTCAGGCCAGTGGCTCCTGTGGTTCGCCGGGGAGTCGCGAACGCCGCCCGAGGCGCCTTCCGCTAATGGGAACGGCCGGGCCGTCGTCCGGGCGGCTGACGAAGGTCAGCGCCCTCTGATCCACGACCCGGAGGTCCTCCGCCGCTGGCGCCAGGTCCAGACAGCCGGCACGTGGCTCGGCTTCCTGGTGCTCATCGGACTCGTGATTGCATCCCGTGCGTAAATTGTCACGAATTCTGGTTAATTCTTCCTTACCAGTCCACCAAGGTGTATGGTGGCGCCACGCCTCTGGGGGCGGGAGAACATATCGAAGCCGTCACCTCGCGTCGGTGACCCTAGGGTGGAGCTCGCAGCTCTCGCGGCGGGAGCGACCTCCATCACCGTGCGGTCGCGACGGCATTTGCTCTGGGGCGCATGCCGGTGGGCCGCGAGGACGGTAGGCGCGCCAACCGCGCGGAGTCGAGATCGGGGAACCGTCTCCGTAATCCATCACGGCGGAAACGCCGGGACACATTGCCGAGCGCGCGGGGGGCGCAGCGCGTGTCTACAAGAGCGCGGCATCCAGGCCGGAGGATGCCCGAGCCTGTCGGCCCAGCCGGGCCCATGCTCCATACGACCAAGCTTCACCCGCCGGCCGTCCGGTCGACCTCGGTCCGCCGGCGTCGCCTGAGCGACCGCCTTGGGTCCGCACGTCCCGCTCTCGCCCTGCTCGTCGCCCCGCCAGGCTTCGGCAAGACGACCGTCCTGGCCGAATGGGCCGCGACCGATCCGCGTCCCTTTGCATGGGTGCGGCTCGACGCACAGGACAACGATCGCGCCGTGCTGTGGGCCTACATCGCCACTGCGGTCGCCTCCGCGGCATCCTCCGATGGGCCGGTCAGTAGCCTCACCGCAGCCGCCCGGGCACCCGACCCCGCGGGGGCGCTGGCGGCCGCGCTCGAATCCCTTGGCGAGGAGCTCGTTCTCGTCCTCGACGACTACTACCTCATCACGAACGAGGACTGCCACGCCCAGGTAAGCCGCCTCATCGAGCTGACTCCCCGGACGGTCCAGCTCGTGATCGCCACCAGGTGGGATCCACCCCTGAATATTGCGCGGCTCCGAGCCGCAGGCGAGCTCATGGAGCTTCGGGCTCCCGATCTCCAGTTCAACCTGGATGAGACCCGTGAGTTCCTCAACGGCAGCCTTGCACTGGCTCTGGATCGTCGCGCCATCTCGGTGCTCCACGAACGGACCGAAGGCTGGCCCGCCGGGCTGTACCTCGCCTACCTCTCGCTCCATGAAAGCGCAGACCCGCGCCAGTTCGTCCAGACCTTCGGCGCCTCCAACCGCCACGTCATCGACTATCTGACCGAGCAGGTCCTCATGGCCCTTCGCGCGGATGTCCTGCAGTTCATGCTCGCGACGTCCATCGTCGACACGATTTGCGGGCCGCTTGCAGACGTGCTCACCGGGGAGTCCGGTTCGGGCCAGCGGCTCATGGACCTGGAACGCGCCAACGTGTTCATCGCCCCCCTCGACGAGCGTCGCGAGTGGTACCGCTATCACCCGCTGCTGGCCGAGCTGCTGCGCACGGAGCTGACCCGACGGGAGCCGGAAAAGCTGCCTCTCCTCCACCGTCGCGCGGCGGAGTGGTATGCGGGCGCAGAGGATCCGGACCGCGCGATCGAACACGCGATCGCGGCAAGCGACACCGACTTCGCGGCCCGCCTGATCGGCCAGAACTACCTGCGCCAGATCGAATGGGGACGGATTGCCACCGTTCTCGGATGGTTGGATGCGATCGGCGCTGGGGCCATTGCCACGGATCGACGCCTCGGGGTCGTCAAGGCATGGACGATGCACTTCCTCGGTCGTCACGCCGAAGGCGACCTCGCGCTTTCGTCCGCGATGGCCGCGCCAGAGGTCAGTCCTCTGCCCGACGGGGCCAACTCCATCGAGGCCACCGCGGCCCTGATCGGGGCGGCCTTCCCCGGCGGGGACGTTGGGGCCATGCTGGCAGCGGCGCGACGCGCTTTCGAACTGGAGGCGACGCGGGATTCGCCGTGGCGCATCACGGTGCACGTCCAGCTTGGATTCGCGTTGGTCCGCGCGGGCCGGTTCGAGGAGGCAAAAACTCCGCTCCGGACGGGCGCCGAGCTCGCAAGCGCGTTGTCGATGTGGATGGATGCCATCGGGTCCCGGGCCCTTCTGTCCCGGATCGAGCTCGAGATCGGGGACCCGGCGCTTGCCGAGCGACTGGCTCGCGAGGCGATCGACATCGCCGATGCCCATGAGCTGACGCCAACGCCGACTGCGGCTTACGCGCGAGTCGCCCTCGGTGCGGTGCTCCTGCGGCGGGGATATGTCGCCACGGCGGAATCGCTCCTCTCTGAGGCCCTGCCAACCATCCGCGCTCTCGGCGAGCCACTGGCCCTGGCCGAGGTTCTGCTCCCGCTCGCCGCCGCGTTTCGAGCCCTCGGACGGCGAGCTGATGCGAGAGCCGCCCTGGACGAAGCAAACGCGATGATCGATGCGGCGCGCGATCCCGGGGTGCTCGGGGTCGGTCGAGGTCGACGCGCAGCTCCGAAAGCCGGACCGGGGATGGAGGCGCTCACCAGCCGGGAGGTCGAGGTGATCCTCGCGGTGTCCAGCGGGGTCTCCAATCGCGAGGCTGCACGCAGGTTATTCGTCTCCTACAACACCATCCACTCGCACCTGCGATCGATCTATCGGAAACTGGACGTCCCCTCCCGTGACGCGGCGGTCGACCGTGCGCGCGACCTGGGGCTCATCAAGTAATTGCACAGTAAATGAAATCACCCGGGTGAGATGGTCAGCGGGTGATGACGCCAGCTCGCTACGGACCTACTCTTGGTCAAACATCGCTTGACATGCGCCAGGCTAGGGGGACGCCATCGAGGCACGGCCGGTCCCTCTAACGGGGGAGGGCAAATGCTGGCCGGTAGAACACACGCATCACACGCTCGAGCGACCCCATCGTTCCGGATGCCCGACGCCGAGGGGCTCCGCGCCGTCGGCCAGTTCGCAGCCGTCGCGATCGCCACCACCCTGGCCGTACTGTTCGCGTCGTCACCCGAGCAATTCGGGACGCCCTTCGAGATCCTGCTTCTTGCTGTCGGTCTCGGCATCGTCATCTGGTTCGAACTCCAGCGACTTTCCCTCCAACGGGAGCTGCGCCGAGCGCGTCTGCGGGCTATTGACGCGATCGACCTGGAGCGACAGCGGATCGAGCGCGACCTCCATGACAGCGCTCAGCAGCGCCTGGTCTGCGTTCGCATCCACCTCGGGCTGCTGGGCGCACGAGCCCACCAACCCGGCGAGAGCGCGACCATCGAGCGCCTCGAGCGCGACCTCGACGCCGCTCTCGCCGACATTCGCAGCGTGACCCGCGACGGCAGCCCGCAGCTCCTGCTGCGCAACGGTGTGGCGGAGCGACTCCGATCGGCCGCGGCCCATGCGCCGGTCAAGGTGGCCGTCGAAACGCAAGCGTTCGGCCGCTATCCGCCGGACGTCGAGCGGGCCGTCTACTTCTCGTGCCTCGAGGCACTCCAGAACATCGTGAAGCACGCCGGGTCAAAGGCAGTCGCCCGCATCCGGCTGCGGGGAGAGCGGAACCGCGTCTCGTTCAGCGTTGAGGACTCCGGCGTCGGCTTCGATCCCGGCCGAGTGCAGCCCGGCCTTGGGCTGGCCAGCCTCGCGGACCGGGTCGGGGTGCTTGGCGGCCATTTGACCGTGGACTCTCATCCCGGGCTTGGCACACGGATCCTCGGCGACGTTCCGGTCACAACGAGCTACAGAGGGCCCGGCCACTAGTCAGCAGTTTTCCTCCCTCCCACGCGCACCGGCGTCCAGCCATCCTGGGGGTACGGCTGGACGCCGGAGGCGCGCCGGGAGACGGCCCGCTTCCGGATCGAATTGCGGAACGGCCGACCGACTCGAGCCCGAGGACCTGGGGGCTTCGGGCTTGATCGGCATCTGCCTCTGGACCCAGCCCTGAGCCGGTCCCGCGATCTCCGAGCCAGCATCCGGCTCGGCAGAACCGCCGGAATCAGAGCGTCAAGGCCCCTACAGCCCGAGAAGTCGCGCCTTGAGGACCGTGAACTCGTCGTAGGTCAACGCGCCGGTCGTCTTCAGGTCGTGCAAAACCATGAGCCGGGCAATGGCCTCGGCGAAGGCGCGTCCATCCCTGTGCTGAGGCCCGGCAGTGGAGCTCCTCCAGCCAATGATCCGCCATCGGCCGTCAGTCTGGATACGCTCGAATGAGCGATCGGCCTCGGACGAAGCGACGCGGTACGTCCCACCCTCGCCCGATGGCTCTCCCCGATCGGCGAGCCCCGCCTCATCGCCGGCGTCGTGCCACGTACCCATCGCGCCATCACGGTCGACGGGTCGACACAGGCCGGCAAGGGTGGGCACGCGTCGGTTGGCGGGGCGTCGACCGACTTGTCCGAGCCTCCATCAGCCCACGGGGGGCGCGCGTCCCGGGCGGATGCCTGCGCGCCCCATTGGTCGTCGACGCTCGGCCGAGCACCCTGCGGCTACGCGCCCCCAGGGGTCGCGATTCAGCGAGCGACCAACAGGAGGTTGGACATGGCTGATCTCGTCGTACTCGGTTATCCCGACGAGGCCACGGCGGAAAAGGTCTTCTCCCAGGTTCAGGAGCTTCAGAAGAGCTACATCATCGACGGCTCGGCAGCGGTGCTGCAGCGGGGCGAGGACGGAAAGATCCACGTCCAGACGCCCACCGGTGCCGTCGGTGCGGGAGCCGCGACCGGCGCCTTGTGGGGTGGGCTGCTCGGGCTGCTGTTCTTCGTGCCGATCGGCGGTCTCATCGTGGGTGGGCTGATGGGCGCGGCCCTCGGCAAGGCTGCGGACATGGGCATCGACGATGACTTCCGGGCCAAGGTCCAGGACGTCCTGAAGCCGGGCTCTTCGGCGGTCGTCCTGGTGTTCAGCAAGGTGACCCCGGACAAGGCGTTGGATGCCCTCGCCCCGTATGGCGGGGAAGTGCTCCGCACGTCGCTGACGAAAGAGGCCGAAGAGGAGATCACGAAGGCGCTCGCTCACGCCTGAGCCTTCGTTCTTTCGGCCGTGGTAGCCCATTCTGTCGGCACGGGGTGGGCTACCGCCATGGCCGGGCCGGCAGGCTCGGTCTCCCGGTCGCGACACCTGGATGACTGACATGGTCGATCGGCCGCACAGGACCAGCGACGCCGGTGAGCGTCGTCGGCGGGCCGTCGCAGAAGCGCTTCGCGAGGACGTGACGCTCCGTGCGGCTGCGGCGGGCGGTCGCGGTCTCGACCCTGACCTGATCCAGGCATCCCGCGACCTCGTCCTCGATCTGGTCGCCGATCCACGCGAGGTCGGCAGCGCAACGCGTCGCCTCCGCAGCGTCGCGAGTCGGGCGGCGCACATGGACATCCCGCTCCACTACCTGGTCGAAGCCGCTACCGGCACGGCTCGCACGCTGTGGCGCGCGCTCGGCGAAGGCGAGGAGCGGCCGCCCGATCTCGCCAAGGACGGCGACACGGTCCTGACTGCGGTCGAGGTCGCCGTCAGGAACCTCTGGCTTGCCTACGCCGACGCGGATCGGGAGATGGCGGCAAGCCAGGCGGAGGCTCGACGCGCATTCCTCGACGAACTGCTCGTGTCGCCGCCGATGGACCGGCTGGACGCGCTTCGCCGCCGCCGACGCGCCGAGCGCCACGGGTTGACGGCCGACGAGACGTATCGGCTGACGCTCATTTCCGCCGGACCGGGCCGACCCGAATCAGAGGTCGACTCGATAACCGAAGCCATGCGCAGAGGGCTCGGCACGCCGCGCCCGGGCCGCCGGCTGACGTTCGCCCTGCCCGAGATCGTCGAGTGGCGCGGACGGGCCGTGGTCCTCGAGCAGGCCAACGTCAACGGGGACAGCCGGGTACGTACGGCCTTCACCCAGGCCGGGGGAGGATCAGGGCGCCGCTCGTGGGTCGCGATCGCCGGTCCGGAGGTCGGCCACGTCGATCTTCTCGCGGCATCGATGGAACGCCTGCGCGACGCGATGCGGACCGCGGAACGCGTGGGCCGCACCGGCTGGATTCCCAACGCCGATGACCTGGATCTCGAGACCCTGCTGTCGCTCGACGAGGGACTCCGCAATCGCGCCGTATTGGCCGAGCTCGGGCCGATCCTGGGCGACGCCAGGATGGGATCGGCTCTGCTGGAGACGCTCGGCGTGTACTTCGCCGTCGGCCACAACGCGCGCGAGGCCGCCCGTCGGCTGCACCTGGCGCCGCGAACCGTCGCCTACCGGCTCCAGCGAGTCGAGGATCTCCTTGGGCATCCCCTCGACTCGGGAGCAACACTCCGGCTCTCGGTAGCCCTCTTCGCCTACCAGCTGGAGCGGGAGACCCCGGGGGTACCGGTGGCGTGATGTGGCTGGCTGGCGGAGGGGGTGCCGCCAGCCTGCCACGCACGACCGCCGCTTGCGCGGCTCTGCCGGGGACATGAGCGTGCCAGCGCGGCGCGTCCCTGCCAAGGCCACGACGCGCCAGAAATCGGCAGCCGGGGTTGCGCAGAATCGGCAGTCCGCATCTCGTTGTCGGTTGGTCAGGATCTCCACACCCGACCCTCAGTGAGCACGCGGCGAGCGCAACCCCCATCGAGAGTAGGTCGCCCATCGACCAAGAGGCGTGCCGGCTCCATTGCCGGTGGCGGCCTTCCGTTCGACCCTGAGGCATCCATCGACCGGACACACGGCCGGTCCAGAGAGGGGATCCGGGCTTGATGCCCGGTCGCGGTCGCGCCCGAGGGGGGCTCGAGTGATGAGCGAGAACCGGATTCTCGAGTCGATGCCGGACGCCGAGCGGTTCGGTCGGCTCAAGGAGACGCTCGAGGCGATGGGTTACAGCCTCGACGACAACGGCCGCCTCCACCCCGGCAGGGCGGCAGTCGCCTCCACCGCGTCGCGGCCCGGCTCGCTCAGCCACGGTTCGCCCGAGGCGAGCGGGGGTCCGCTCCACCGGATCCTGGACGACTGGCGCGCCGCGGAGCGACGGTTGGCTCATGCCTACGACGAGGCCTCGCGGGCAGAGGTCGAACTCGAAGTCGGGCGCCTCCGGCGCGAGTACCAGGCCGAGGCTCGGGCTCACGACGAGGGTTGGTGACCGCCTGACGGGCGTGGCACCCAGGGAGTTGCTGCCGACCCGATCAGAGGACCGGTGCGTTGGGCCGAGTGTCGTGCTAGCGTTCGGCACCACCTCACGCTTCGAACGGATGCCCGATGCCGAAGAAGACGGGGACGACAGACCGAGCGCCTGCAAAGCGAGCGGACACCGACGGCCAACGCGCGACGCCAGATGAGCGGCGGGCCAAGGCCGACGGTCGACCGGAAAAGGCGCGGATCAGCGCCGCTGCGCGATCCCCCGAGCAGTTGTCGGATGGTGCGAGCGCGGTTCGGGCACGCCTCAGGAACAAGGACTACCTGCCCGAACTGATCCGCCTCCAGCTCGAGCTCGTCAAGCTCCAGGAGTGGATCCGCCACCAGGGTCTCAACGTGGTCGTGATCTTCGAGGGGCGTGATGCCGCCGGAAAGGGCGGCGTCATCAAGACCATCACCCAGAGCCTCAATCCTCGTATCTGCCGAGTGGTCGCCCTTCCAGCGCCCTCCGAGCGCGAGAAGTCGCAGTGGTATTTCCAGCGCTACGTCGCCCACCTGCCCGCGGCCGGGGAGATGGTGCTGTTCGACCGGAGCTGGTACAACCGCGCCGGCGTCGAGCGGGTGATGGGCTTCTGCTCGGACGAGGAGTACCAGGAGTTTCTCCGCTCCTGTCCCGAGTTCGAGCGCATGCTGATTCGGTCCGGAATCATCCTGATCAAGTACTGGTTCTCGGTCAGCGACGCCAAGCGCTGGAAGCTCAGCCCGATGGACCTCCAGTCGCGCTCGCGCTGGCTCGACTATTCACGGGCGAAGGACGAGATGTTCGCGCACTGCGACATCAAGCAGGCACCCTGGTACGTGGTCAACGCCGACGACAAGAAACGCGCCCGGCTCAACTGCATCAGCCACCTGCTGGGCCTGATCCCGTACAAGGACCTGACGCCCGACGTGATCGAGCTGCCGCCGCGACAGGCCGACACGGGCTACGTCCGCCCGCCGCTCACGGACCAGACCTTCGTGCCCGAGGTGCACTGAGCTCGAGGGTCGGCCGGAGGGGATGGAGTCTCCCAGATTGATCCAGAGCCATTCAGCCGAGGCGGCGTTTGCGGAGCTCGTCGAACGCTATCGTGGTCGGCCCGGCGTGACGACGGGGACGGGTTTCGGCGCGAGCCCGGGCCTCAGGATCGCGGGCCGGATCTTCGCCATGCTCATCCAGGGTTCGCTGGTCGTGAAGCTGCCGGCGGCCAGGGTGGATGAGCTCCTCACGAGCGGGGTCGGGCAGCCCTTTGACGCCGGCAGGGGCCGACCGATGCGGGAGTGGGTGACGATCCCCGAGAGCAGCCTGGGGGAGTGGCGCCCGCTGACCGCGGAGGCCTTCGCGTTCGTCAGCGACCGTCGGTGACACGCTTCAGGCGCGTGACGACGACCGTGTGCTGCGTCGCGTTCGTGCCCGAGGCAGAGGCGGAGGGGCGCAAAGGGGCAGGTGCTGATACGGGGTTCACGCCGCCAGGCTCCCGGACCCGAGGCGAATCGTCCACGTGTGCAGGGCGACGAGCAGGTCACGGACTGAGCCGCGGAGGCGCTCGTTAACAGGTCGCCGCCCTCGAACATGTGCGTCGCGCCCCCGATCAGCACCTCCGGGCGTGGCATCACGCACGCACCAGTGAACACGAACGTGTCTCGCAGCTGTGCCTGCGCTCGCGCGGTGGCGCCACGGCCCGTGCTTGCGCCCATGATCCCGACCGGCCTGTCGGTGAGGGGACTCGTCGCGCGCGGCCTTGACGCCCAGTCGATCGCGTTCTTGAGCACGCCGGGCACGCCGTGGTTGTACTCGGGTGTCGCGACGAGCAACGCGTCTGCGCCGGCGATAGCCTGCTTGAAGGTCACGACTGCCTCCGGTTCCCCGGTGTCCTCGACGTCCTGGTTGTAGAGCGGGATGCCGGAGATATCGAAGATCTCGAGCGTCATCGAGGTCGGGGCGAGCGAAACGGCAGCCCGGATCAAGCCCTTGTTGTAGGAGGCGTGCCTAAGGCTCCCGGCGAACGCCAGCACGCGGATCGGATCCATGGCATCTCCGAGCTCAGCCGACGCCGAGTCCGCCAGTGCGGCCACCCTCGAAGCGCCGGGGCCGAAGCGTCGCACGAAGGCCGGGTCCCCGCCCGAAACGGCCGAACGAGTCGACAGGCCGACCTAGACGAGGCCGCCGACTGGTCGACGCCTCGTCGACCTCGTCTTTCGGCGAAGCGACCGGACCGTCGGCTCGATTGACTCGGCGAAGGCGACATCGAGCGGCGTGCGCTCGATGAGGGCCAGGAAGATCGGAACCAATT
>VBFZ01000165.1 GCA_005880805.1 Chloroflexota bacterium | reverse complement strand
CGATCTCGGGCGCGCGCAGCGCGAGCACGACGCGTTCGTCGAGCTGCTGGTCGGGCTCGGGGTCAGCGTGCGCTACCTCGAGGCCGAGCACGACAGTCCCGACCTCATCTACCTGTTCGACCCCCTCCTCGTGACGGACCGCGGCTCCATCGTCCTGCGCCCGGGCAAGACGAGCCGGCAGGGCGAAGAGGCCAGCGTAGAAGCCTGGACCGAGGCCGCCGGGATCCCGACGATCGGCCGGATCGAACCGCCGGGCACGGTCGAGGGCGGCGACACCTTCTGGCTGCGGCCCGATCTCCTGTGCATCGGTCGCTCCCTGCGGACGAACGAGAACGGGGCCCGTCAGCTCGCGGCGCTCTTCGGTGGGGACGCGCGGATCTTCGACGTTCCGTTCGGCGAGGGGCCCGCCGAGTGCCTGCACCTGCTGAGCGTCATCTCGCCCGTCGCGGAGGACCTTGCGGTCGTCTACCTGCCGCTGTTGCCCGCCGGCCTGTACGAGCTGCTCGCCGAGCGGGGGATCGACCTGATCCCTGTGCCGCCCGCGGAGTTCCCGACCCTGGGCTGCAACGTGCTGGCGGTTCGCCCGCGAGAGGTCGTGCTGGCGCGCGGCAACCCCGTGACCGAGCGCCGGCTGCGCGAGCGCGGCTGCGAGGTGCACACGTACGAAGCCCTCGAGATCGGCCTCAACGGATCCGGCGGACCGACCTGCCTGACCCGGCCGATCCTTCGGGGCTAGGCCTTCACCGAGCCGCGCCCCAGGACGGACCCCCGTTGGCTCCGCCTCGGCGGCCGGGCCGGTCTCAGATCGTCTGGCCGCGAATCCGGTAGATCGCTCCGCCGGCCAGGTCCACCGCGTAGAGCTCGCCGGTCTCGCCTTCGCCGAAGCTGCTGATGTTGTACGGCGTGTCGATCATCTGGACCGCGGTCTGCGTGTTGGGTCCTCCGGCCACGAGCGCCCAGATGCGGCCCGAGCAGTAGTCGCCGAAGAAGTAGCCGCCGACGAGCATCGGGTAGTCGTTACCGCGGTAGACGTAGCCGCCGGTCACCGAGCAGCCGAAGCTGTGCGAGTAGACGGCCATCGGCAGCATCTTGCCGCTCGTGTTGCAGCCGCTCGGCGGGTTGTAGCAGGCGCGTCCCTCCATCACCCGCCAGCCATAGTTACGTCCGCGGCCGGCACCCGCGGACTTCGGTGCACGGTCGATCTCCTCCCAGTTGTCCTGGCCGACGTCGCCGATCCAGAGGTCGCCGGTCTTTCGGTCGAACGAAAAGCGCCAGGGATTTCGCAGCCCGTACGACCAGATCTGGTCGAGGCCTGTCCGGCCGACGAACGGGTTCGAGCTGGGGATTGCGTATTGCAGGCTGCCGGTCCGGTGGTTGACGTCGATCCGGAGGATCTTGCCGAGCAGCGTGTTCAGGCTCTGTGCCCGATTGCCCGGGTCGCCGGCGCTTCCACCGTCGCCCAGGGCGATGTACAGGAAGCCGTCGGGTCCGAACGCGAGCTGGCCGCCATTGTGGTTGGCATACGGCTGGGTGACCCGCAGGAGGATCCGTTCGCTCGTGCTCGCGCGATTCGCGTTCGTAGAGGACCGGTGGTACTCGGCCACCACCGTGTTCCCGTTCACATCGGTGTAGTCGACGTAGAACTTGCCGTTCGACTTGTAGGAGGGATGGAAGGCAAGCCCCAGGAGGCCGCGCTCGCCGCAACAGGTGACGCGCGTGTGGATGTCGAGGAACGGTGCCGCGAACAGTGTCGAGGCCTTGATGATCCTGATCCGGCCGCCCTGCTCGACGACGAACAGGCGATGAGTCCCGTCGCGGGCGTTCGTGATCCCGACCGGCGAACTGAGGCCGCCGACGAGGCGAGTCAGGGTGAGGCGCGTGTGGGCCGGGTCGAATGTGGTCGCGGCGCGGGCGGGGGCTCCGGGCGCCGCAGTCAGGATGGCACCGAGCGCCATGGCCAGGGCGGCCGCCGCGAGCGTCCGTGGCCGGGTCCGGTCGCGACTCATCGCCACGTTGTTCACGAAGCTTCCTCCTTCTCGATGTCTTCCGTCCCCTAATGGTCCCGCGCTGGTCTGGAAGGGTGGTCGAGTCGGGGAGGGCCTCAGGTGTCCGCGCCGGCGACCTTCGACAGGGCCGAGCGCAGCCCGTCGAGCTCGGTCGGATCCATCCGGCTCGTGAAGTGGCGCTGGATTCCGCGGAGGTGGACCGGGCTGACCTGGCGGAGCCGCTCCAGTCCGTCATCCGTCAGGTGCGCGAACGCGCCTCGGCGATCCGTCGCGCATTCGCGGCGCTCGACGAGCCCGGCGGCCTCGAGTCGGTCGACGCGACGGGTCATGCCACTCCGGCTCAGCACCACGCGATCGGCCAGGTCGCTCATTCGCAGGGTGCGGCCCGAACGCGCGAGGGTCACCAGCACGTCGTAATCGGCGATCGACATGCCGGTCTGCGACTCGAGTTCCGAGCCGAGGCGTCGAATAACCGCTGCGTGCGCCTGCAGGAACGTCGCCCAGGCCGAAAGCGCCGTTTCGTGCTGTCGCGTTGGCGTGTCGCGTGTTTGCCGGCTACGGGCAACTTCTGGTCGTCGGGCTACTTCGGTCATCTGCTCGCAGTGCGGAGAGGCCCAGGATCCCGGTCGGGCCTGCGTGCGGCCTGGGGCAGCTTACCACCGGTAAATGGGCACTTCCGGGTGGCCGGCACGCCTCTCACCAGTCAAGCGCAAGCTGATCAGGCGCATCTCTCGTGCCAGCGGCCTCAAGGGGAATCCCGGCCCGCTCGTCGCCGGCTGCCTGCTCCGCCGCGACCTCGACGAGCCGGCAGAGCGCATTCGCGAGGCGCAGCTGTTCCGGCGTGCGGGGCGACACGACCAGGAGCTCCGGGCTGCACACGAGCATGGCGAGGCTGCGGGCACGGGAGACGGCGACGTTCAGCCGGTTGCCCGAGTAGAGGAAGTCGATGTCTCGCGGAGCGTCGGCCGGACTCGAGGTGGCCATCGAGTAGATCGCGACCGGCGCCTCCTGGCCTTGGAACTTGTCGACGGTCCCGACCCGCACCAGTCTGCCGGTCGACTTGAGCACCGCCTGCCGGATGGTCTGGACGTGGGCGTTGTACGGGGCGACCACGAGGATGTCGTCGGGCGTCAGCCGGCGCCGGCGGCCGTTCCGGTCCGTCCACTCACGACCCAGGAGCGCCCCGACCTCCCCGGCGACTGCCTGCGCCTCCTGACGGGATCGCGACGAGTTCCCGTCGTGCACGACGGGAATGTAGCGAATTCCGGCGACCGCGGCGCCGGCGCGGCCGGCGGCTGAGGGCCCGAGCCGCTGCCGGTCGTTCGCTTCGGCCGGGACGAGCCGCCCCTCGTAGAAGATCTCCGACACGTAATCGTTCACGAGCGGATGGAGCCGGTACGTGGTGGGCAGGAAGAGCCCGCGCGTTGGCAGGATGGTCAGCGCCTCGCCGATGACGTGCTCGAGCGCCGATTTCTCGGCCCCTTCCGGGTGGATGCCCTGCGAGACCTGGGGCAGCTGGTTCGGGTCGCCCAGCAGCACGAACGAGCGGGCACAGCCGCCCATCGACACGACGTTCGCCAGCGAGGCCTGCCCGGCTTCGTCGACGAACAGGACGTCGAGCTGGTTCTCCATCTCCTCGCGGGCGAACAGCCACGAGGTCCCTCCGGCCACGTCGTAGCGGCCCGCCGACAGGCCGTCCTCGACTTCGCCGTTCTCGTTGGTCAGCGTCACGCCGTCGGCGGTGGATGCGTCCTCGCCGCGATCGCACTTCTGCACGATCCGAACGGTCAGTCCGGCCTCGGCCGCCGCCTTCGCCACCTCATCGAGCATGTTCGAGATCGCGCGATGTGACTGGGCGGTCACGCCGACCCTGCGCCCCTGGCCGACGAGCGCCACGATCATCCTGGCCCCGGTCCACGTCTTGCCGGTGCCCGGCGGTCCCTGGACGGGCAGGACCGTCTCGTCCAACGCGACGGCGAAACGTCTCGCCGCCTCGATCGGCTGCTCGCCCGCCCCGACGAGCACGTCGCCGTCCGTGTGGCCGGCGACCCTCGGCGGAGCTTTGAGAATCAGCTCGCGAACCGCCCGGTACGGGCCAGGACCGCCGATCCCATGCTCGATCACCCAGTCAGCGATGCGACCCAGCGCATCGCGCATCGCCCCGCCGCCGAAGGGGGCGCCAGGAAGCAGGGCTCGCGGATGCTCGTCCGCCCGCGCGAGACCGCGCACGAGGTCGATCGTCCCGGCGACATCATCAAGCGCAACGACCTCGCCCGCGGATCGGGGACGCAGGTCGGCGTCGTCCGCGGGGCTCAGCGGCTTGTCCCCGACCTTGATCTTGTAGTCCTGGGCGGGATCGAACGAGTAGCGCTGGATGACCGATTTCTTCGACTGCCCGATCTCGTCCACGTAGCGCAGGTCGCCGATCGCGTCCGCCGACTCCACGAGCTCCTCGGGCGCCTTCCCGAGCAGGTCGTACCACAGCCACCACGCGGGCTTCTCCTCCCGCCGGTGCCAGTCGAGAAGCTGGGCCAGGAGCCAGCGCCCCTGCTGCTCGACCGTCCGTTCGGCGGCGTCTACCGGAAGGTCGCGCGTCAGCGCGTCGACGCGCGCCTTCGTCTCGGCCTGGCGTGCCGCCAGCTGTTCGGATGCCTGGCCGTCTTCGGGATGCGGGCGCGGGAGACTCCAGCCCTCGGTCGCGATCGCGCCGGCGCGGAGGTCTTCGAGCCACGAGCGGAGCCGGAAGGTGGACACGCAGTCGTCGCGGTTGTAGGCAGCCAGCTCGTCGAGCAGCCGTTGCTCCCCCGTAGCCAGCCACTCCTCGTACTGCACCACGGAGAACCCTGCCTCGGTGACCGGACCCTCGCGCTCGGGCAGGTAGAACTTCTCGATCTTCTTGAGCGAGTACGACTCCACCGAGGCGCGGATTCCCTGCCGGACGACCTGGTAGAGGTCGACGAAAACGCCGCCCCGCAGAAGCCGGTCGACTTCGTCCTCCCGGGTCGCGTGGCGCTGCATGAGCCGCTTCACGGCCGTCGGCTCGTACGGCGCGTAGTGGTAGACGTGCATCGCCGGGTCCCGGTCGAGCTGCGCGATGACGAGATCCACGAACGCCTCGAAGGCGGCCTTCTCGGACGCGCGGTCGTGGCCCCACAGCGCCCGGTAGGCAGGCCCTCCGTCAACCTGCTCGACCACCCCCAGCAGGTATTCGAGGCCGCCGTCCATCGCCCACGGGTCGGCTTCGATGTCGAAGAAGGCGTCGAGCGGGCTGGGCTCGGGCAGCGCCGCGAGGCCCCGCCCCGCCTCGTCCTCCAGCGGCGGGATGAGCTCGTAGAGCAGGCTTCCGGACCTGCGGCCGGCGAGCTGCAATCGAGCCTGTTCGCGGAGGCGTGTCAGCGGGCGAGGATTCATCTCGGCGACGCGCCGATCGGGCGGGAGCTCGGCGAGGAGGGTCAGTGTCGGGAGATGATCGTCGCGCAGGCGCTCCTCGTGGAGGCGGCTCATCCCGGCCACGAGCGACAGGTGGTCGTCCTTGCGGCGGCGGTCCATGCACATCGGGTACCAGACGCAGACCGCGCAGTGGTCGACGGGCTCGGGGTAGGTCGGCGGCGTGTTCCCGTTCCCGAAAACTCGTGTCTCGAAGCGCCGCTTCGCCGTCCGGAAGAACGCCGAGTAGTCGGCCAGCCGGTGCGGATGCGAGGTGCCGTCTCCAGTCACGACGTGGACGTGCTCTGGCTGCGTGCCCTGCAGGCGCTCCAGCCCCTCGGCGTATACGCACATCTGGATGATCGCCGCCGCTTTCACCCGCCTCGAGAGCTTGGTGTCGGCGATCTCGTAGCTCCACGATCCGAGACGACTGGGGGTCTCGACACGGACCAGGAAGTCTGCGTGACCCCGCCAGCGACCGTCGAAGAACGTCGCCTGGTAGATGACGTCGACGCCGTCCTCCATGGCGGCCAGCGTCTCCGCCTGGGCCGCGCGCAGCTGGTCAGGAGTCCGCAGCTCCTCCTTGCTGATCTCGCGGACGCTCTTTCGGTCCGCCCGAAGGCGCTCCAGATACTCGCGCTCGTGGCGATCCCCGTGCTCCTGCATGAGCTTGACGGTGGGATCGTCGGCGCGGTCCGGCGGACGCTCCCACAGGCCCTCGATCCGGCCGAGCTCGAGCGTCGCGAGGTGATCGCAGGCCAGGTAGCCGATGAGATCTGTGGCGCTGACGATGACGGTCCCGTCGACGAGCTGCACGAGGCTCCCTGCTGCGGTCGCTGACGTTCGTCAGCGTACCGGAGGGTCGTGCCACGTCAGGTGGCACAGAGTGGGCCGTTCTCGCCTTGTCCCAGGGGCCTCGCCGGGCGAGGCCAGGTCTAGTTCGTCCGGGGCAGGCGCCGCGTGTAGCCGCACACCGGACAGGTCGCGCTGCCCGCCGTCTGGTCTGGCACGAGGAAGCTCGCACAGCCGTTGGTCCGGCAGTAGAGCATGGAAGCGGAAGCGTTGCGGCGCCGCAGCCGGCGCATCGCGCTCTGGCGGCGGTTGAGATTGGTTGTCGCGTTTCGCGAAAGCATGTGTGACGTTGTTCCCTTCGTGGCCTTCGCGCCGCGGCGTATGTCAGCTCGCGGCGGCGATCCGGCCGGTGGCCCGCTCCAACGGTTCATTCCCTGTGGAACCGGAGCGGGAATTCCTTCTCGGTGACGCGGGAGCGCAGTGCTGGTGCTCTGACCGCGATCTCTCTTCCGAGTTCTGTCGATGTTCGAAGCATGCCGACCGGTCGAGCGCCTGTCAAACGATCAGAACGGCGGCCACGGGATGGCCGGCCGATCCGGGTCCGGACGGGGGAAGCGGCCGCGGCGCAGCAGGTCATCCAGCCGGGTGGTCGTAGCGGTCACCTCGATCGGCGCGAGAAGCGCCCCGAGCTCCGCGCCGAGCGGACCGTCCATCTCGTCGCGGAGACGGTCAAGGACCTCCAGCTCGTCCCCGGAGAAGCGCTGCGAGCGCCAGTTCCAGAGCACTGTCCTGAGTTTTGGCTCGTCGGAAAAGCAGATCCCGTGGTCCACGCCGTAGACGTGGCCTCCGGCTACCGGGAGCAGGTGGCCCGCCTTTCGGTCGGCGTTGTTCGCGATGACATCGAAGAGGGCCATCCGGCGCAGGCCGGGGTCGCCGACCCGGATGAGATCGAACGGATCGACGCGCGGTTCGACCTCGATCCACAGCTGGACCATCCCGCTTCCGAACGGGCCGTCGCGCAGGACGGTCGGCGGCACGATCGACCAGCCGGTCGCCTCCGACAGCACGTGGGCAGCCACTTCCCGGTGGGCAAGGGTGCCGTCGGGGAAGTCGTCGAGCGGTCGCTCGCCGAGGATCGGCTTGTAGACACAGATTGCGGTCTGATCGGGTTCGGGGTCGGGGCAGTGACGCGTGACCGTGCAGTAGAGCGCGTTGTTGGACGAGGCAATCAGCCGGCCGACGATCTCCAGCTCGCCTTCGCGCAGCAGGGCCAGGGACGTCCCCGGGTCGATCGGCGTCGCGGGGTCAGGATCGCGCAGGAGACGCCTCGATCAGTTGACGTACCCGCCATTGCGGCGAGGACAGAGATGGCCCTGCGGATCGAGCGGCTGGCCACAGAACGGGCACGGAGGGCGCCCGGCCGCGACGACCGTGGCCGCACGCTGGGCAAAGGCACGCGCGGCCGCTGCCGTCAGCCGGACACGCACGAGGTCCGGGCCGTCCTCGGCGTCGTCTTCGATCTCGACCGTCTGCGCCGCCGCCTCCAGGTCTTCGTCCTCTGTTTGTTCGCGGGCCTCGATCGTCACTTCCTCCCGGTCGCCGTCCCAGGTGATCGAGAGGGTTCCGGCACGGAACGCCTCGTTCAGCGGCTCGTCGAGCGGCTCGACGTCCTGCTGGCCTGCGGCACCGCCCGTGTCCGCCAGCCCGCGCCGGCCGAGCTCATCGAGGAGCAGCGCCAGCCGGTCGGCCAGAACGGCCACCTGCGCCTTCTCGAGGACGACGCTGACCACGCGTTCGCCTTCGCGGGCCTGCAGGAAGAACGTTCGCGAGCCGGGCTGCCCGACTGTCCCGGTCACGAAGCGTTCTGGTTGTTCGAAGTAAAAGATCCGCCGGGGCATCGCCTCGACTCTACACCGTCGGCCCTCGAGGCCCGCTCGAGCGACTTCCGGCCTCGGATCCTCAGGCGGCGGATCCTCCGGCGGCCATCGTCGGCCTGGCCAGCCGGTCGTACGTGAGCTCGCTTCGCAGCCGTTGCTCTGCGGCCGCGCGATCCGGGATGTCGAGGCGGTCGATCGCGAGGAGCGCCGCGCCCAGGACCGGAGGCGCCGTGAGCGGTGCCACATGCGCCCGAGGTGCGAAATCCTTGACCCCCGTCCGGATGCGCTCGTGGAAGACCGACTCGGTCGTCCGGAACACGCCCCCCGAGAGGACCACGTCGACCTCCAGGCGCGAGAGGTGGAGCTTGAGGACGGCCGAGCGCGCGATCAGGACTGCCTCGTTCGCGATCCAGTCGACGATTCCCCTCGCGACCTCGTCCCCACGCGTCGCGGCATCGAACACGACCGGTGGTAGCTCGTCCAGCCGTTCCGCGTCGATGCGGTCCTCGTAGATGGCGCGGGTGAGGTCGAGCGGCCGCTTCATCCCGAAGTAGCCGGGCACGACTCGCTCGAGCACGGTCCGCGGCCCGCGGCCGTCGCGGGCCCGAACGGCAGACGCCAGGGCGCGCTGCCCGATGGCATGGCCGCCGCCATAGTCCCCGGACGTTGGGTCGCCCGGCGCGTGGATGAGCGAGCGCCCATCGGGCGCGATCGCCGCGACGTTGATCCCGTGGCCCATGACGACCGCGACACCCCAGCGCTTCGACGAGCCGGCACGCAGGCCGGCGAATCCGTCGTTGAAAACGACACTCGTCTCGCTGATCTCCGCCCGCTGCAGGCCATTGCGCAGGATGCGAAAGTCGCTGGGGAAGTCGGCGCCGGCCAGGCAGTAGACGCCGAGCCGGGCGATCGGCCCCTGGGGCGAAGCTGTCGAGACCGCGCGCTGGTCCCCACCGCCTGACGACCCTGACGGACTGCTTGCCTGGCAGGCCGCCTCCCGCGCCAGCCGATCGAGCACGGCCATGCCTCGATCGACGCCGACGACCTGGTGCGAGCTCGAGGGACCGCGCAGCGCCCCGAAGACGTGGCCCGACTCGGCGACGACGGCCACGTCCGTCTTCGAGTTGCCGCCGTCCACCGCGAGAATCGCGGCGGGCCAGGACGCAGCAGGCATCAGGGCCTGGCCGGGGCGATCGGGACGTGCGTTTCGACGTCGGACGGTGCGGACGGCTCGCGCGGCTGCGCCAGCGCCAGGCCAGGGGCAGGCGTCTCCTCGGCCTCGAGCGGAAGGCCGGCCGGGGCGTTCGGCAGATCGTCGAGTCGGACGAACGTCGCGCCGCGATCTGCCAGCCGGAGGATCACGTTCTCGACCGACAGGGTCAGGCGCGGCCAGGTGTGGAGCAGGATCACGGCCCCGTCGCCGGTTGCGAGTGTCCCGGCGACGATCGCCTCCTCGACTTCCGGCGCAGTGGCCTCGGGGCGCCACTCCTGCACGTCGACGTGCCAGCCGACGTGCCGGTAGCCGAACAGCTCGATCCGGTGCTGCAGCTTTGCGTCGTCCCAGCCCTCCCCGAAGGGCAGCCGGAACCAGGGCCGTGGGTCGACGCCGACGTAGTCGCGGATCACGGCCTCCGCCGAGCGGATGTCGATCTCGAAGCCGCTCCGCGACAGGAGCGGCATCCGCGCGTGGTAGAAGGAGTGGTTCCCGACGAGATGGCCGGCTTCCGGGATGCGCGCCGCCGTTTCGGGGAATGCCTCCACCCAGCGGCCCTGCAGGAAGAAGGCTGCGCGGATTCCGTGCCGGTCGAGCAGGTCGAGCAGGCGCTCCTGGACACCCGCTGTCGTCGGTCGATCCGGGTGCTCGGCATCGAACGTCAGGGCGACCCGGAAACCGTCTATTTCTCGACCCCGGTGATCACGATTCCGCGCACGAAGAAGCGCTGGAAGACCAGGAAGGCCGCGACGGGGATGACGAGAGTGATCAGCGTGCCTGCCTGGATGAGGCCGGGGTCCGACGAGACGCGGGCGCCGCTGAAGCTCGCGAGCCCAACGGCCACGGTCTGGAGGTCGGGCGCGCTCGACAGGTAGATCAGCGGTGCAAAGAAGTCGTTCCACGAGTACACGAGGTGGAAGATCGCCACCGCGATGATCACGGGCCACGCCTGCGGAATGATCACGGACAGCAGGGTGCGGAACGGGCCCGCGCCGTCGATCGCGGCGGCCTCGTCCATTTCTCGTGGAATGGTCAGGAGGTACTGACGGAGCAGGAAGACGTCGTAGGCGTTTGCGAAAAAGGCCGGCACGATCAACGGCAGCCACGTCCCGACCCAGCCGATCTTGTTGAACAGGGTGTACGTGGGAATGATCGTGACCGCCCCGGGCAGAAAGATCGTCGCGATCACCAGCAGGAACAGGAGGTTCCTACCCGGGAAGCGAAAACGGGCGAAGCCGTACGCGACGAGCGTGCAGGACAGCACGGTTCCGATCGTGCCGATGATCGCGATGGCGAACGTGTTGAAGAGCAGGCGCGGGTAGTTGATCTCGTTCCAGACGTTGCTGAAGTTCTCCCAGTGCGGGTCGAACTGCCTCGAGGGCTGCAGTGTCCGCCACGAGCCCTCCCACGTGATGAGAGG
>VBFZ01000164.1:2494-12991 GCA_005880805.1 Chloroflexota bacterium | reverse complement strand
GGACCTCCGCGGCGAACCGTCGACCGACCCGGACGGGCGACAGATCCCCGAAGATCAGCAACCAGCACCCGGCCCGTCGTCGGCGGCCCACAGAAGCCCGTGGGCGGCGCCTCTTGGCAGCGGAGCCGTGTCAAGCGGCGGAGCGGCGACCAGCGGAGCGATCCCGGCGAGCAACTCGACCCCGATCAGCGACGCGACCGCGCCCGGCAGCGACCGTGACGTGACCCAGGAGTACTCGCCCGTCCCCGAGCCGCGGACCGAATGGGCGCGCGTGGCCGCGGGGTCGCCGGAGCCCTCCACGCCGGAGGCATGGTTCGAGCAGCCCGTCACGCGTGTCGTCAACGTTCCCTCATCCGCGCGCCGGACGTGGCCGCTCGGCCTGCTCCTGTCGGCCTCCATCATTTCGGCAGTGCTGGCGTCAGGCGGGACGTTCCTGGCGTTGAACGCCTCCGGCGTCCTCAACCGACCGAACCCCACCGCGTCGTCCGCCCCCGGCAGCCTGTCCGCCCAGCAGCAGGTCTCGCTCGAGGAATCGTCAGCGGTCATCACCGCCGCTCAGAAGGTCAGCCCGGCGGTCGTCAAGATCACTTCGTCGGCCAGCGCCAACAACGCGGACCCCAATGCGCTTCCCGACACGGGCATCGGGTCCGGCGTCGTCTACGACCCCAACGGCTGGATCCTGACCAACCGCCATGTCGTCGCCGGTAGCGACGAGCTGACCGTGCGGCTCAAGGACGGCCGCGAGCTGCCCGGCCGGATCTACGGCTACGACACGCTGACCGACCTCGCGATCGTGAAGATCGAGGCAACGAACCTGCCGACCGCCCCAGTCGGCGACTCGAGCAAGCTGAAGGTCGGGCAGCTGGCGATCGCGATCGGCAGCCCGCTAGGGACCTACACGAACACCGTGACCAGCGGGATCGTCTCGGCGATGGGCCGCGAGATCCAGCTCGACAATGGCAACACGATCCACGACCTCATCCAGACCGATACGGCGATCAACCCCGGCAACAGCGGCGGCCCGCTGCTCGACTCGGGCGGCAATGTGATCGGCATCAACACGGCCGTTGCCCGCAATGCGCAGGGGATCGGGTTCGCGATCCCGATCAACATCGCGCGGCCGATCATGGATCAGGCCCTCGCCGGCCAGAAGCTCGCTCGGCCGTGGCTCGGCATCCGCTACCAGGCAATCGACCCGCAGATCCAGAAGGATCACAAGCTGCCGGTCGACCACGGCGCGTGGGTGACCGGTGGGGAGTCGTCCACTGGGCAGTCGACGCCGGCGATCGTCGCCAACAGCCCGGCCGACAAGGCCGGCATCAAGGAAGGCGACGTCATCGTTCGCATCGAAGGCATCGACATCGACGCGGAACACCCGCTTGAGTCGGTCCTCGTGCAGTTCCCACCCGGCAGGACGGTCTCGGTGGAGGTGCTGCGGGACGGTCAGACGCTGAAGCTGCAGGTCACCCTGGGAACCCGCCCCGCCGACCTGTAACCGACGCGCAGCGCCGGCGCCCCGGGCGGGTACGCAATCCTGCCAAATACGGACCATTCGGCAATTAGGCGCGAACAGTCGGAGGTCCCTGGGCCCGCCCCCCGATCGATCGAGGAATCCTGGCCGCGGTTAGCCGAAAACGAAAACGGGCGTACTGGACGTTCCGCAATAGCTCGCGAGCGGTCAGTTGGCCTGCCGGACGAGGCCGCAACCCTCCCAAGGCTCCGAATTCCGCGCTTTTGGCAGGATCGCGGCGAGTCGGACGCCTGGCCGGCCCACGCTCGCGCGCACCGCTCGCACGCCTGGCGGGGCCTCGATCAGCGGCGGTCGTTGTTCGAGCGCTGGCGCTGGATCTCCACCCCGGCATATGCAAGCGTGCCGTCGATCGGGACCTTCGGCTTGCGGACCCGGATCGTGACCTCGCTGACGGGGAACGCCGCGAGGATCTCGTGGGCGATGGCCTCGGCCAGCGCCTCGAGCAGTCGGAAGCTCGTCGACTCGACGATCTGACGGCAGACATCGAACACCTGCCCGTAGTCGACGGTCTTGTCGATGTCGTCGTCGATGCCGGCGGGCTGCAGGTTGAGCGCCAGCTCGACGTCGACCTCGAACGGCTGAGCCTGGCGCTGCTCCTGCTCGTGCAGGCCGTGGCGGCCCTGGAAGACCATGTCGGCGAGGATGATCCGATCGCTCACGCGCGGTCTCCTTGCGGAAGCCAGTCCATGGGCATCCCTCGCAGCACAGCATCGCTCATCCTGGCGACGCGGACGTTTGGGCGAACGTCGTGCACGCGGACGAGGTCGACGCCCGCCGCGATCCCCAGGGCGGTCGTGGCGAGCGTGGCCTCCAGCCGTTGATCGGCGGGCAGGTCGAGCACCTTGCCAAGGGTCGACTTTCGCGACGTGCCGAGCATGATCGGCCGGCCGAGGATCCTGAGTTCTCCGAGGCCGCGAAGCAGGGCCAGGTTGTGCACCGGCGCCTTGCCGAAGCCGAAGCCCGGATCCACGATCAGCTGCTCCCAGTCCACCCCGGCCCGGACGGCGCGCTCGAGCGCCCGCTCCAGGTCCGTGATGACCTCGGCAAGCACGTTCCGGTAGCGCGCCTCGGCCCGATTGTGCATCACGATAAGCGGCACGCCGCGCTCGGCCGCCAGGCGCGCCATCGAGTCGTCGTCCGCCACGCCCCACACGTCGTTGAGCAGATCGGTGCCGGCATCGAGGGCGGCCTCGGCGACGGACGGCTTGACGGTGTCGACGCTGATGGGGATCTCGGGCAGCGCCGCCCGAACGGCGGCAATCACGGGTACGACACGCCGGCGCTCCTCGGCCGCGTCGACTTCTTCGTGGCCCGGGCGGCTCGACTCGCCGCCGATATCAAGCACGTCGGCGCCCTGCTCGACCATCGTGCGAGCGACTTCCACCGCGCGCTCCTGAACCCAGCCCTCCCCCGACGGCGTGGCCGCAAGCAGGCCGTCTCCCGAGAAGGAATCAGGGGTGACGTTGAGGATGCCTACGATGAACGTCCGCGAGCCCCAGGCAAGCTCGCGCCCTCGGAGGGTGATGGTCGCCGGGGCTCGAATCAGCCCGGACTCGCCCGGATGATCGCGGGATTTGTCGGCGAACGACGGCGTCGCGAAGGCGCCCCCGAGCTCGGGCCGGGCGCCGACCACGCCCTCCTGCGTCGGGAGGACGCGCTCGCGACTGCGGGATTCGGTCACCGAGATCGTTCTCCTCCTGACGCGGATCCCTCCGAGCCCGGATCCTCCGGATCCTTGAGCGCGGGGTCGTCGACGAGCCGGGCCCGCACGGCCCCGACGAGGTACAGCGAGCCCGCCACCACGACAGGCCCCTGCGTGTCCTCGAGCGCCCGATCGAGGGCCCGACCGACGTCGGGCTCGATCTCGACTCTGGCGCTGGGGATCGCCGTCCGCCAGTGGCCGGCCAGCTGCGCCGGCGGGAGGGCTCTCGCCAGGTCGGGCCGGGTGCAGATGATACGCGCCCCCTCGAGCGCCGCCGATCGCGCCAGGGCCCGCACCACGCCCGGTACGTCCTTGTCCTGCATGATCGCGGTCAGAAGCGTGGCCGGCGACGGGCTCGTCCTGTCGCCGCCCGAGAGAAACGGCCTCAGGTCGTCGAGAGCCTCGGCGAGCGCCGCGGCACCCGCCGGGTTGTGCGCTCCGTCGAGCAGAACATCGCGCCCGTCGACTTCGATCAGCTCAAGCCTTCCAGGCCAGCGGGCGGCGGCATAGCCAGCACGGCGCGCTTCCGGCCCCGCAGTGCAGATTCCCGCTTCCTTCAGCGCATCCAACGTTGCATCGGCCACCGCAACGTTCGCGGCCTGATGCCGGCCCCGCAGCCCCACGCGGGTGCGGCCGAAAACCGGCAGGTCCACCTCGATGCCGTCCCTCCCGGCGCCCAGGTACATGGCAGGTGCCGTCTCCCGGAGCGGCACGCCCAAGCCTCGTGCCCGTCGACGAATGACTGTCAACGCCTCGCCACTTGCACCGGTCACGGCCCGATCGCCGCGCATGATGATCGCCGCCTTCTCACGAGCAATCAGCGGGATCGTTGGGCCAAGGCGATCCATGTGGTCCAGGTCCACGTTCGTCACCACGGCGACGCCGCCGTCCCAGGTGTGAGTCGCGTCGAGCCTGCCGCCGAGCCCGACCTCCACCAGCGCGACGTCGATGCCGACCTCCCGAAACCAGCTGAAGATCACCGCGGTGAGGAGCTCGAACTCGGTCGGCTCACCCAGTCGGGGCGCGATCCGTTCGGCCCGCGGGAGGACCTCGCTGACGAGGCGTGCGAAGTCGGCGGCAGGAATGAGCTCACCGTTGACCTGGGCCCGCTCTCGGTAGCTGACCAGGTGCGGCTTGGGTGTTTCACCCACCCGGTAGCCGGCGGCACGCAGAGCACTGCCAGCCAATGCGATCACGCTGCCCTTGCCGTTCGTACCGGCGACGAGCGCACCGCGGAACGAGTGCTGCGGATCGCCAAGCTCGCGCAGCAGCGCACGCGTCCGACCGAGACCCAGCCTGATCCCGAACCGGCCGCGCTCCTGCAGGGCGCGCACGGCCTCGTGGTACCGGAGCGATCTCAAGGGTTGGCCCCCGGGCCGTCGCCTGAAGCTGCGGGATCGCCGGGCCACGCGTGCCCGGGCGAGTCTCTCACCCCTTGGTCAGCTCGTCCTCGTAGAAGACGCACTGGTTGAAGCGCGGCGTGAGACAGACGTCGTTCACGTAGCCCTGCTCCAGGTGGACGCCGCCACGGAGCTGGCAGCGCGAGACGTTCGCGTCCTGGCGGATCAGTGCCTTGAGCAGGTGGGGTGCCTGGATCGGGATCGCACCGCGCGATCCGGTCATGTAGAAGTGCGGGCAGACGTTGCGGCGCAGGTTCGGCAGGCCAAAACCACGGCCAACCGGCGGAAGCATCGGATAGCCGGGTCGGGTAGCGACAGCTGTTCGCCCCACCCCGGGGCGGATCTGCGGGGGTGGCAGCGGACGGACCGGCTGGACGGGAGGTCGCGGCGTCGAGACCCTGGCGATGGGACCGAGACCGAACGACGGGCGGCCGGCGGCCGGACGGTCGGATTTGGGATCGCGTGCCTGCAACTACTCCCTCGAGCGAAATGGCGCGCAACCCGAAGCACGCGCGCAACCGCGACAGGGTACACCGCACCGCCCACCGGACGACAAGTGGGCACCGGCCTGCTGAAGTGCCCCGTCGCGCCGGATGACGCCTGCGCGTCATTCGCGCATGCAACAATGGCGGCCGATGACGACCCGGCGGAACGCGAGGCCAGCCCAGGTGCGGCCCCGTCCCCCCTCGACCGGTCGTCCCGCGACGTCCCGCAGCCGACCGGCTCCCGACAGATCGAGCCAATTGCGGACTCACCGACGGATCGATCGTAGCGGACCCGTCCCCATTGCCTTCCGCGCCTCCCTCGCGCTCGCCGTCGTCGCGCTGGCCGTGTTCGTCGCCTGGGCCGCAACGGGCCAGGTAGGTCGCGCGGCCGCCAGCGTCGGCTCGCTGTTCGACGGCTTCCTCCACGCCGTGACCACCTCGCCATCCCCGCCACCGACCGACGCGGTCCTGGCCGGGGCGCCGAGCCTCTCCGCCCCAGCCCAGGCGGACACGAACGAAGCCACGGCGACGCTGAGCGGCTCCGTGCCGCAGGACGTCGTCGGCAAGCCGGACTTCACCATCAACCTCTACCAGGCGCTCAAGAGCCAGAAACCGGCCCGGATCCTCGAGGGGTTCCCCGTGCCGACCACACCACTGTTCACGATCCGCGGCGTCAAGCTCCAGAAAGGGTCGAACTCGTTCACCGTGACGCTCGTCGGACCCGGTGGCGAGAGCCTGCCCTCGAAACCCGTCGTCTACGTGCTCGACCAAACGCCGCCGAAGGTCACGATCACGGCACCGAAACCGGACGCGACGGTCAACGCGTCCGCTGCGACGATCACCGGCAAGACGCAGGCGCGCAGCGCCTTGCTCGCCCACAACGCGGACAACATGGTGAACGTCGCCGGCACCGCCGCCGACGATGGCTCGTTCACGCTTAAAGTGCCGCTGGTCATGGGCCCCAACGGCATCACCCTCACGGTGACCGATCCGGCGGGGAACGTGACGTCCCAGGTCATCGCCATCCGTCGTGGCAGCGGCAAGCTCGCGGTGTCGCTCAAGCCCTCCGACTACCAGATCAACGTCCGGGTCTCCCATTCGGGCTTCACGCTCACCGCGACGGTCACCGACCCGGATGGCCATCCGCTTGAAGGTGCAAGCGTGACCTTCACGCTGAGCGTACCGGGCGTCCAGCCGATCGTCGGCACCGCCACGACCGATGGCACGGGCACGGCAACGTTCCGGACGCGGATCCCGAAGACGCAACTCCCCGCGGGTACGCGGCGCTACACGGCTCCTGCGACGGCCCTCGTCTCCTCGGACGACTTCGGGACGGCCCAGACGCAGGTTCCGATCACCTACTACCGCTGACCCTGCGCGCCGGGCTCACCCGCCGGATCCGCGGCAGCTACCATCTGGCCATGCCGTTGTGGCGTTGCCCTCACTGCGGGACGCCCCAGGCAGAGACCGCACGCTGCTGGGTCTGCCGCCGATCCAGCACCAGCTGCCGGACCTGCCGGAACTTTCGGACCTCCGTCGCGAACGGCCTGGGCTACTGCGGGCTCGACCGACTTCGGCAGCCTCTAACGGGGACCGAGATGCGGGCCTGCTGGGAGGCCGACGGCCCCGGGCCGCCGGAGATCGAACCGACGTTCGGTCAGGTCGGCGAAGGACTCGGGCTCGGCGGCGGGGGCTCACTCGGCGGCAGGGTGGGGCTGGGCGGGGGCTTGGTGGGCTTGGGCGTCGGGCTCGGGCTCGGGCTGGGCGACGGGCTCGGGCTCGGGCTGGGCGACGGGCTCGGCGAGGGAGACGGCTCGGGACCCTTGGAGACCGTGTAGCCGATCGGGGTCTGGGCGGCGACGCTCACGCCCGCCGGTGGCTGCTGGCTGACGATCGAGCCGGCCGGCACGGCTGGATCGAAGGCCTCCGTTCGCGTTCCGGGGGCGAGGCTCGATTGCGTCAGCAGGACGATCGCGGCCTGCTCGGTGAGCCCCACGATGGTCGGCACGAGGACGAGGGGCTTGCCGGTGACCACGGTCAGCTTCACGGTCGAGCCCGGCGCGGCCTGCGCGTTGGCCGCCGGATCCTGGGCCGTGACCGTGCCTTCCGCCTTGTTCAGGTCCTGGACGTTCTGGGCCTGGACCACGACCAGTCCCGTCTGCTGCGCAAGGGCCTGGGCTTCCGCGAACTGCTTGTCGACGAAGTTGGGGACGGTCACCGTCTGGGTGGTTGCAGCGGGCCCCGACATGAAACGGAACACCAGGAAGGCCGCCACGACCAGGATCCCGAAGCCGAGCAGGCCTGAGATCCAGATCCACGGCCCGCCTCCCTGGTCCTGATCGTCGACCTCCTCGAGGTGCTGGCGAGGCGGAGTCCGTCCTCCGGTGGCGCCATAGGGTGGGGCAGCGGGCGCGGCACCTGGCGCGGCACCGGCGTAGGCGTCGTCGGCGTACGGGATACGCGAGCCTGGATTCGCCCGGGCGACACCGGCAACGACCGCCCCGCTCGCCGCCGCGACCGGAGCCACGGTCGACGGCCCGGTCGCGGCAACGGGTCCGGCGCCCGCTGCGCCGGCGACCGCAGCGACACCAGCCGTCGCCGCAATGGCCTGTCCCCGGTCGGCGAGGTACGCCTCCAGCGCCTCGGCCATCGCGGCCGCGCTGTCAAAGCGTTCCGCGGGATCGAGCGCGAGGGCCCGATGCGTAATGCGATCGAGTGCCGGCGGGATGCCGGAGCGCACGTCAGACGGCGACGGAACGGGCCCCGAAAGGCGGGCAAGCGCGATCGAGGCCGCGGAGTCACCCTCCCACGGGCGCCGGCCGGTCAGCAGCTCGTAGAGCACGATGCCCAACGCGTAGGTGTCGGACTTCTCGGTGGTGGGCTCGCCGCGGGCCTGCTCCGGGCTGAAGTAGTGGACGGAACCGAGCGTGGTTCCCGGCAGCGTCATCTGGGCTTCGGCGATCGCGCGCGCAATCCCGAAGTCGGTCACCTTCACGCGTCCGTCGCGCGCGAGCAGGACGTTCCCTGGCTTGACGTCGCGATGGACGATCCCGCGCGAATGCGCGGCCGCGAGGGCTCGCGCGACCTCGGCCGCGATGCGAGCCGCCTGCCGCGGAGGCAAGGGGCCGGTCCGGCGTATGACGGTCGCGAGGTCTTCGCCGTCGACGAGCTCCATGACGATGAACGGACCGGCCTCGTCCTGGCCGTAGTCAAACACCGACACGATGTTCGGGTGGTTGAGGGAAGCGGCGGCCTGGGCCTCGTGTCGGAACCGTTCGCCGAAGTCGGGGTCGCGCCCGTACTCGGGCCGCAGGAGCTTGACCGCGACGTCCCGCCCAAGCTGCGAATCGTTGGCCCGATAGATCGTAGCCATGCCACCCTGGCCGAGCAGCTCGATCAAGCGGTAGCGCCCGCTCAGGACGCTTCCAATCTGCGCCAAACTTGCTCCTCTCGATGTCTGGAGACGATCCGACTTCGGGCGGGCGGTCCGACCCCTCCAGCTACCCCTCGGCCGGAATCCTAGCCTAGCCGGGCCCGCAGTCCGTGGTCGGACGTGTGCGGCGGCACGAGGGTGACGGCTGCAGCGAGGAACGCAACCTCCGGAGGGCGGTGGCGACGCCCGCGAGCCATCCGCCCGAGGACTAGCTGTGATTCATGAAGACGTTGTTGACAGGTGAGAGCCCTGTCCGTGGGATTGGGGTGTCTGACTCCAAGACCGCGGGAGGGCTCTCAGGATGCATCGTAGGGCGAAGCTGACGGTGTTTGGCAGGCGGCTGCTGGTCGAGCGGATCGAGCAGGAAGGCTGGCCGATCGCCCATGCCGCGGCGATGACCGGGGTCAGCCGGCAGACCGCGACGAAGTGGGTCCGCCGCTATCGGGCCGAGGGCCTGGTCGGGCTCGAGGATCGCAGCTCGCGACCCAATCGTTCGCCGCGGGCACTGGCCCGAGAGCAGGTCGCGGCGATCCTGGCCGCCCGCCACGAGCTCGGCCTCGGGCCGCACCGCCTCGCCCCGGTGGTCGGCAGCCCGCGCTCGACGATCAGCGACGTCCTCCGCCGCCATGGCCTGTCCCGCCTGCGCGATCGCGACCGGCCGTCGGGCGTCCCGATCCGCTATGTCCGCGAGCGGCCCGGCGAGCTGCTCCACATCGACGTCAAGAAGCTCGGCCGGATCCCCGACGGCGGTGGCCATCGCTTCCGCGGTCGGGGCAACGGCACGCCCAAATCGCGCGCCGGCTACGACTACGTCCACCAGGCGATCGACGACATGAGCCGGGTCGCCTATGTCGACGTCCTCAGTGACGAGCGCGGCCCGACCTGTGCCCGCTTCCTGCGCGAGGCGGCCGCCTGGTTCGCCCGTCAGGGCGTCCGGATCGAGCGGGTCATGACCGACAACGCCCTCAACTACACCCGCTCGCGCGACTTCAGGGCGGCACTCACCGATCTCGGCGCTCGGCACAAGCGGACGCGCTTCCGTCGCCCGCAGACCAACGGCAAGAGCGAGCGGTTCAACCGGACGCTCCTCGACGAGTGGGCGTACGTCCGACCGTACGACTCGAACAACCAACGACTGCTCGCCCTGCCAGACTTCGTCGACCGATACAACAACCACCGACCCCACTCCGCGTTGAAGGGCCTCACGCCGATGGCGGCGCTCGTCAACAACGTGTCCGGGAATCACACCTAGTCCACGTACTGAAGCGGTGTGACCTTGAAGTCGTCGGGGAGCTTCACGCCGGTCGTGTGGGTTCGGGCAATAGCCGTTTGGGGCCTTGTCGAGGGTCGGAGTACTGCCGGTCAGCCCCCGTGCTGGCTGAGCAGCGCGACAGCGACCAAGGACCCGACGACGGCCGTTCCGGCAGCGGCCCGCGGTCCGGCGACGAACTTCGCGACGGCTGCAAGGTCGTGCTCAGTTCGGCCGATGACTTCAGACACGATTTCGAGTGCAAGCATCGAGGTCGAGGGCCAACCGGGGTCGGGTTGGGACGCCACGGCGGCCGAGGACCTGAAAGGGCTCCGGTATCTCGACCCTGCAGTCAGCATGCGCGGGTTCGTGAGCACAAGAGGATCATCACTCCTGATGCCTCGCAAGCTAGCGTTCCGACACGTCGCCGTACTGGTTCTGCTGCTCGGCCTCTCAGCAGGTTGCGGGGGTCCTTCGACCATCACGCCCACTAGCTCGCCATCGCCAGCGCCGATCACCCCATCGCCCGTGCCGGCATGCTCGATCACAATCGGCTTGCCCGGCACGACTCCTCCGGGCTTCGATCCCGACGTTCTCCCGGTGGGTTACGTCGACAGGTGGTTTGGGAACGACGCTATCTGGGTGCGTCTCCCCAGAGATGGACTCCTTCCCGCGCGCCCGCGCGAAGGCAACATGA
>VBFZ01000164.1:0-2396 GCA_005880805.1 Chloroflexota bacterium | reverse complement strand
TCAATACGGCCCCAGAGGCTTCGTCCCGTCCGATCTGGTCTTCGACGGGCCCGGGTGCTGGGACATTACCGGCTCGCTGAACGGACGCACGCTGTCGTTCGTTGCGATCGTAGTCGCCGTGACGTGATCTCGGTGGCGGGCTGCCTCCCTGCACCCGTCGAATTTCGCATGACGCTCGCGGGATGCACCAGCGTTGCATCGCCCATCAGATAGCCATGCCTAAGCGTCCCGCCACGACCTTCGGCTACGACTGAACATCTGACCCGATTTCCCCTATTTGCGGGTCTATGAGGTTAAAGATGGTCCCAGGCCTGACCCGGTGAGCGGTGGCGAGTCGGTCAGCAGCGAGGGCGAACCCGCCGGGCCGGTCCTCGGTTCAATCCGAGTGTCGGCTCCACTCCCCGGTTTTCGCATCCTCGTCCTGGAGAAGATCAAAGCCGACATGCGACCGTCGGTCCTACCCGGCAGCCACGAACCGACCGGGCGTCGTGGCGATGAACCGCCGGAAGTGCCGTGACAGGTGCGCCTGGTCGTAGAAGCCGACCTCCGCCGCGACCTCCGCCAGGGGCTCGCCGTCGAGGATCCGGGCGCGGGCAGCCTCGAGCCGACGGCCCAGGACATAGGCGTGGGGCGCGATCCCGAACGTCGTCGAGAAGGACCGCGCCAGCTGCGTCGGTGAGGCGCCGAGGTCCGCCGCCGCGTCGGCGATCGTGATCGGCTCGAACAGACGGCTGTCGAGGTGGGCCCGGAGCTGCTCGGCGAGCTCGTCGGTTGGTCGTCCAGTCCCGCCACCATCAGCGGCGCCCAACGCTGAGCGGATGCGCTCGGCGATGAACGCGAGCCGCGTCTCCGCCTCGAGCGCGTCGTCGGCACAGATGAGGGCATCGTGGAGAGCCGCCACCCGCGATCTAAGACCGGCGGCGTGGATGACCGGGTCGTTGACCGCGGCGCCGATCAGCGCCTCATCAATGACGCTCGTCTCCAGGTAGAGGACGCGCTTCGCGAAGCCGCGTGCGTCGGCTGCCCGGCCGTCATGGACGACGTGCGGCGGCAGGATTGACACCATCGACGACTCGGCGCCACCGGCACGACAGTCGAGGTCGTACCGGATTGCCCCGTCGTCCACGATGAACAGCGTCCAAACGTCGTGCGTGTGCTTCGGGTAGGCATGGTCGGTGAACCGCGCATGGAAGACCTCGCGGATCCCGGCGATGCCGGGGTTCCAGGCGCGGATCCGGGGAGCGCCGACCTGCGCGACCACGGCAGGATCGTACAAGACCCGCCGGCCTCTCCGACTATAGGCTCCGAGCATGGACCAGTGGCTCGCCCTCGTCGCCTTCTCGATCGTCAGCACAGGCTCGCCGGGCCCGAACAACGTCCTCCTTTGGGCGTCCGGCGCGGCATTCGGGTTCAGGCCGACGATGCCGCACATCCTCGGGACGGCGGTCGGGATCGGGGTCCTGGCGCTGACCGCGGCCGCGGGGCTCGCGGCGATCGTGAGCGCCGTGCCGACGCTGGCGGTCGTGATGAAGATCGCGGCTTCGGCGTATCTGCTCTACCTCGCCTGGCAGTTGGCGGGCGCCCAGGCGCTCGAGCGCGGCGAGCTCGCGCGCCCCATGAGCGTCATCCAGGCAGCGGCGTTCCAGGCGATCAACCCTAAGGGCTGGATCTTCGCGCTCGGAGCGATCGCGGCGTTCCGGCCGGCGGACCTGCCGGCGGTCCCCGGCAGCTTGCTTGTGGCCGCGACGATGACGGCGATCGTGATCCCTACGGCCGCGCTGTGGGCCGCCGCGGGCGGTTGGCTGGGCCGCGTCCTCAACGGCGAGCGCAGTCGGCGGGTCGTCAGTCTCGGGTTCGCAGCGCTGCTTGCCGCGTCCGTGGCGGCTATCTGGCGTTGAGCCGGTCAGGAGCGAGTCGGCCCGCAAGCAGGGCAGCCACCGCAGCTTTCGCCTGGCGCGCGGCGCCCGGATCCCGCCGAGTCCCACCAACGGCGTACGCACCGTCGACGAGCAGCACTACCTGCGCGGACAGGTCGACGTCTTCCACGCCCGCCTCGACGAGGAGTTGGTGAACGAGTCCCTCCCGAGCGCGCAGATGCGCCAGCGCGGCTTCACGAACGGGATGGCCTGGGCGGTTGACCTCGAGCGACGCGTTGATGAACGCGCATCCAGCCCTTGTTTTCGTGCGGAGGGCGTTCTCGATCACATCGAAGAGCGCGAGGATCGCCAGCTCGCCTGTCTCCTCGGAGCGACGCCTCGCGTTCGTCTCGAGGCTGAGGAGTGCGCGTCGGCTGCGATCGCTGAGCGCTTCGGAGACGAGCCGATCCTTGGAGCCGAAGTGCTGGTATAGCGTCCGCTTCGTCACCCCTGCCCGCGCGGCGATCGCGTCCACTCCTG
>VBFZ01000219.1 GCA_005880805.1 Chloroflexota bacterium | reverse complement strand
TGCGCGGCGAGATGCAGGCCGCGGGCCACGGCGTCATGCCTGCCGGCGTGATCCTCACTGGTGGTGCCTCCCAGCTGGCCGGCGTCGCCGAGCTCGGGCGCGATGTTCTGGAGATGCCGGTCCGCATCGCGGCCCCGTCGAACATCGGCGGTCTGGTCGACAACCTGCTGTCGCCGGCCTATAGCGATTCGGTCGGGCTGCTGCTGTGGGGCGCGAAGGCGCTCGCCGCCGGCGAGCCGAGCCGGTACGAATCGGCCCCGGCGCTGGGCGGCCTGGGCCGGCTGCGCGACGCCCTGCGTT
>VBFZ01000218.1:6457-7787 GCA_005880805.1 Chloroflexota bacterium | reverse complement strand
CACGGTTCCGCCGGGCACGGCGCCGACCACGTGCTGCCGCTCCTGGTGTCCCCGTCGATCAGCGTGCCGGTCCTGGACGGTCGCCTCGGGCTCGGGACGTGGCAGTCCATCGCCCTCCTGGATCCGAACCCGGACAACGATCTGCGAACCGTGAGGCTGAGCTTCCTGCCCGGCTGAGGGCGCCGGATCCGTCTCCTGCGCCGAGCTCTGTTTCGGTTATCAGCCCCAGGATTGCCAGCCGCGTGGAGTGTGCTGGAAACCGGCCTGCTCTCCGAGAGCCACGTTCCGGCCCGCATGAAAAGGGCACACGCCGTCCCAGACGGGCTCCAGGATCGCGACCATCAGTACTGGCACGGATGACTGACGCGGCGGCTTGAACCGGGCCCGAGCAGGGCGGCAATTACGGAACTTGGAGGTTCCCGGCTCAGACCGCGGCGCTATACTCGGCGCGACCTCGAGCCCCACGCCCTGCCGGTCCGGACGTCACCCCGGGCGGCCCAAACGATGACCAATACCCACCCCGGAGCCCCGGAGGAGAGGCGATGCCGCTGCGGTCCGATTCAGAGAACTTCGCCCTCATCCGCGTGATCGGCATCGGGGGCGGCGGCAGCAACGCCGTCAACCGGATGATCCGGGCCGAGATGATGGGGGTCGAGTTCATCGCCTGCAACACGGACGCGCAGGCGCTGCTTCAGTCGGACGCGCCACACAAGATCCGGATCGGGGACAAGATCACGCGCGGGCTCGGCGCAGGCGGGGACGCGTCGATCGGGGAGCGCGCCGCGGAGGAGGACTCGGAGAAGATCGCCGAGGCACTCCGTGATTCCGACATGGTCTTCATGACCGCCGGCATGGGCGGCGGGACCGGCTCAGGCGCGGCGCCGGTCATCGCCGAGATCGCCAAGGAGCTGGGCGCCCTGACGATCGGCGTCGTGACCAAGCCATTCAGCTTCGAGGGCGCCAAGCGCAAGATCGTCGCCGAGAAGTCGAGCGAGTCGCTGAAGTCGAAGGTCGACACGCTCATCACGATCCCCAACGATCGCCTGCGCGACGTCGTCCAGAAGAACACGTCGATCCTGGACGCGTTCCGGGTCGTCGACGACGTGCTCCGCCAGGGCGTCCAGGGCATCAGCGACATCATCACGGTGCCCGGCCTGATCAACCTCGACTTCGCCGACGTGCGGGCGATCATGAAGGACGCCGGGTCGTCGATGATGGGCATCGGCCGGGCATCGGGCGAGAACCGTGCTCTCGAGGCCGCACGCCAGGCGATCGCCAGCCCGCTGCTCGAGGTCAACATTCAGGGAGCGCAGGGCATCCTGTTCAACAT
>VBFZ01000218.1:0-6425 GCA_005880805.1 Chloroflexota bacterium | reverse complement strand
CGGCCGAAGAGATCAAGGCGGCGGCCGATCCGGAGGCGAACATCATCTTCGGCACGAGCTTCAACGAGCGCCTTGGCGACGAGGTCGCCATCACGGTCATCGCAACCGGCTTCGACGCCAGCCGA
Source organism: Chloroflexota bacterium (assembly GCA_005880805.1). Taxonomy (GTDB): domain Bacteria; phylum Chloroflexota; class Limnocylindria; order Limnocylindrales; family CSP1-4; genus CF-16. Next base: position 6,300 of record VBFZ01000218.1, on the reverse strand, counting down.
AAGCACGAGAGCATCCGTCGCGAGGCCGCCGCGCAGCCCTACGAGGTCGGCGGATCGCTGCGGGCGCCACGCGAGCGCAACTTCCTCGACGAGCTCGAGCGGCAGCGAGCGGAGGCCGAAGAGAGCCAGCCGCCGTCCATCCGCGACAACGGGTCTGATCGGACCGACGAGGACGCCGCTGCGGCAGCCGCCACCACCTCAGTGCGGGCGCCGCGAACCGTTGGCGTGGCGGCCGAGCCGGCCCACCGCGCATTCGATGCCGACGACCTGGAGATTCCGAGCTTCCTGCGCCGCAAGTCGTCCGGCTGATCCCTCGGGAAACGTCGCCTTCGTCCTCCGGCCGCGCTTCGTCCTCCGGCCGCGCACCGTCAACAGAATCGCCTGCGGTTTTCGCCAGATATCTCCGGGACGCATACAAGGGACGGACTGCCGGTCAGGCGACGATTTCCGCGGTAGACAGGTCCACCGATCCATGCCGCTGTGCGCTCAACTGGGGATGAAAAGTCTTCGTCGAAGGGCCACGAGGAGCTCTTCGAGGCTCGTTCGCTCGATTTGTATTCGGCCGGCAGATATCCGGGAATGACGGCCGTGGCCACGCGCGCGAGTGAGTGAGGCCGAGGAGATCGAGCGACTCCGCGCGGCGCGGGAGCGTGTCTTCGAGCGGATTGCGGAGGCCTGCCGGAGGGCCGGGCGCAGCGAGACCGATGTCACCCTCGTTGCCGTTTCCAAGACCGTGCCGGCGGGAAGGCTTCGGGCTGCCGTCCTCGCCGGGCTCACGACTTTCGGCGAGAACCGCGTCCAGGAAGCCGCGGGGAAGCAAGACGAGGTTCCGGGCTCGACCTGGCATCTCATCGGGCCCCTGCAGTCGAACAAGGCCCGCCGTGCGGTGGCGCTGTTCGACTGCGTGGAGACCGTGGACTCCGCGGAGATCGCGCACCGGCTGGACCTCCTTGTCGCGGAGCACGGGCCGGCAGCGGGTCGGGCCGAAACGCTGCCGATCTACCTCCAGGTCAACGTCGATCGTGATCCGGCCAAGGCGGGGCTCAACCCGGGCGAAGTCGAGCAGGCCGTCGACGAGATCGGCGCGCTCGAACACCTTCGATTGGAGGGCCTGATGACAGTCGGACGTCTCGTCACTGAAGCGGAGCAGGCCCGGCCGACGTTTCGTGCGCTTGCCGCGCTTTCCGATCGCCTTCGCCGGACCAACCTTGCGCTCGGCCCGGGGTTGTCGATGGGCATGAGCGACGACTTCGAAGTGGCGATCGAGGAAGGCGCGACCGTCGTGCGCGTGGGCCGCGCGCTGTTCGGGGAGCGGCCGACACAGCGCTGACTGGCTGACGGGACGTTTCGAACCTCTCCCGGCGGCGCCGCGTAGGATGCAGCGACGTCGAGTGGAGGAGACGGTGAGCGATACGGCGACCGCCAGTTCGGACGAATCCGTGATGACGCCGGCGGGCGACGCCGGCGACGTACGCGAAGGACGCGGCGGTCAGGCCTTCTGGCGGCAGCTCCGTGACGCGGTTTCGGTCGCGATGGTCGCGCCAGACGAGCCCCTTCGGCTTGTGGCGGTTGCACTGCTCGCGGAGGGCCACGCGCTCGTCGAGGATGTGCCAGGCACCGGCAAGACGCTTCTGGCGCGCGCCAGCGCGCGTGCCCTCGGCCTCGCGACCGCCCGGATCCAGGGGACCCCCGACCTGCTGCCCGTCGACGTCACCGGCGGCTCCGTGCTCGACGCCGGCTCCCTCCGATTCGTGCCCGGGCCGGTGTTCACCAACATCCTGCTCGTCGACGAGATCAACCGCGCGACCCCGCGGACGCAGTCGGCGCTTCTCGAGGCGATGCAGGAGCGCCAGGTCTCGATCGAAAGCGAGACCCGCCGGCTGCCGGAACCGTTCCTCGTTCTCGCGACCCAGAACCCGATCGAGTACGAAGGAACGTTTGCCCTGCCCGAAGCCCAGGTCGACCGGTTTCTCGTCCGCCTCGCGGTCGGCTACCCGCGCGAGGACGACGAACGGAGGATCGCTCGTCGCTACGCGAGTGAAGCGTCCGATCCGCTCGACCACGTGACGCCATTCACCGACGCCGCCGCCGTGCTCCGGCTCCGCGAGCGCGTCCGGCGCCTGCGCGTCGCAGACGAGCTGGAGGCATACGTCGTCGCGCTCGTCGGCGCGACACGATCGCATCCGAGCCTGCAGCTGGGAGCGAGCCCGCGCGCGACGGTCGCGCTCTATCGCGCGGCTCAGGCGTGGGCATTCCTGGCAGGTCGCGACTTCGTGCTGCCCGATGACGTACAAGCCGTGGCGCCGGCGGTCCTGACCCACCGGCTGATGGTCGACGTGGACGAGGGCATCCGGGGAGCGACGGCGGCGTCGGCCTTGGAAGAAGTCCTCCAGGCGGTGGCCGTTCCGCCGGCCAGCTGAGCCGAGCGGGTTCGCAGGGCGCGATGTCGCTCGGACCGCAGGGTGCCGTCGGGCTGTTCCTCGTGATCGGAGGCGGCCTGCTCGGGGCACCGCTCGTCGTCGTGCTCGGTCTCTGCGCGACCGGGTTCGACCTCGCTCGCGGCGTCTGGCGGGAGCGCGGCCTGGTCGGGCTCGTGTACGAGCGACATCTCGGCCGCCGCGAATGCGTCGTGGGTGATGCCGTCCCGCTGACGATCAGCGTCTGGAACCGCAAGGCCCTTCCCCTCCCGTGGGTCCGCGCGGAGGACCAGGCCACCGAGGGCATCCACGTGCGGGAGCGATCGCTCGTGCGCGGCGAGGAGTTCGGCCTGGCGCTGGTGAACGCGTGGACGCTCGCCCCCTACGAGCGGGTCGTCCGCCACTTCACGCTGGTCGCCGAGCGACGCGGGGTTCACAAGCTCGGGCCGGTCCGCCTCGACGTCGGAGACCTGTTCGCCGGGAGCGCGGGTATCGTCGAGATCGAGCAGCACGACCGCTGGATCGTCCGCCCACGCAGCGTGCCGGTGCGCGGCGTCATGGTCCGCGAGCGCTGGGCCGGCGACGAGCGGGACTATGTGCCCGGCGACCCGGTCCGGCGAATTCACGTCCGCACCTCTGCCCGCCTTGGACGCGCGGTTGTCAAGCGCTTCGATCCCGCGCGCGAACGCGAGGTGCTCCTGGCGCTCGACATCCAGACGCTGCCCGGCCCCGCCTGGGCGACCGCCTACGACGACGATCTCGTCGAGGGGTTGTGCGTGACCGCCGCGTCAGTTGCACGTCGCCTGCGCGAGGACGGCGCGGCGTTCGGCCTGGCTGCCGCCGCCTGGTCGGGGTCGCCGCGATCCATTGCCTTCCTGGGCCCCTCGGAATCGGTGTCGCAGCTCGAGCGAACGCTGGACCTGCTCGCGCGCCTGTCGTCCTTTCCCTCGGGTCCGTTCCCACGACTGCTGAGCGGCCTGCCACGGCACCTTCGCCCGGGCGCCACGGTGCTGATTCTGACCGCCAGGGACCCTGCATCCTTCGTTCCGGCGATCCGTCGCCTGACCAACCTCGGTTATCCGGTAACCGTTCTTCTGCATGGCGAGCGCGCCGAAGCCGCCGCGCCACCCGGCCGTCGGCTGGCAGCCGGTATACCGGTCAGGATTGCCCGGCTGGACGGACCCTGGCCGACGGCCTCCGCAGTGGCAATCCAATGACGATCGAACAGCCGGCCGCCGGGACCAGCGTGCCCGACCGTCGAGCACGATCACGCCAGCTCGTCCTGCGCCTGACCGACGCGCTCGTGCCGCTCCTCGCGCTGCTGGCTGAAGGGGCCTGGATCGCCGTCGCGGCGGCATTCCTGCAGGCGGCCGCGCACGAACCCGCCTGGCTGGGCCCGCTCGGATATGCGCTCTTCGCGGCGCTCGGCTGGTTCGTCGCCCGTCGGTTCGGCACGAGCTGGCGGTTTGCGTCCGCCGCTCCGCTGCTCGTGGTCGCGGGCGCGCTGCTCGGCTGGCTCGCGTCGCCCCAGGTGCCGCCGGAGCTTGTGGCCGGGCGGCTCGACGGCGCAATGGCTCAGCATCCAGCGGGCTGGCTCGCCGGTCTCGCGGTGCTGCGCGGGGTCGCGCACGCCCGATCGCCGTCATCCGAGGCTGCCCTCGGCTCACTCGTCGCAGTCGCAACGCCAGCCCTGGCGATTCCGCTTCTCGTTGGCGGGTTCATCCCGGAACCCGGCCGGCAGGCATTCCTCGAACAGGCGACGCCGGCGACGGTCGTGTTCCTGGCCTCGGCCACGATCGGCCTGGCGATCACCCGGATGGCCTCGATCGGCAACCTGTCCGGCTTTGACTGGCGGCGAAACCGAGCCTGGCTGGTCGTGCTCTCGCTGCTGGTCGGCGTGGTGGCGCTCGTTGCGGTGCCGTCGTCCGGCGCGGTCGCGCTCGCGGTCCAGGTCCTCGTCGGCGTGCTGCTCGTGCCGGTCTTCGTCCTCGGCCTGATCGCCTCGGTCGTGCGCATCACCCGCCGAACGCTGGTCAACCTGGCGATCATCCTCGCGATGGGCGTGGGCCTGCTGATCCTCGTCCAGCCGGACACGATCAGGCCCATCAACATCGGCATCGGGGCGGCGGGCGGCCAAGGCCCGACCGAGGCCAGCGGGATCTACCTCCTGATGGGCGTCGCGCTGCTGGTCGGCCTCGCGCTCGTGGTCGTCCTGCTCGTCTGGCTCTGGACCCACCAGGCCCCTGCCCGGGGCGACGCGGACGTGCGCGAGGAACGAACGATCGATCGGGGAGAAGGTGCGATCCCAGCTCCGTGGGGCCTGCGCGCACGCGGACGGAGGAGCCCGCGAGCGACCGATCCGACGTCGGCCGCCGCGGCGTACCTGGTCTTGCTGCGCGACCTGGAGCCGGTCGAAGCCGTCCGACGCGAGCCCGGCGAAACACCGACCGGTCACGCGCGCCGGCTCAGGGCATCAGGACTTGGGGCGGTGGGGCTGGAGCTGCTCGCGGCCGACTACCAGCTCGAGCGCTGGGCCGAGCGCGCCCTCAGCCCCGCCGAGGAGCGCCGTGGAATAGCGCGCTGGCGGCGCCTGCGGAGGCAGCTCGCCCGTCCCGGGCGCGAAGGTGGGGCGGGGCATCGCTGGTAGACTGCGCCCGTGGAAGTCCGTGGGAGCAGCTCCTTTGCTGCGCGATGCACTTCCTGACCGGGGCATCGGCTCACTGAGCGAATCGCGGTTCACCGTCCGCCTCACGCCTCGCGGCGGATCCGACCATGTCGAAGGCGTGGTCGAGGGTGAGCTGAAGGCGCGGGTGTCGGCGCCGGCGGTCGGCGGGGCGGCCAACCAGGCGCTCGTCCGCCTGATCGCCTCGGAGCTCGAGATCTCGCGCAGCGCCGTGCGCCTCGTGGCAGGCGCGGCAGGCCGCCGAAAGCTGATCGTGGTCGAGGGCGTCGACTCGGACCGACTCGTCTCGAGGTGGCCGGGCCTCAGGGTCTGACCCGTATAATTCCGCCCGTCCCGACGCCCGGCACGGCGGACTCGTGGGGCGATTAGCTCAGCTGGTCAGAGCACGCGGTTCACATCCGCGGGGTCACTGGTTCGAGTCCAGTATCGCCCACCATCCCGGTGCTATTTCGTAGCGCCCACGGGCGTCATGACCGAGCGGGGCTGACCTCGCCTTCCGTCAGGCGCGCCCGGATTTCACCGATCTGCACTTCGGGTACGCCGGCCCCCAGCAGGTAGCGCTCGATCCCGCCAAACGTGCGGTCGATGTGCTCGAGCGTGTCGATGATCCGCTCGCGATCGCCGACGATCGCCGCGGCGCGCTTGGCTCGCTCTTCATCGTCCGGCGCTTCCTCGACCCACGCCTCGTGCACCGGCCGCAGGTTCTCGTTGCTGAGCGCGTAGTCGTCCGCGATCACCTCCCGCGGCACGCCCGCGAGCTCGAGCAGGATCGCCGCGAGGATTCCCGTGCGGTCCTTGCCGGCCTGGCAGTGGAACAGGACCGGCGCCGCGGCCTCGGCCACCGTCTGGACGAGCCGGCCGATCTCGTCCCGGCGCAGCTCGACGATGGCGCGGTACATCGCGCGCCCGTCACCGAGGCCGGAGAGCACCGCCTCCGTCTCGTCGCTGACCATCGGTTGGTGGATGTAGCGGACCGCGTGCTCGTCGGCGACCGTCGACTCGAGCGAGAAAGGGTTCGGGTCGCTCGTGATCTCGTCGTCGCGCCGGAGATCGACGATGGTCCGCACGCCGTAGTCGATGAGCGCCTGCCTTCCCTCGGCCGTCAGCCGACCGAGCGTATCGGCCCGAACGAACGCGCTGGCGCGCGTGCGCCGCCCGTCGAGGCCGACGGGCAGTCCGCCGAGGTCGCGGACGTTGTAG
>VBFZ01000163.1 GCA_005880805.1 Chloroflexota bacterium | reverse complement strand
CCGCTGAGCTACGGGCGCGCGTGTTGGGGGCTGGCGGAGAGGGAGGGATTCGAACCCTCGGAGCAGGTTACCCCACTCAACGGTTTAGCAAACCGCCGCACTAGACCTCTATGCGACCTCTCCGTCGGCAGCGTCGAGATCGTAGCACGGGGTCCTTCGGCTCCCGCCCGGTTACCCGGGCGATGCTTACGTGCCAAAAGTGCCTGTGAGAGCTCTTGAAAGTGGCCTGTGAGAGCTCTTATGCGCGGTCGGGCGGCGATGTCGAGGGCGCTGATGGAGCGTTTCATGCCGGGGCGAACGTGGCCGGGGACGTTTTCCCGCCGCCGGATGTCGTCGGCGGGGCCAGTGGAGCCGGGGACGGGCCGTGCGACACAGGGATGGGGGTTGGAGCGGGGGATAGGCGAGGAGAGCCGCGGGCGCGCCCGGCCCAGAGCCGCACGCGCTCAGGGGTTGGCCGTCGTTGACTTCCGGGGGGCGCTCGGCTACTGTCCCGCCACGCTCATGAGCACGTTCTTCTTTTATCGCGACCCGGCATGACCCTCCCCGGAGACTGAGACCCGGGAGGCGCGGGTCGTGCCGGGATCGAGCAGAGGTCACGACCTCTGCTTTTTTCTTTGACTTCCGAAGCGCGCAGAAGGCAGCGAATAGCGCAGAGAGACACCGACCAGGCACGGAAGGACCAAGCGATGTTCGTGGTGATGGCGGTCACCGCAACCGAAGCCGAGATCAACGCGGTGAAGAGCCACATCCTGTCCGAGGGCATGACCCCCTTCGACCACCAGGGCGCCGAGCGGGTCGTGATCGCCGTGGTCGGGGAAGTCGGGCCGCGCAAGCAGCACCTGATGTCGAAGCTCTCGGCGCTGGCCGGCGTCGAAGCGGTCACGCCGATCAGCCGGCCGTTCAAGCTCACGTCGCGCGAGTTCCACCCGGAGGACACCGTCGTCCGCGTCCTCGGCGCGACCATCGGCGACGGTTCGCTGACCGTAATGGCCGGGCCCTGCTCAGTCGAGAGCCGCGAGCAGCTCTTCGAGACGGCCGACTTCGTCGCGGCGCACGGCGCCACGGTCCTGCGGGGAGGGGCTTTCAAGCCGCGCACGAGCCCATACACCTTCCAGGGCCTGGGCGTCGAGGCCCTGCGCTACCTCGCCGAGGCGCGCGAGCGGACGGGCCTGCCGGTGATCACCGAGGTAATGGAGCCGAACCAGGTCGACATCGTCCAGGAGTACGCCGACATCCTCCAGGTCGGCACGCGGAACATGCAGAACTACTCGCTGCTCACGGCGGTGGGGCGGGTCGCGCGGCCGGTGATGCTCAAGCGCGGCTATGGCGCGACGGTCGAGGAGTGGCTGATGGCCGCCGAGTACATCGTCTCGTCCGGCAACCCAAACGTGATCCTCTGCGAGCGCGGCATTCGAACGTTCGAGACGTACACCCGCAACACGATGGACCTCGCCGCGGTTCCGCTGCTCCACCACCTGACGCATCTGCCAGTCGTCGTCGACCCGTCGCACGCGACCGGCAAGCGCTGGCTCGTCAAGCCGATGGCCCTGGCCGGCGTCGCGGCGGGGGCCGACGGCGTGATGGTCGAGGTCCATCCGCGTCCCGACGAGGCGCTCTCGGACGGAGAGCAGTCGCTGACGCTCGCCGAGTTCGAGTCGATGATGTCCGCGGTCGGCCCGATCCACGGACACGTCCGCGACCTGCATGGCGACCCGGTCCTGGCCGCCCAGGCGCTCGAAGTCGGTGTTGGGGAGAAGCATTGAACGGAGCCGCCTGGGGCGCTGCCACCGAAACGACAGATGCGGCCGGCCCGGGCGCAACGGACGTCGCGCGGGTTCGGCCGGCGGCGAGGCTTCGGGGCACCCTGCGAATGCCCGGCGACAAGTCGATCAGCCATCGGGCGCTGATCCTCGCGACCCTGGCCCAGGGCAGCTCCGTGATCCAGGGCGCGGGAGAGGGCGCCGACGTCCGATCGACAGCGGGGATCGCGGCCGCGCTCGGCGCGCGCGTCGAGCGATCGGGCGAAGCAGGCCGGACCGTCGACTTTCGTGTGAGCTCGCCGGGTGCCGAGGGGCTCGCCAATCCGCGTGGGACGCTCGATTGCGGCAACTCCGGGACGAGCCTCCGGCTCTTTTCCGGCGTGCTGGCAGGCCAGCCGTTTCGCGCAGTGCTGGACGGAGACGCCTCGTTGCGACGCCGTCCGGTGGCCCGTATCATCGACCCGCTGCGTGCCATGGGCGCAGAGCTCCACGCCGAGGGCAACGACTCCCACCCCCCACTGACCGTGGTCGGGCGCACCCCGCTTCGGGCGATCGACGTGACGCCGACCGTCCCGAGCGCCCAGGTGAAATCGGCCATCCTGCTCGCGGGGCTCCGGGCCGATGGCCGCACGACGGTCCGTGAGGCGATCGCGACTCGCGATCACACTGAGCGGATGCTCCGGGCGCATGGGGTGGCCGTGGAGCGGACGGACCTGGACGGGTTGGCGCCGGGCGTTGCCTGGAGCCTTGTTGGAGGATCGCGGGTGCAGGCAGTCGACGAGCGAGTGCCCGGCGACATCTCGGCGGCAGCCTTCTGGCTCGTCGCCGGCTCCATCCACCCCGACGCGGAGCTGACGCTCCGGGGCGTGGGCCTGAACCCGACGCGCCGAGCGGTCATCGACCTGCTTCGCGGGATGGGCGCAGACATCAAGGAGGTGCCGCTGCCGCCCCAGGGGGACGGCGACGCGTCCGCCGGTGAGCCCATCGGCGACCTGGTGGTCCGCTCCGCCGCCCTCGAATCGATCCAGATCGGCGCGGTCGATGTCGCCATGGCGATCGACGAGATCCCGGCGCTCTGCCTGGCCGCGACCCAGGCCCGCGGGACGACCGTCGTTCGGGGTGGAAGCGAGCTGCGCAAGAAGGAATCGGACCGGATTGCGGGCATCGCTGCCGGCCTGGCGGCGATGGGAGCGGCAGTAGACGTCCAGGGCGACGATCTGCACATCACGGGCGGTAGGCCGTTGCAGGGCGCCCCGACCGACAGCGCCGGCGACCATCGCCTGGCAATGACGTTCGCCATCGCGGGCCTGGTCGCGAGCGGCGAGACGCTCGTGTGGGGGGCTTCGAGCGCGGCGGTCTCCTATCCGGGCTTCTTCGACGATCTCGAGGCGGTGCGCGAATGACCAGGCGGGTCGTGCTCATCGGGCACCCGGTCGCCCACTCACTGTCGGGAGCGATGCAGCAGGCTGCGTTCGACGAGCTCGGGATCGACGCTCGCTACGAGCTGCAGGACCGAACGCCGCAGCAGCTCGCCGATGCCATCGCGGAGCTTCGCGGCGACGAGTTCCTCGGGGCGAACGTCACGATCCCCCACAAGGAGAAGACGGTCCCGCTCGTCGATCGCCTCACCGAGGAGGCGCACGCGACCGGCGCGGTCAACACGATCACGCGCGAGGGGAAGCGACTGATCGGCCACAACACGGACGTGGCCGGCTTCCGCGTCGCGCTCGACCGCCTTGTCGGTCGCCAGAAGATGCCGAGGACCGCCGTGGTTCTGGGTGCCGGCGGGGGCGGGCGAGCGGTGGTCTACGGGCTGATCTCCGAAGGCTTCCAGCGAGTCGTCGTGTTCAATCGACACCTGCATCGCGCCGAGGCGCTCGTCCGACACTTCGTGCGGAGCGCGGCACACATGGAGCTCCGCGCGATGCCCTGGCACGAGTCGATCATCGAAGTCGAGCTGGCGAAGGCCAAGGTCCTCATCAACGCGACCTCGATCGGGCTGCACGGCGAGGAGCGGCCCTTCCCCGCCGAGATCCTGCCGCCCGAGCTGCTGGTGCTCGACCTGATCTACAACCCGCCGAAGACCCTTCTCCTGCGGGACGCCGAGGCGGCGGGCGACACGGCCATCAACGGTGATGTGATGCTGCTCCACCAGGGCGCGGCGGCGTTCACGCTGTGGACGGGCAAGCCTGCGCCGCTCGAGCTCATGCAGGCCAAGCTCGAGGAAGGCCGCGCCGGCGGCATCGAGTCGAAGAACGGCACGACATCGGGAGACGACGCGGCGAGTCAGGAAGAAGGCACTCCCGCAGGCGCCACGACGGCGGAGTGACGTGCCGCCTTTCCGCTTCCTCACGGCCGGGGAGTCGCATGGCCAGACTCTGGGCACCATCCTCGAAGGAGTCCCGGCCGGACTCAGCCTGACCGCCGACCAGATCGCCGTGGACCTGGCCCGCCGCCAGCGCGGTTATGGTCGTGGAGGCCGCCAGCAGATCGAGCAGGACCGCGCGGAGATCGTCGCCGGGGTGCGGCACGGCCGAACGCTGGGCTCACCGATCCTGCTGCTCGTCCGCAACCGCGACTGGGAGAACTGGACGCGCATCATGCAGGTGGAGCCTCTCACCGAGGCCGAAGCCGCGGAGCTGGCCGCCGCCGCCGAAGGCGGTGACAAGCGTTCGACGCCCGTGACACGGGTGCGTCCGGGGCACGCCGACCTGGCCGGCGCCATCAAGTACGGGTTCGGCGACGTCCGCAACGTACTCGAGCGCGCGTCGGCGCGCGAGACGGCCGCCAGGGTGGCCGCCGGCGCGGTGGCCCGCGCGTTCCTGCGGGAGCTCGGCATCGAGGTGTGGTCCTTCACGGCCGAGGTCGGTGGCGTGGCCGTCGATCCCGATCGCTGCACCCGGACACGCGAGGAGGCAGAGGCCTCCCCGTTGCGCTGCCCCGATCCCGAGGCCGAGGAGAGGATGGTCGCGCGGATCGACGAAGCGCGGTCGAACGGCGACACCGTCGGGGGCGTCTTTGAGGTCGTCGCCCACGGCTTGCCGGTCGGGCTCGGCTCCTACGTCCACTGGGATCGTCGGCTCGATGGCGCGCTCGCCGCGGCCGTGATGAGCATCAACATCGTCAAGGGCGTGGAGCTCGGGCTCGGTTTCGAACAGACCCGACGGTTCGGCTCGCAGGTCCATGACGTCATCGAAGGCCGCGACGCCGACGGGCGCTGGATCCATCGGACCAACAACGCCGGCGGACTCACCGGTGGCGTGACCAACGGCCAGCCGCTGGTCGTCCGCGGGGCAGTGAAGCCGATCTCGACGCTCGCCCGGCCGCTGCCCTCGGCAGACCTCATCAGCGGCAAGCCGGTCGAGAAGGCGCACTACGAGCGGAGCGATATCAGCGTCGTGCCGGCCGCCGGTATCGTCGGCGAGGCCATGGTGCTGTTGACGCTGATGGGCTCCGTGCTCGAGAAGTTCGGCGGCGATTTGCTCGACGAGACGCGCGACAACCTGACTCGTTATGCCGCGCGAAGCGCGACACCGCCTCCTTCCCCACCGGGCGTGAAGGAGGAGCGCGAAGTCGCCCTGACCGGGAGCGACATGGTCGGCTCGGGCGGCGATGACTGACGCGTCGAAGGGCCTCGTGGGACACGGGGCGAGCTGACGTGGACGTCGTACTCGTCGGCTTGCCGGGCAGTGGCAAGAGCGCCGTGGGTCGTCGTCTCGCGTCGACGCACAAGGCGGAGTTCGTCGACCTCGACGAGGTGATCGAGCAACGGGCGGGGGCCGCGATCCCGGAGATCTTCGATGTCGAGGGCGAGGCCGGCTTCCGAACCCGGGAGCGAGAGGCTGTCGCCGGCCTCGGTCCGGCGGACAGGTCCGCCGCTGTGGTACGCGTCGTCGCGACGGGTGGCGGTGCCGTTCTCGATCCGCGCAACCGGTGGCTGCTCTATCGCCGGCGGCTCCCGCTCTGGCTGGATGCCCGGCCGGAGGTGCTGGCCCAGCGGCTGAGGCGGAGCCCCACGGTGCGTCCACTCGTCGCGGGTCGCGACCCGATCGGCGCCATGCGGAAGCTGGCCGCGCAACGCGAGCCTTTCTATGCCGCTGCGGAGCAAGTCAACTCCGTCGCCCAGTTGCCGTCGGTGCTGGACGAGGTCGATCGCCTGATCGAGGAGGCCCCGCGCCGCGAAGGGACGCCACTCCTCCGCTCGGAGAGCCGCCTGGGGCGTCTGTCACTCGGCGAGTCCATCGCCGTCCCCGCGCTCGCCGACGAGCTGGAGCGCCTGGAGACGCGGCGGGCGATCGTGGTCACGGAGCCCGGCGCGTGGTCGGCGGTCGGCGCCGATCTCGCCCAGGGGCTGGCTGCGCGCGGATTTGGCCTGGAGATCGTGGAGCTGCCGCAGGGCGAGGCGGCCAAACGGATGGCCGTCATCGAGAAGGCGGCAAGCAAGCTTGCGGCACTTCGCGTCACGCGCGAAGAGCCGCTCGTCGCCGTTGGCGGCGGAGCGTTGGGAGATGCCGCTGGCTTCCTGGCCGCGGTCTGGCTGCGAGGGGTTCCAATCGTGCACGTCCCCACCTCGCTCGTCGCCCAGATCGACAGCTCGATCGGCGGCAAGACCGCGATCGACCTGCCCGAGGGCAAGAACCTCGTCGGCGCGTTCCACCAACCGACTGCCGTAATCACCGACGTTGCGCTGCTGCGCTCGCTTCCCCCGCGCGACCTGCGGGCTGCGCTCGGGGAGGCGGTGAAGATGGCCGCCCTCGGCGACGAGCGGCTGATGGAGCTGCTCGAGACTGACGGAGAAGCGATCGCATCCGGTGACTCCATGGCGTTCGAATCGGGCGCCATCGCGGAGCTGGTGGAGCGGTGTGCCTGGTCGAAGGTCCAGGTCGTGCTGGCCGACGAGCGGGAGAAGGCGTCGGCAGGAGACGGCCGGATCCGCCTGAACCTCGGGCACACGGTCGGCCACGGCCTCGAGGCCGCCCTGGGTTATGCGGGGATCCTCCACGGCGAGGCTGTCGCTTACGGGCTTCGAGCGGCGTCTCGCATCGGCGCGGCGGTCAGCGTAACTCCGCCGGAGCACGCGGCACGCATTGAGGGTCTCCTCAGCAAGCTGGACCTGGGCTCCGTCCCTACGCGGGCTTCCCTCGAGGCGGTTCTCGAGGCGATGGAAGCGGACAAGAAGCATGGCGCCGCGGGGCTGCGCTGGGTTCTCCCGAAAGCGGCCGGCGTGGAGGTCCGGGCGGACGTTTCGGAGGCCCTGGTGCGCGAGGTCGTCGGGGGCGTCCTTGCCGGGACCGCGGCGGGGGCGACGGTCGGATGACTCGCGTGCTCGTCCTGGAAGGGCCGAACCTGAACCTGCTCGGAAGCCGCGAGCCGGAGATCTACGGCCGGCAGACGCTCGACGAGATCCACGCCGACCTGGCCGACGTCGGGCGGCAACTCGGCCTGGAGCTCGCGTTCTTCCAGTCGAACCATGAAGGCGCGCTCATCGACCGGCTGCACGAGCGCGACTTCGATGCCGCGATCGTCAACGCGGGCGGCCTGACCCACACGTCGGTCGCCCTCCGGGATGCGCTGCTTGGCGTCGCGCGACCGTTCATCGAGGTCCACCTGTCGGACCCGTCGAAGCGGGAGGCGTTCCGACAGGTCAACTTCCTGCGCGACATCGCCGTCGAGTCCATCGTCGGGCAGGGCGCGCGCGGGTACGCGTTGGCGCTCGAATCGCTGGCGAGGTCACCTGGGCCAGGAGTGGCGAAGGATGGCTGACCGCACGCTGGAGGCGAGCGAGTCGGCCGAGCTGCGGCGGCTTCGACGGCGGATCGACTCGCTTGACCGGCGGATCGTCGAGCTCCTGAACGAGCGCGCAGAGCTCGCGCTCGAGGTCGGCCGCGCCAAGCGGGTGGCACGGCGGCGGGGTGTGCGCGACCTCGACCGCGAGCGGGAGGTACTCCTCCGGGTGTCGATGGCCAACACCGGCCCGACGCCCCAGGCCGACCTGCTTGCCGTCTACCGGCGCCTGATGGCGGTTGCCCGGCGACTGGAGGCCAGGGAGCGGCGGGCCACCGACGGCGACGAGGACCACGCAGGCTGACGCCGGAGGATTGCGCCGCGCCATGCACGGGCGCAGCATGTCGCCCACGAACGATCCGGGGAATGGAGGAGGTCCGGGAGCGTGATCTTCCCGATCGGAGACGAGAACGAGCCGGGCAGCCGTTGGCCACCCGTCACGATCCTCATCATCCTCGTGAACTTCGCGGTCTTCCTGTTCCTGCAGCTGCCCGAGTCCGGCCAGGAACACCAGCCGTTCACCTACGGCTACAGCACGATCCCCTACGAGATCACCCACAACGTCGACATCGTGAAGCCCGAGGTGATCACGATCGGCGACGAGAAAGTGGAGATCGACGAGGCCCCGGGTCCATCACCCATCTGGCTGACGATCTTCACAAGCATGTTCATGCACGGGGGCTGGCTGCACATCCTCGGCAACATGTGGTTCCTGTGGATCTTCGGCGACAACGTCGAGCGCAGGTTCGGGACCGTCGGCTACATCTTCCTGTACCTGGCGGCGGGTGTGGTCGCGGCTTTCGCGCAGATCCTGCCGCAGCCCAATTCGCTGATTCCGAGCCTTGGCGCGTCAGGAGCGATCGCCGGCGTCCTGGGCGCCTACCTCGCGCTCTTCCCCGGCAATCGCGTGTGGGTGCTCATCTTCCGGTTCATACCGATCGCCGTGCCGGCGATCATCGCGATCGGCCTGTGGTTCCTGCTGAACCTGATCAGCGGCCTCGGTCAGATCGCGGTCACCGAACAAACCGGCGGTGTCGCCTACCTGGCGCACGTCGGTGGCTTCATCTTCGGGCTCATCGCGGGCTTCGTTTACCGTGGCGGCGGCATCGGCCGCGCAACCCGCCAGCTCGGTCAGGGTTCCGGCGGGGTGCGGTAGGGCCCTCGTCCGTCCTTTCGGCCCGTCAGCGCCGCGCGGCTTCGCGCAGGGACGTCACCAACGCCGCCAGCCGCGCGCGGTCCCGTCCGTCAGGGCCGAGCGCGTCCACGAGGGCCGAGGCGACGATGACGCCGTCCGCGCCGGCACGCGACAGGGCCCGAACATGGGCTGGTCGGCTGATTCCGAAGCCGACGGCCACGGGAACCGGCGAGACCGCATGAACCTCGCGCACGAGGCGCCCGACTTCCCGCGGTAGCGAATCGCGCGCGCCGGTCACGCCGACCAGCGACACGCAATAGAGGAATCCGCCGGTGCGCTGCGCGATGAGTCTGCGGCGATCCGGGGGCGTCGTCGGGGCGACGAGGTAGACGACGGCGAGGTCCGCCTCCCGCGCAACCTCCTCGAACGGGGCGCCTTCGTCGGGCGTCAGGTCCGCGACGATGATCCCCGACGCTCCGGCCGACGCGAGCTCACGCGCGACCTCCCGGCCGTCGCCTCCGCCGATGACCTGGTTGGCGTAGGCCATCGGCACGAGGGGAACCGCGGGGCGTGCAGCGGCGATTCGCTCGACGAGGCGGGTCGACGACTCACGGGTCGCTCCGGCCCGAAGTGCCGCGCCCGACGCCCGCTGGAGGGTGGCTCCGTCGGCCAACGGGTCGCTGTAGGGCAGCCCGACCTCGAGGATGTCGGCGCCCGCGTCGATGACGGCAATTGCGATCTCGAAGGAGCTCTCCTGGTCCGGATAGCCGGCCACGATGTACGGGATGAGCGCAGCTCGGCCTTCGTGCGAGGCTCGCTCGAAGGCGGCGTGGATTCGCCTGGCACCGATTGTCGCGTCGGTCCCGTGGGGCGCCTCTTCGGTCTCTGTCGCCGGCGCCGTCTGCGCGGCGACGCCTGCTGTCACGGGCGCGCTCCCGCCGCGCGCTCGATGGCGGCAAGGTCCTTGTCGCCGCGGCCCGACAGCCCGAGCAACACGACGGTCTCGCGAGGCCGTGAGCGGGCATCCCCGTCGCCCCCGCTGCCGGCGAGCAGCCCGGGAAGCACCGCGAACGCATGCGCCGTCTCCAGGGCGGGCAGGATCCCCTCCGCCGCGGTCACCTCGTGTAGCGCGGCGATCGCCTCGGCGTCCGTTGCCGCCGCGAGCTCCAGCCGGCCGGCTACGGCGAGCGCCGCGATTTGCGGGCCTACCCCCGGGTAGTCGAGGCCGGCGGACAGAGAGTGGGCCTCGACCACCTGGCCGTCGCGGTCCTGGAGCATGAGCGAGCGAGCGCCATGCAGGATCCCGGGCGACCCGCCCGCCACGGCGGCTGCGTGCCGGCCGGTCTCGATCCCGTCACCCGCTGCCTCCGCCACCGCGAGCCGGACGGAGGGCTCGCCGATGAACCTCGACAGCAGCCCGATGGCGTTCGAGCCGCCGCCGACACAGGCGAGCGCCAGGTCGGGCAATCGGCCCTCGAGGCGCTCGAGCTGGGTGGCCGACTCGTCGCCGATGACCCGCTGCAGGTCGCGAACGATCGTCGGATAGGGGTGCGGGCCCATCGCCGAGCCGAGGACGTAGTGGGTCGACCCGACGTTCGTCACCCAGTCGCGCATCGCCTCGTTGATCGCGTCCTTGAGCGTCGCCGAGCCCGACATCACCTGGCGGACCTCGGCGCCCAGCGCGTGCATGCGCAGGACGTTCGGCCGCTGGCGGTCCATGTCCTCGGCGCCCATGTAGACCACGCACGGGAGCCCGAAGAGCGCGCAGGCCGTCGCCGTTGCCACGCCGTGCTGGCCGGCTCCGGTCTCGGCGATGACCCGCGTCTTGCCGAGGCGCCTCGCGAGCAGCGCCTGGCCCAATGCGTTGTTGATCTTGTGGGCGCCCGTGTGCGCCAGGTCCTCCCGCTTCAGGTACAGCCGGAGGCGGTCGGGCGTGGCCCCCTCGTCGATCTCGCGTGCCTGTCGCAGGACGCGTTCGGCGAGGCGGTCTGCGCGGTACAGCGGGGTCGGTCGTCCGGCGTAGGCCTGGAGCAGGTCGCGGAGCTCGGCCCAGAAGCGTGGGTCGTGGCGGATCGCGAGATAGGCGACTTCCAGCTCGCGGAGTGCCGCCATCAGCGTCTCGGGGACGTAGCGGCCGCCGAATGCTCGATCGACCCCCCAGCGTCCCCGGTCGTCGGCGTCGAGCAGACCCGGATTGACCGGCGTTGGCCGTGCGGGATCGACCGGGCGATCGAAGCGGGCGGCCCTCGCGCGCTTGACGAACAGGGCGACCTTGAACGGGTCCTTGACGGGCCGTCGGTCGGGAAGGCGCGGTGCCTCGACGCCGGACGCGACGTCGACGCCGACGGCCGAAAGCTCCTGGACGGCTCGGGCGACGTTCCCCGGATTCAGACCGCCCGCGAGGGTGACCGGAATCTCGCGCGCGATGGCACGAGCAAGGCCCTCGCCGACCCGGCTGCCCGTCCCTCCCGGGAAAGCGCCGCCCGCGGTGTCGAGCATGATGCGCTCGCAGTTCGGGAGCCCGAGGTACGCCCGCGCGCGTTCGACGAGCTCGCGTGCTGCGGCGTCGATGTCGTCGGGGTCCTGTGGAGGCAGGTGGAGCACCTTCCAGACCGGACGGGAAATGGCGGCAACCGCCGCGGGACTTTCTGAACCGGATAGCTGGAAGGCATCCGGATCGACCGCGTCGACAATCGCCGCAAGGCGTGCCCTGTCCGGGTTCACGGTAACCGCGACTACCTTCGCGCCCGGCCCGATCGCGCGAGCCAGGGCGGCGAGTTCGGCAGCCTCGCTCAGGTCGAGGGCCCGTGGCGTGCCGGGGACGAAGTTGAGTCCGATGGCGTCGGCTCCCGAGGAGATCGCCGCACGGACACCGGTCGCATCGGTGATCCCGCAGACCTTGACAATGGGCATGCGACCCTCCGCCGCGGGGTCTGACGGCAGGGCCCCGGCGGCGACATAGGCCGCGGCGGAAGCCACAGGATCCTCGGCACGCACGAGGACCTCGCCGATCAGCGCTGCGTCGAATCCCAGGGCGCGCCACTCGCGGACCGTGGCCGGGTCCCGAACCCCGGACTCGGCGATCGCCAGGCGGTCGTCGGGGACGAGGGGCCGCAGCCTGGCCGCACGCTCGGCGTCGACGTCCAGGGTCGCGAGGTCGCGGTTGTTGATCCCGATCAGTCGCGCCCCCGTGCGGAGCGCTCGGTCGAGCTCACGCTCGTCGTGTGCCTCGACCAGGGGTTCGAGCCCGACTTCGCGCGCCCGGTCCACCAGCCGGGCCAACCGCGCCGCCGGATGCAGGACCGCCAGCAGGAGCACGGCATCGGCGCCTGCTGCGCGGAGCACCGGCAGCTGCCGCTCGTCGACCACGAACTCCTTCGCCAGGAGCGGGATGGAGACCGCGGCACGGATGGCCGCCAGGTCCTCCGGCGAGCCCGCGAACCAGTGCGGTTCGCAAAGCACCGAGATCGCGCTGGCGCCGCCTGCCTCGTAGGCTCGGGCAAGGGCGACGATGTCCTCCCCGGTTGAGGCGATGCGCCCGGCTGAAGGCGAGGCGCGCTTGACCTCCGCGATGAGGTGTGTTCCCGGTCGGGCGAGCCGCACGGCGATGTCCCGGGCAGGCGCAGAGGCCGCGGCTCGCCGGGCCAGCTCGCCGAAACCGAGACCGTTCAGCTCCGAGGCGACGTCCGCCGTTCGTCTGGCCGCGATCTCGGCGACGACCCCACTTCTCGGCCTGCGAGTGGTCCGGCCGCCAGCCTTCGAGCGCGCGCGTCGTCCGGGCCGGGTCGCGAGCGCGGGTGGTTCCGCGAGGGTCACGCGGGTGCCCCCTCGGCCTCGCGGGAGGCATCCTCGTGTGTTCGGCGGGCGACCCGCAACCGCTGGAGCAGCGCCGCAGCCGCGCCCCGGTCGATCACATCAGCGGCGATCGCGATCCCGTCGCGAAGGTCATTGGCGCGACCTGCGACGACCAGACCGGCGCCGGCGTTGAGCAGCACGACATCGCGCCGGGGGCCGGCATCGCCGCCGAGCACGCCTTCCGCAAGGGCTGCGTTTTCCTCGGGCGAGCCACCGGCGAGCTCGGAGGTCGGTGCGGGAGCAAGCCCAAGGTCTTTCGCCTCCACCTGGCGCCGCTCGACGGCATCCGGTGAGACGTCGTAGAGGACGCCGGACCCGTCCAGCGGCAGCTCGTCGACGCCGTCGCCGTGGACGACGAACCCGCGTTCCGCCCCGAGCACGCGGAGCACCTCCGCCAGGCGCGGCGCAACCGACGCGTCCCCCGCCCCGATCAACTGCCGCCTGGCCCCCGCCGGATTGGTCAGCGGCCCGACCAGGTTGAACGCCGTCCGGACGCCGATCTCCCGGCGTGTCGGACCGGCGTGCTTCATCGCCGGGTGGAAGCCGGGCGCGAAGAGGAACGCAAAACCGTCGTCGCGGAGCCCCTGCGCGGCCGAGTCGGCGTCGTGGTCGGTGCGAACGCCCAGGGCCTCGAGCACGTCGAACGACCCCGATTTCGAGGTGATCGCGCGATTGCCATGCTTGGCGACGGGGACGCCGGCACCCGCCACGACGAGCGCGGCGGTTGTCGAGATGTTGAACGTCCCGCTCCGGTCGCCACCGGTGCCGCACGTGTCGATCGTGCCGGGCGGCGCGTCGACGTGGAGGACGCGATCGCGCATCGCGCTGGCAAACCCGGCCAACTCCTCGATCGTCTCGCCGCGCATCCGAAGAGCTACGAGCAATGCGGCCAGCTGAGCGGGCGTCGCCTCGCCGTCCATCACGGCGCCCATCGCGGCCCGAGCCTCGTCGACGGAGAGCGTCTGTCCCTCGACCACGGCGGCGAGCGCCGCGCGAACGACCTCGCTCATCGTGACCCTCCTGGAGCACTCGTCCCGGCTCTAGCGCTCGTCGCGGCTGTGGCACCCGTCGCGCCTCCGCCGGCACTCCCGATCGTCTCCGCTGCCACGGGCTCCGTCATCCCCCGGGTCGCAAACGAACCGGTCGCGGCGTCCAGGCGCCCTGCCTCGCCCTCGCCCGCCAGGCGCAGGAAGTTGGCAAGGAGGTGGGGACCCTCCGGGGTGAGGACGGATTCGGGATGAAACTGGACGCCCTCGAGTGGGAGGGACACGTGACGGAGGCCCATCACGACTCCATCGACCGGACTCGTCGCAGTCACCTGCAGCTCGGCCGGCAGTGTGGCCGGGTCGACGCACAGGGAGTGGTAACGGGCGGCTGCGAAGCTGTCCGGGAGGCCGGCGAGCAGGCCGGCTCCGTCGTGGTCGACCTCGGACGCCTCGCCGTGCACCAGCGTTGGTGCCCGAACGATCGCGGCCCCGAACGCTGCGGCCATCGACTGCATCCCGAGGCAAACGCCGAGCAACGGGATTCGCCGCTCCGCCGCGACCTCGATCGTCGCGACGGAGACGCCCGCCGAGTCAGGCGAGCCCGGTCCGGGAGAGATCACGATGCCCCGCAGGTCCGCCGCGGGGTCGTCGGCGAGGGCCTCGAGGCCGGCCTTGTCGATCGCGTCGTTCCGATAGACACGCACCGAAGCGCCAGCCGCCTCCAGCGCCTGGACGAGGTTGAACGTGAACGAGTCGTAGTTGTCGACGACGAGGATCACGGCCGACCACCTGCCTGGCCTACCGGGGGCGCCCCAGCGGTGTCCCGAGCGTCCCCGACCACCCGATCGACGGCGCCCGAGCCCGCCCCGGCATCGACGGCGCCCGAGCCCGCCCCGGCATCACGGACGCCCGAGCCATCGAGCCCGGCGGCCAGTTCGATCGCCCGTCGCAGGGCGGCCGCCTTGTGCTCGGTCTCCTCGAACTCCCGCTCGGGGACCGACCCGGCGACGATGCCGGCACCGCTGTGGACGTGGGCCATGCCGTCGCGCAGGACCGCGGAGCGGATCGTGATCGCCGTGTCGAGGTTGCCGTCATAGCCCAGGTAGCCGACCGCGCCGCCGTACAGGCCGCGCCGCTCGCCTTCGGCCGCGGCGATGAGCTGCATCGCGCGGACCTTCGGGGCGCCGGACAGCGTGCCGGCAGGGAACACGGCCCGGAGCGCGTCGACCGCGTCGAGATCCGGCCGCAGACGGCCCTCGACGTGGGAAACGAGGTGGAGGACGTGGCTATAGCGCTCGACCTCCATGTACTTCGTGACGGCGACCGTCCCGGGCCTGGCCACGCGACCGAGGTCGTTGCGGCCCAGGTCGACGAGCATGACGTGCTCCGCACGCTCCTTCGGATCGCGCTGCAGCTGCTCCGAGAGGATCTCGTCCTCGGCAGGCGTGGCGCCGCGAGGCCGCGTCCCTGCGATGGGGTGCGTCGTGAGGCGGTCACCCTCGACCTGCAGAAGGAGCTCGGGCGACGCGCCGACGACCTCGAAGGCCGGCGTTCGCACGAAGAAGAGATACGGGCTCGGGTTCACCCGGCGCAGCGCTCGGTACAGGGCAATACCGTCGAGCGGCCGTCCGTCGGCGAGCGACGGCATGTCGATCGACTGGCGCCGAGCCAGGACGACCTGGATGGCTTCGCCTGCCGCGATGGCGTCCTTGGCGACCTCGACGGCACGGATGTAGGCCTCGCGTCCCAGGCTCGTGTCGATTCCTTCAGGGGGCAGGCCGACCCCGCCCCTGGCTGCCGAGCTCGCGCCAGTACCGGGCCCGCCCGAGGCCTTCGCGCCGGTCCCGTTCGCCATCTCGGCTGCCGTCGGCCGGGCAGTTCGCTCCAGCGCCTCGAAGATCGCCCGCTCGGCGATGCGATAGCGGCCCTCGAGATCCGCCGCCGCCGTGTGCAGCGAGGCGATCGCGGAGAGATCGTGGGTCAGGTGATCGAACACCAGGACCAGGTCGGTCTCGATGAACGTCGCGGTGGCAACACCGACCGGGTCGCGTTCCGGGAGCGGGACGGTCGGCTCGAAGGCGGTGACGGCGTCGTAGGCCAGCGCGCCCACTGCTCCGCCCGTGAATCTCGGCATGCCGTCGCGCGGCTCGACCCGCCGCCTCGTGACGAACCGACGCAGGGCGTCCAGCGGGTCGGGCGCCTCGAAGGTCTCGGTCGGCAGCGACGGGTCGTACTCGTCGACCGTCACGGGCCGCGTCTGGATCGTCGCCGACGATCCACGGACCTCGAGCAGCCGCCGCGGGACGACGCCCAGGAACGAGTAGCGGCCCAGGCGCTCGCCGCCTTCGACCGACTCGAGGAGGTAGGCCGGACCGCCATCGTCGAGGCGCAGAAACGCCCCGATCGGCGTCTCGAGGTCGGCCGGGCGGCTCGCCTTGAGGAGCAGCGTGTCCGCGTTGGCGGCCAGGCGCTTCGCGGCAGTGAGGCTGAGCGGATCTGTCGTTGTCATCGACGGTGGCCCTCCGGGCTGGTGCGGCGCTCGGGCGCCGACGCCCGAGAAACAAAACGACCTTTCGTCCCTGGGACGAAAGGTCGAGCCTTCCGCGGTGCCACCCTCATTCGGCGATGCCGCACTCACGTGACCGACGGGTCGACTCGGGATGCGATCCTTCGCCGCCGATCGGCGCTGCCCTCTATCGCTGGCGCTCTGCGCCGGAGCCTACTGGCTCGGCGACGCCGAGCGTTCGGTCCGGAGGCTCCGGGGTCCATTCCCTGTCGCTGTCGTCCCGGTTTCCACCAGCCACCGGGTCTCTGTGCCGACGCACGACGGGTACTCGTCCCGTTCATCGCCCTGTTCAGATGTGGCGGGGAGTCTAGGCGAGGGTCTTGAGGGCGTCAAGGCGCCCCGCTGTAGACCACACCGACGGCCCCGCAGCTCCTCGGTCGGGTCGCTTCAGCGGCTGCCCACTCTTCCCGACGGCGCCGGCGGCCCGAAGAACGCTTTCCACACTCGGTCGCCAACCGCTGCTCCAGCTCCCGCTCCGATCAGCGCCAGCATCATCAGGATGAGGCCGCTTCCCAGGCCGGCCGCGATCTGGAGCGCGAGGACCACTCCCGCCGCTCCCCCGCCAACCGTGAACGCGACCACCAGCAGCAAGCGGAGGACGAGGTCGCGGGCGAAATCGACGTCCGTCTCGGCCACGGTCGGCAGGACCGGCATCTCGCGCACCGTCACCCAGCTGTAGAGGATGCCTCCGGCCGCAGCGAGCGCGCCACCGAGGAGGCTCAAGTAAACGCCGGGCTCGAGTTTTCCGTCCTGGTGACCGAGCGCTGCCAGGCTGCCGACCCAGGCCTGCACCGCTCGAAAGCCCACGAACGCGAGCAGGAGCGTTCCGATGCCGAGGAGCGCGGGCAGCAGCTGCACCGTCCTGGTCCGACTGCGGGCTGTCCCACCTCGGAGCAGGACTCCGATGAGCGCAAGTCCGCAGAGGAAGGCCCACAGCCCATCGGCGTACGAGTCGAAGGCGCCGTAGCGGTTCAGCTCCCCGGCGCTCCCCCACGGGAGCGTGTTGCCGATCGCGAGAACAGCGACCCCTGCGACGGCCACGATCAGGCCGATTCTCTGAAGGCTTTGAGACCGGGATGTCGGGCGTTCCACGTGACTCCTCGAGCCTGCTGCGACTGGCGTTGAAGGATACCGACGCGGCGGGGGACAGGATCACGGAGAGCCGCAGGACGGGGGCGTGCGCGCCCGCACCGGACCTTCGTCCAGCCAGCCGTGACTCTCGTCCGGTTGGGGGCTCGCGCGCGCATGCATACGCTCGCCATATCGCCTGCCCCCGACGAGAGGCCACCCGAACGTGTTCGGCTCCGAGCCACGAATCCGCCGCCCGATCCTCCTGATCCTGGTCTTCGGCGCGTTCCTGGCGCTGGTCGGGATCACGGCTGCGGCGCAGGCGCTCATGGTCTCGGCGCATTTCTCCGCATCGGCCTTGACCGACGTCGTCGGCAGCGACTCCGCCACCGCACGGGCGTTCGTGAACGCCTACGTCCAGCCCCGCTACCTGCAGGACGGCGGCCGCGCGGTCACGCCGGATGAGCTGGCCCGCCTCCAGTCACAACTCGCAACGCTGACCCGACCCGGCGAGATCCTCCACGTCGAGCTTCGCTTGCCCGACGGCACCATCCTCGCCACCGACGATCCGTCGTTCGCCGGCTCCCGAACCCCGGTCGACGGCGAGTTCGCCCTCGCCGTCGCCGGATCGGCCCGGGCCGGGCTGGTGTCTGCGGACGCGGCCGGCGCCGCTCCCGGCACGGCCGCCTTCGGCTCCCCGACCCTGCTCCGTGAGTTCCTGCCAGCAAGCAGCGGCGGGCAGGTGCGGGCAGTCGTTTCGATCTGGCGCGATGCCGGCCCCATCCTCGAACGGCTCGCCGGCGTCCGCCACGACGTGGTCGTGCTGACCCTCAGCGCGGGGCTCATCGCTGCTGCGGTCCTGTTCCTGATCTTCCGGTCGGCCCAGCGGCGGCTCCTTCGGCAGCAGGCTGCGTTGATCGAGTCGACCCGGCGGGACCCGCTGACGGGGACGCTGACGCACGGCGCGTTGGTCGGCCTCCTGAGCCAGGAGCTCGAGCGCGCCAGGGCTGTAGGCGTTCCGCTTGGCGTGGCCTTGATCGACGTCGACAACTTCCGGCTGCTGAACGACAACCACGGGCACCGCGCCGGCGATGACGTCCTGATCTCCCTCGTGGAGCTCATGAAGCGGCACGTCCCCGAAACGGTGCTGGTCGGGCGCTACGGTCCCGACGAGTTCCTGCTCGTGGCGCACGCCGAGGGCGTGGTCGAGCTCGAGCCGGCCGTCGAGCGGATCCGCACCGCGCTTGTCGACCTGAGCCTCCAGTTCGAGGCCACCGAACGGCTTCCCGTGACGATCAGTGCCGGCCTGGCGACCTTCCCGGAGCACGGCTCGTCGGTCACCGGGTTGCTGTCGACCGTGGTTCGCACGCTGGAGGAGGCCAAAGCCAGCGGAGGTGACGCGATCCGCGTCGCAGGCGTGGACGACACCGAGACGGCGGTCGCAAGCAGCTTCGACGTGCTGCAGGGACTCGTGATCGCCGTCGATACGAAGGACCGCTACACGAAACGGCACTCGGAGGACGTCTCCCGCTACGCGGTCTTCCTCGCCGAGCAGCTGGACCTCGACCCCGACCTCATCCGTTCGATCCGACTCGCCGGCCTGCTGCACGACGTCGGCAAGATCGGCGTCCCGGACGCGATCCTCCGCAAGCCCGGGCGCCTGACGATCGCCGAGCAGGACATCCTGAAACAACACGTCGCGCTGGGCGACATGATCGTGCGCGACGTCCCGGAGGTGGACCTCGTGCGCGCCGGCATCCGGTTCCATCACGAGCGTTGGGACGGGGAGGGCTATCTGGACCGCCTTGAGGGTGAGTCGATCCCGCTGATCGGCCGGATCCTGGCGGTCGGGGACGCGTTCTCGGCAATGACGACCACCCGGCCATACCGGAAGGCGCTCGACATCCGCGAGGCGCTCCACCGCCTCGAGGACGCGGCCGGCACCCAGCTGGAGGAGCGCCTCGTTCGCGCGTTCGTGGCCGGGATCGAGACGGCTGAGAATCCGCCGCTGCCGGAAGTCGATGCTCGGCGGCCGACCCTCTACGTGCCCCGGCGGGAAGTGGCATGAGGACGGGACGATTCACGCGGATCTCCTTCCTCGGCGTTGTCGTTGCCGCCGCAGCCGCGACTGTCCTGGCCGCGGGGCCCTGGACCCAGCGCGTCTCGGCGCTCGGTCTGCTGCCGATGCCGGACTCGTATTCGGTGGTGCAGGACACCGTGCTGAACGTCGCCGCGCCGGGTGTGCTGGCGAACGACACCGCGCTCCTTTCGACCACTGCGATCAAGGAGTCGAACCCTGCCCACGGCACACTGCTCCTCTCGTCGAACGGTGGCTTCCGGTACACGCCGAACCCCGGCTTCGTCGGAACCGACCAGTGGCGATATCACCCTAGCGGCTGCCTTCTGAATTGCTCGACGCTCGTCACCATCACGGTCACCGCCGCACCCGTCCCAACGCCCACGGCAACCCCGAAACCAACGTCGACGGCCACGCCGCAGCCAACGTCGACGGCCACGCCCACGCCAACGTCGACGGCCACCCCCACGCCGACCTCCACGCCGACCTCCACTCCAGCCCCAACCTCGACCCCCGGACCGACGCCGACGCCGACCTCCACCCCGGGCCCGTCTTCTAATCCCGGGTCCACTCCCACGCCGACGCTGATGGCGACTCCGACACCGTCCCTTGGTGGCGGCGCACCCCCGACACCTTCGTCAGGCGCCGGCCCGACCCCGGCCTCGTCCACGCGACCTGGAGGATCCCCAGGTTCGGGCGGCGCAATCGGCGGGGATCAGTCTCCAACGCCCTCGGATCGGGCTCCCGAATCCGGTCAGGGCCCAACCACCGGAGGCCTACCGGGACCGTCCTCCCGACCAGGCACGGGAGCGGGCGCAGGCGCGGGGCCCGACGAGCCCTTCGCCCTGACGGCAGCGAACTTCGCTCCCGTGGACGTTCTCGGCGGCGACTTCGGGGGGTTCGCGGGTTTCGACTGGGCGATCCCCGCGGTCTTCCTCACGGTGCCCGGACTGCTGCTGATCCTGGCCCTGCTGGCGCAGGCGACTGTCGGATTCGTGTGGCTTCCGCTGGTCCGGCGTCGGCTGGGCGAATTCGGGTTCGGCCGGCGCAAGCGCGGTGAGCACGAGGGTTGCTGATCGCACGACCCGCTACCGTATGTCCGGGATGTCGGGCGAACCTCGGATCGTCGAGCGCGAGGAGCAGCCGTACGTCGGGATTCGATCGCGTGTCCCGATGGCCGGTCTTGGCCCTGCGATCGATCGTTCGTTCCCGCAGGTGTTCGACCGCCTGGCCGCCGACGGCATCCCGCCGGCCGGCCCACCCCTCGTCCGGTTCAACGTGATCGACATGGAGCGTGAGCTCGACATCGAGGTCGGCGTGCCCGTTTCGTCGCCTCCGCCGCACCGCGGACAGATCGTTTCTGGAACCTTGCCCGCCGGCCGCTACGGCGTGATCACCGACACCGGCCCGTACGAGGGGCTCGTCGGCGCGAACGAGGCGCTCCAACAGTGGGGCGTGGCGAACGGTCTGCGCTGGGCCATGTCGGCATCGCCCGCAGGCGATCGTTTCGAGTCGCGCTTCGAGAGCTACCTGACCGATCCGGCCGAGGAGCC
>VBFZ01000214.1:514-7099 GCA_005880805.1 Chloroflexota bacterium | reverse complement strand
CTGACGCCGTCGCGTGCGCCAAGCGCCGCGAACGCGCCCACGACGATGGCCGATCGGTGCTGGTGCACGGCGACATCCACGAGGCGAACGCTCTGCAGGCCGCCGACGGCACGTTCAAGTTGATCGACCCCGACGGCCTTCGGGCAGAACCAGCCTGTGATCTCGGGACCATCGTCCGTTGCACCCCCGACGCAGGCGACGACCTCCGCGCCAGGACGCGGCGGCTGGCTGCCCGAACCGGCGTCGACGTCGCCGCGATCTGGGAATGGGGCACCGTGCATCGCATCATGGGCGGACTGAACAGCGCGAGGATTGGTTTCCAACCCTTCAGTCGCCTCCTCCTCGCCGAGGCGGATCGACTCACGCAGACGGGCTAGGAAGGCGCCGGCACCGCAGACGGCCGTCTCGAGCGCTATGAGCGGGAAGCCTGGCGATTCGAGCGCTGAGCGTCGAGTCGACGAGCGTCGCCGACTCGAACCGGCCTCGCAGCGGTCGTGACGTCGGGCGTGCTCCGACCGCGTCCTCCGGACCAGGGTCGGGCCCGGAATAAGGCCGAAGAGGTCCTACCGCCCCTGTCCAAGCCGTTCCCATCGATGCCCGAGGACCGCCGCAAGTAGCGACGGCGCAGCACCGCCGGCTCAGCCGGGCAGTACCGCTGTGCAGACCCGGGGTTTCGCTCCTTGAGCCAGGCCTCGCCATCGGGCCAGAACGTCACTCCGTAGCGGTCCAGTCCGCGCGACTCCGCCTCGCGCTCCCAGGCAGCCAGCAGTTCCACGGCGCGCTCCTCAGAAATGCGCCACTCTCGGACGGCCGACGGATAGTGTCCCTTCACGCGACTTTTGGCTGAGTTCGCGCCTGTTTCGAGCGCAACCACCTGGTCGCGATGGCGTGTGCGCGGCGCCCTTCGTCTAGCTTCTCAAGGGCCTCGGCCTTCGACGGTTCGACCAGATCCGCGAGCACCGCAGCGACATCATCCGGGTCGGGGGCTAGCTCGGCCGGCTCGTCAGGACTCGCGTCAGCCTCCATGTCCGGTAGCACCCCCTCCAGCGTGGCCAGTCGGAACGCCATCGCCGTCTGCCCAACGGATGACTTGACCTGCAGGTCCCACGCCTCGAGGGCGTTGGGAAACAGCGCGGCGCGCCCGTTGAGGTAGCGGTACTCGGCCGCGACGCGAGCCGCCTCCGCCGCGCGAAGCAGCTTCACTCGACCGTCCATCGCGTTCAGCACGTTGCCGAAGTGTCGCGGGAGGTCATCACGCGCCTTTGCGTCGGGAGTGGTCAGGAGCGCGATATGCGCCGACAGCGCCACATCAAGGATTACCTGGCGATCCAGGATCTCGTGGGCGTCGACGTTGATGCGCATCACGAGCTGGAAGCGGAAGATGGTCTCTTCGAGGGCGCCCGTTATCGGGGCCTCGACATCCTGGCGCGGGCGACCGCGGCCGCTCTGTCTCGTGTTGGCTTCGGTCTCGCGGCACAGGCGATCAAGAGGCCCCTCGGTGGGGTCGGTCTCCAGGAGGTGACTGGTGTAAGCCTCGAGCGAGCCGAAGGCATGGGCCTCGTCCAGCCAGCGCAGCACCAGCTGGGTCGGGCTCAGTCGCGATTCGATCTTTCCGGTGCGCCTCGACAGCGTCACGCCGCTTCGAGCGCCTGAGGATCCTGATGCTCGCGCACGAGCCCTTCGAGTGTCTCAATGCGCTCGGCGAGCTCTCCGGTCTCCAGGAGCTTCCCGGCGGCGATCGCCAGTGAGATGAGGAGGCGGACCTTGGCAACGGAAGTCTCCAACCCCAGTGCGTCGGTGGCGGCGATCTCGAGCAGGCGGCGGATCGCCGGCACGGTCTCGAGGCCGCTGAAGTCGAACGCCACGGCGAGAGACCGCTCCCGTCGACGCCGGACGCCGCCGAGGCGCTGAGCCTCCGAGAGGTCCTGCGCACGTTCCGGGTCATGCCAGAAGCAGAACGTCGAGCGGCGGCCGGGCGGTGCCCCGCAGGATCGGCCGTCGGGCATCTCGAAAGCGCAGCGCCGCGTTACCAAACCCTTACCTCAGGTATGCGCGACACGATGACGCGTTCGTGTCGATAGTCGGCCTCGCCTCTGTATCGGCCGCGCGTGCGGTCCGCCTACCATCTGGGCCGTGGATGTCTGGCCCGGCACGTATTTGATCTGGGCAGTCGAGGTGGCCCTCGTCATTGCGGTGGTCTACGTCCTCTGGCGCCGGAGCTCCCGGTGACGGCCTAGCCATCCAGCCGCTCCGCCGTCCGGCCCGTGAACCGCCCCCAGCGCTCGATCGACACCTGGAGGTAGCGCGGATCGATCTCCATCGCTAGCGCTCGCCTGCCCAGGCTCTCTGCAGCGATGATGGCCGTCCCTGAACCGCTGAAGGGGTCGTAGACGAGGCCGCCAGGTCGCAGGTGGTTGCGGACCGGCGTCTCGAAGAGCAGGACCGGCTTCTGGGTGGGGTGATCGAGCTTCTCCTCTTCTGAGCCGCCCATGATCATCTTCGGCGAAGGCGCTCGCCACACGGTCGACTGGTCCCGATCCCCGAGGAACGGTGCCTTCCCACCCAGCTTGCGAACGACCCAGCAAGGTTCGTGCCCCAACCCAGATGACCTGCTGCACGATCTCGAAGCCGATCCGGATCAGGCTTTGCGCGACCTCGACCGCGTGGCGATCGGCGTGCCAGACGTAGCCCACCGCAAGGCTCGGGACGAGCGCGAACGCCTCCGACCAGTCGACTCTCGTATCGCCGGAAACGGTGGTGTTGCGATGGCCCTTCGTTCGCCCGTGTCGCGCCACGTCGGCCTGCGTTGGCCTCGTCTCCTCGGTTTGGGCATCGATGCGCATGTAGGGCTGCTCGGCGGGACCGAGGCCGTTGTACACGCCATCGCGCCAAGTTGGATCGAGCGCGACGCCGTAGGGCGGATCCGTGGCCAGGAGCGTCGGCTTCGCCCCATCGAGGAGCCGGGCGACGTCATCCTGGTTCGTCGCGTCCCCGCACAGAAGGCGATGGTCACCGAGGGCATAGAGCTCGCCGGCCTTGACGTAGGGCTCGTCGGGGAGTTCGGGCACGTCATCGGGGTCGGCAAGACCGGCGTGGGATCCGTCGAGGCCGTACTGACGGGTGAGGTCACCGCGTAGCTCTCTAAGTCCTTCATCGGCCGGTTCGAGGCCTGAGAGGAGCTCGGCGAGCGCCTTCGTCTCGGCGTCGGCCATCGCAGCCAGCGGATCGAGCGTCGCCAGGACCATTCGCTCCTCGTCTTCGGACAGCTCGACGTAGGTCACCGGGACAGCGGGCTCCTTTCGCGCGAGGGCGAGCTCGACCCTCAGATGGCCATCGACTACGTGGCCGGTCGTCCGGTTCACCAGAACCTCTGCGACCCAGCCCACCTCCGCAAGAGCGCCGCCCAGTGCCCGTTGCTGCTCGGCCGGATGCGTGCGCCAGTTGCGAGGGTTGGGCACCAAGGCGGCGGGTGGGATATCCGCATGGCCGACGATGCGGTTGCGCCACCCCGTCGAGGGCAACCCAGCTGTCATCGGGGACCCGCCGCCTTGAAGGGGACCCTAGTCTCGGAGGATGGACACAGCGCGAGGAGGAAGGGCGATGCGAAGCTGGGAGATCCGGGAGTACGAACTCTTGTTTCGCGACCGACCGCCGACGCAGCCAACTGCGCCGACGACCGAGGAATGCGACGCTCTCGGCGCGCGACTCGGGCGGTCTCGAGGTGCTGGAGCAGCGCGGCCTTGATGCTGGTCGCGTCGAGGGGCACCCGGTAGTAGGCCTTGATCTTGTGGGCGGTCTGGCTGGCATCGCCGAGCCCGGTCACCGGGTAGCCGTAGTGCAGGCGCCGGTCGAGCGCCGACCGCATGTACGCGCCGGCCGACGAGCCGCCGATGAGCGTGAAGAACCGCGGTTCGTTGAAGTCAACGAACTTGCCGTCCTCGACGCGGTCCATGTGGTTCTGGTCGTACCCCGACGAATAGGCGACGCACTGGGGCGTGGTCCCCTGGTTCGTGACCGGCGGCGTGTTGGGCTCGACCCAGCTGGTGGGGTAGGCGGCAACGGGTCCGGTGGTGGCGAGCAGCTGGGCCAGCGGAAAGTCGCGCGGATCCTCGGGGGACGCCAGCGCGCCGAGGCCGCGCTCATCGGGGCCGTGGTCGTCCGT
This sequence comes from Chloroflexota bacterium, assembly GCA_005880805.1. Lineage (GTDB taxonomy): Bacteria > Chloroflexota > Limnocylindria > Limnocylindrales > CSP1-4 > CF-16. The sequence continues at coordinate 2,937 of VBFZ01000214.1, read as the reverse complement.
CGTCAGGCCGTGGTATGTGGACTTGCGCTCGGCCATGACTAGCTCCTCACGGGACAGCTGGATTGACGGCGTGGGAGATGAGGGCGGCGATCTGGAGCACGATCAGGACCGACGCCACGAGGCTCGCCCCGAGCGCCCAGCGGGCCAGCCGGATTGCCCCGGCTGCCTCGTCGCGCCACCGCTGGAGATCGAGGATCGCCTTCTCGTGCGAGTCCAGGCGCGCGATGATCGTGTCGGCGACCCGCTGCACGGCGGAACGGCGTTCGACCGAGAGCGCCTGGTCACGGGCCACCGAGTCGACGGCCGAACGCAGCGCGCGGATCTCGTCGCGCATCTCCATCAAGAGTTCGCGCAGCGTGATCCCGATCACACCAGAGACATCACCGCCCATCGGGCTCGGTGACGGCGCGGGCGTACCCGGGGTCGCAACAGGCGGTGGGGCTCGGGAACCGGTGTGGATCGGACCAGCGCGCCGTCATGCCCTGTAGCGTCGAGCCGCGGCGAGCGGATTCCTATTCGGTCGTTTGGGCCATGCCTGTCGCCTGACTGCTACCGCGCGTCACGACCCTCTCCTTGAGGAGAGTCAGGGTCCCGGCGGCCGCCCGCGCGAGCTCGCCCGGCTCGAGCGCCTCGAGTTCGTGGCGGCGTTTCTCGCCGTCGGGCGGTTGTGGTCTGACAGGAGGGACTCGAGACAACCGAGGCGACGGCGCGGCGGGTTGGGCGCCAGTTGTCCCGACGGCACCATCAACCCCCGCCGGCGATCCATTGCCAGTCGGCGGCCAGATCGGTGAAGGCATCGTGGGAGGGATCCTCGAACAGGACCTCCGCCGCGAAAGTTGGGTTCGTCGTCGCCTGATCGCTTACGACCACGCGATACAGGCGCGAGCCCGAACTCATGAGGATCGACCGGCCGTCAGGCGCCCACCGGATGGGATGAATGCGATCACCCGGCGCCGACTCCCAGACGATCACCGTTCGACCGGACGCAACGTCGATCACCGCCAGCGATTCGTATTGACCAGCACCCGTCCATGCGACGGCGATTCGGTCGTCGAGTTTCGACCAAACGGCGTCGTAGAAGCGGCCGGTCGCCAGATGCGCGATGAGGCGTGGGGCGAAGCCGTCTCCTCGAGCCAAATAGAGTCCGTCCGCCGCAGGAAGTGCGACCTGGCTGCCGTCGTTCGAGAAGACCGGGTTTCCCGCGGTCGTGATCGGGCTCAACTCATGGGGCGCCGATCCGTCGATCGGGACTGCTTCCGGCTCGGAACTCACGCGGCTCAGGACGAAGTACAGGGCCTGCCCGTCGCCGGTGAAGGTCGGCGTCGAGTCGCCGGGCAGGGTCACGCCCGTCGGGAAGGGCACGGTCGAGACTCGGCGGCCGTCGACCGACCAGATCCCGACGGTTTTGAAGGGGTCGTCCCAGGCGGCAACCTTGCTCGAGTCAGGCGACCAGCTAGGCAGCCACCCGGCGAATGAGCTGACCTGTCGCCCTTGCGGGTCGACGACGAAGATCCGGCTTGCCCCATCACCCTGCGGTGCCCCCGCGAACATGAGGTATCGCCCGTCCCGCGACCACGCCGGTGCCCAGTAGCTGAGGCCGCCGGTCCCGTTCGCCGCGATCTCGACCGCGTCTGGGTGTTCTCGCTCAGTCCCCACGAGGAAGATGCTCCCGTTCGTCGCGTACGCCAGGGCGCCAAGCCCCACTGAGGGCACGGAGCTCGATAGACCTCGCTGGGGGCCTCCACCGCCTACGAACAGCGACCCTAGGATGGCGGTCCCGCCGACGACGGCGGCTACGAGCAACAGGCGTGGGCCCGCCCGACGTCCGCTCACGATCCGAACCCCTGCCGCCCGGGAGGGCGGCGACCTGCTCGAGGGTCGCGTCGAGGAGCGTCTTCGGTGCGCGCGGGGGCGCGGCGCTCCGCAGCCAGTCGCTGATGACGCGATCGGTGTTCATGCTCGACCCTCCGCCGCCGTCACCGGTCGGCCATCGGCCTCGATGGCGGTCCGCAGCTCGGCCAGTGCGTAGTGGTAGCGCGACTTGGCGGTGCCCAGCGGGACCCCCAGCGCGAGCGCCACGTCCGCTAATGGCAGGTCGGCGTAGTGGCGCAGCACGACGACGGCCCGGTGCTCGAGGCTGAGTCGCGCGAAGGCGCGCTCCAGGAGCTCCCGGTCGGCCAGGTCGTTGGCGCCGTTGTGACTCGGCTCGACGAACAGCGTCTTAACGTTGGCCCGGAACCGGCGGCGTTTCGACGCTTCGTCGGCAGCGGTGCGGACGAGGATGCGATACAGCCAGCCATCGAAGGTAGCCACGTCACGCAGGTTCGGGAGCTGCCGCCAACAGCGGATCAGGGTCTCCTGCACGGCGTCCTGTGCTAGGTGCATGTCGCGCAGGATCAGGGTCGCGGTCGCGTGGAGGCGGT
>VBFZ01000214.1:0-483 GCA_005880805.1 Chloroflexota bacterium | reverse complement strand
ACGCGTCATCGAAGCACGGCCGCCATCTGCTGGGCCAACGGCATGACGAGCTGCCTGGGGTCGCCGGCCTCGTTGGTCAGGACGGCGATGGCAATCCCGTCGCCCGGGAGCACGCTCAGCACGGACGAGTAGCCACCGTCGTCCCATCCCCCGTTGCCGACGGTCGGCTCGCCGTAGCCGTTGGCGAGGTTCGTCAGATCGAAGACCCCCATCCCGTACCGATCCCCGTTGGGCAGGTCGGCGCCGAAGTCGGTCATCGCCTGGACGGCGTGCGGCGACACGATCGCCCCGCCGAAGAGCTGGTAGCCGAAGAGGGCGAGTGTGCCCGAATTGCTGGCCATGCAACCCGAGCCGTTCGCCTCGCTGGCCTCGGCCTTCGACGGCAGATAGCCACCCCCGCGGGCGAGGATGTCGGGTCGCAGCTGGCCGCTGACGTGCGGCAATGCGAGCGGACCCGTCGGCTTCTCCTCGGGCTGGTAGACG